>JBMHDP010000281.1:0-16399 GCA_049889335.1 Planctomycetota bacterium
GAAGGCGCGCACGCCGCCGTCGGCGTAGCTGAGGAAGTCGCGGCGACCGGTGGTCTGCGTGTTGTAGCTCGTGCCGACGCTGTAGTTGGCGAAGAACGGCTGGTCGGGGACGCTGCGCAGGATGACGTTGACGGCGCCGCCCGACGCGTTGCCCTGCTGGTCGGGGGTGAAGGTCTTGCTGACTTCGACCGTCTCCAGCGCGCTGGTCGGGAACACGTCGAGCTCGACGGCGCGCTTGTCCTCGTCCGAGCTCGGGAACAGCACGCCGTTGACCTGCGTCGCCACGTAGCGGTCGGGCCGGCCGCGGATCACGGCCGACTTGCCGTCCTTGGTGCCGGCGCCGGCCACCCGGCTCAGGGCGTCGCCCGCGTCGCCCGCGCCCGAGGCCTGCATCAGCTCCGAGCTGATCGCGTCGACCATCGCCGCGTTGTCGAAGCGGTTCTCCAGGACCTTCTGCTCGGTGTTGAGGGACTGCTCGAGCTGCTCTCTCACCACGAACTCCTCGAGGTCCGTGAAGTCGCCGAGCATCTCGATGCGCTCGCTGGTCTGCCGGCCGGCCACGACCCGAAGCTGCACCACGCTGCGGGTGTAGCCGTCCTTGGCCAGCACCGCCGTGTAGGTGTCCGGCCGCAGGCCGCGAAGCACGAAGACGCCGTCCTCGTCGGTGGTCACGCGCTCGTCGACGCCCGAGACCTTGACCGTCACGCCAGGGAGCGGCTCGTTGAAGTCCTTGTCGATCACGGCCCCGCGGATCGTGCCGACCTGCTGGGCGTGCACCGCTGAGGCCGCTGCGACGACAGCAGCCAGGCCGAGGAGCAGCCGGTGCGAGCGGACGTCTACCAAGGCTCCTTCAGCCCCTCGGAGATCTCTCGGAGGCGCGCCATGACCTCGACAGGCGGCTCGATCCCGCGCTCCGCGAGCACGACGCACGTGGCGACGAGGTCGTCGCAGCGCGGCCGCGCGTTCGGGTTCTCGGCGCCCTCCTCGACAGCGAGCGCGAGCAGGCCCGCGAACTGCTCGGCGTCGCCGAGCTTGTGGAAGCCGAGCGCGACCGGGCGCAGCGCCTCGCACCGGTAGATGTCGAACATCTGGCCACGCTCGGCCTGGTAGACCGCGAGGGCCGCCTCGAGCTCCGCGCGCGCACGGTCGGGCTCTCCGGTGTCGACGCGCAGCTCGGCGATGCGCGCGAGCTGAGGCAGCCGGTCCTCGGTCCGCCAACGGGTCTGCGCGACGAGCGCGTCCATGCGCGAGATCACCGCGCGGGCGCCCTCGAGGTCCTCGTTCGCGAGGCAGTGGCCGACCATCGGCGCCATGGCGTCGAGACGCAGCCCGGCGGGGAGCTTCAGGTATCTGAGGAAGACTCGCTCCTCGAGCTCTTCACGGAGCGAGGCGTCCGCGAAGAAGCGGCCGTGCAGCGCGCTGAGCACGAGCAGCGAGGTGTACTGCTCCCCGAGGCTCTGGTTCTCCCAGGACTCGGTGATGGCCTCCAGGTCGCGACGCGCCTGCGCTGCGTCCGTGTCCTGCACGCGGGTCGCGACCGTCGCCGTCCAGTTCGCGTCGACCGAGGCGCGCGAGGCCGAGTCGATGGCAGCGGCGACCTCGAGCGCCTTCTCCGTTCGCCCGCACGCAGCCAGCGCGCGGGAGATCTTCTGGCGGACCTTGTCGACGCGCCAACGCTGGAAGTTGGGCGCTGCGCTCTCCGCGGCGACGACCGCCTCCGCCAGCGCGAGGTAGTCGTCGAAGCGCTCGGTCGCTCCCTGCCTCGCGCTCTGGTAGGCGACGTCTGCATAGGCGAGGCCCCGACGCCAGCCTTCGGCCTGAGGTGCGAACTGCAGCGCCAGCCTCGGCAGGCCGATCGCGAAGCAGGCCTCCAGGACCTCTTCCTGCGCACGGCCGCGGTTCTTCCGGTGCGGGGTCGAGGGGAACTTCGAAGCAGCTTCGAATGCGAGCTGGAGCAGCTCGCGCCGGAACGGCGCGACGTCCGCGTCCGCGACGTCGCGCGGGCGCATAGCCTTCGGCTCCTCCGCGTCGACGGGCGCAGGCTCGGCGACCGCGCGCCCACAGGCTGCTGCCGCGATCCCGAGCGCGAGGACACACCCGAACAGGGCCGCAGGCCGGGTCCCAGCGGCTGCTGGGTGCAGCGAGGCTGCAGAGGCGAAGCGTCGACGGAACAAGAGCGGCGTCACGTTGCGGTGCTGACAGCGGGGTCGTTCGGGGCGCACGCGGGCCGGCCCGCCGTGCTGCGAGCAAGCAGGCTAGGTTCGCCTGTTTAGATCCCGCCAAGACACGGTTGTGATTCGGCCAGGGCACGACTTCGCGCCGTGAACGCCGCGACAAACGGTCGCGAAGGCGTCGCCGGCGCGACGCGTGGACGACGCGTCGGCGGCCGCGCGCCAAAACCACAGCAGGCGGGCGGCGGCCGAAGCCCCCACCCGCCCGCGGCGGTGTCGCGCCTCTCGTCTGGGATTAGAGGTTGTGACGCTGCGCGTTGGAGACGCTGAAGAGGCCCGACGCGGTCGACCCGTCAAGGGCGAAGCCCTGCGAGTAGAAGGTCTGGCCGCTGAGGCTGACGCCCGGCGGGATGGCGAGGCTGAAGGCCCCGTTGCCGCCAGGGGCGCCGGTGACGAGCGTCAGCAGGCCGGTGGGCGACGGGATCAGCGTGCTGACGCCGAACAGGCCGACCGGCACGCCGGCGGCGGGGTTGACGGGGTTGGCCGGCGCCGTCGAGAACATCACGAAGCCCAGGCCGAGCGGCAGCGGGCCGAGCTCTTGCGTGACCGCGGTGCCAGGCGCCCAGGTGCCCGCCGTCGACAGGACCGGGTGGCCGAACGCGCCGCCGATCTCGGTGCCGTGGATCGGCTCGCTGACGCCCGCGCCGCGCTGCGTCGTCAGGCCGTAGGTGCTGGTGCGGCTCCAGCCGATCAGCCAGTTGTTGCCGGGAGCGAAGCCGCCCGCGTAGGGAGCGCTGCGGAAGAAGCCGTCGTTGAGGCTGACCTCGGCGACCGTAGAGGCCGCGGCCGTCGGGGTCGGGTCCAGGAACGTGACCGGGAAGTACGAGTGGCCCGAGGCGACGAACTCGGTCGCGCTCCGGGTCAGCGCCGTGATCGGCGAGCTGAGCTCGATCGAGTTGTTGCCGTGGTTCGTGCCGGCGACCGGGAACGACTGCGGGAAGATGCCGAAGCCCACAGCGTCGGCGTAGGCCGTCGTCGAGAGGTTGTTGTAGTAGACCGATCCGCGCAGCTCGACCTGCTTGTGCCCGGCGCGCAGGTCCTGCGCCTGGTAGCCGACGGCCGGGATCGAGAACGCGTTGTTGGAGTAGAACGACGTCGCGTCCGCGGTCATGCGGGCCGCCATCTGCGGCACGGCCGAGCCGGGGCCGCAGACCGTCGTGTTGTTGTTGACCTCGCCGTCGGTGACCTTGTCGTTGAAGACCTCCTTGCCGCCCTCCATGAAGATGCAGTTCAGGAACTGCACGCGGGCGTTGTCGCGGAACTCGACGAGGTTGTCGGTCGGGCCGCTGCTCGACGGGCCGGACTGGCCGCCGCCGATGACGGTGAAGTTGTGGATCGCGGCGGTCGTGACCGGCTGCCAGTCACAGCGCTCCGCGCCGTCGATCTCCATCGCGTTGTCGCCGAAGCCCGAGCCCTGCGCGCCGGTGTTCGAGGCGCCCTGCACGATCAGCCCGAACTGCGCCTTGCCGCGCCAGCCTTGGTCGATGTCGAGGCTGTCGTCGCCGATGTTCCAGATGGAGATGTAGCTGAGGTTGACGGTGCCGCCCCAGACCTCGATGCCGTCGTCGATGTTGTTGAGGACCTCGACGTGGTGGATGTCGGTGCCGCGGCCGATGCCACCGAGCGAGAGGCCGTTCAGCTCCTTGCCGGGGATCGAGGCGATGCCGCCGTACTGGAAGGTGCAGTAGGCGATGGTGCCGCTGTCGTCGTTGTCGTTGCCGCCGCCGTAGTCGTTGAGGCCGACGAGCGTCGGGGTCAGGCCCTCCATGTCGGCGTAGTTGGTCGCCGACGGGGTCGCCGTGTTGGTCGCGATCTCGTCCTCGGAGATGTAGCCCGCGCCCATGACCGTGAGGTTGCCCCACTCGTTGTTGGCGTTCTGGCGGTAGACGCCGGTGTCGGCGTCCGAGGTGAAGACGATCGGCGCGTCGGCCGTTCCCTCGGCGTAGATCTGCGCGCCGCGGCAGACCGCGAGCGTGCCGTTTTGGCCGGCGGCCGACTCGAAGCGCACGCCCGGGAGGATCGTCAGCGTCGCGCCCGGCTGGATGTAGACGTCGCCGTTGATCGAGTGCGGGTTGTCCGACGGGCTCAGCGTGATCGAGCCCGAGAAGGTGGTGTAGTTGACGCCGTTGGCGCCGGTGATCGAGGCGCCCGCTTGCGCCGAGGCCGCCGCGGTGATGCCGAGGCCGACGATCAGGAGGTGGAGACGGTTCATGGGTAGGTTTGCTGCTTGGTGAGCGTTGCTGGGTGGGCGCCGCGAACGCGGCGCCTTGGAACGCGAGGCAAGCTAGGAGCCCAGATCAACGCGCCGTGAAGACTGGATGACCTGTCCGAGAACAGGTCCCCCGGCGCAGCGCACGTCCCCGGCAGCGCCCGCCCACGCCCCCGTCGACCGTGACCGAAACGGCTCCCTGAAAAGAGCTTGGGGAGCTGCTCCTGGAGCGGCGCGGCGGCTGCCGATCGCCGACAACGCTTGACACGCGGTCGCACGCCCCCCTAACAAGACGCACGGCTCCGCCCTCCTCCATGGCCAGCAAGAAGCAACAAGGAACCCCCGTCGTGATCGTCGAGTCGCCGGCCAAGGCGCGCACGATCGGCAAGTACCTGGGCTCGGACTACCGGATCGAGGCCAGCATCGGGCACATCCGCGACCTGCCGAGCACCGCCAGCGAGGTCCCCGCCAAGCTCAAGGGCGAGAAGTGGGCGAAGCTCGGCATCGACGTCTCAGAGGACTTCAAGGCCCTCTACGTGGTGCCGGCCGAGAAGAAGGAGCACCTCAGAAAGCTCCGGTCGATGGTCAAGGACGCCTCGACCCTCTACCTCGCGACGGATGAAGACCGTGAGGGTGAGTCGATCTCGTGGCACCTGCTCGAGGAGCTGAAGCCCAAGTGCGAGACCAAGCGCCTGGTGTTCCACGAGATCACCAAGTCCGCCATCCTCAAGGCTTTGGAGTCGCCGCGCGAGATCGACATGGACCTCGTCGAGGCCCAGGAGACGCGCCGCCTGGTCGACCGACTCTACGGCTACACCGTATCTCCGCTGCTCTGGAAGAAGGTCAAGCCGAAGCTGTCGGCGGGCCGGGTCCAGTCGGTCGCGGTGCGGCTGATCGTCGAGCGGGAGCGCGAGCGCATGCGCTTCGTGCCCGCCGACTACTGGACGCTGGAGGCCACGCTCCAGGGCGGCGAGGAGGCGCTCGCGTTCCCGGCCAACCTGCAGTCCATCGGCGGCAAGCGGGTCGCCAACGGCAGCCACTTCGACCCGGACACCGGCAAGCTCAAGACCGCCGACCAGAAGGACGGCGGCGACGTCGCAGTGCTGCCAGAGGCGGTCGCCCGGGCGCTGGCGGAGGAATTCCGAGGCGGCCGCGCCCAGGTCGTCAAGGTCGAGCAGAAGCCCTACGCTGAGCGGCCCAAGCCGCCGTTCACGACCTCGACGCTGCAGCAGGAGTCGGCCCGCAAGCTGCGCTTCGCCGCCCAGCGCACGATGCGCGCCGCCCAGCGGCTCTACGAGAACGGCTTCATCACCTACATGCGCACGGACTCGACGACCCTGTCGACGCAGGCCGTGGCCGCCGCGCGCGCGCTGATCACGTCGGAGTTCGGCGCCGAGTATGTCCCCGAACAGCCGCGCACCTACTCGACCAAGGTCAAGAACGCCCAGGAGGCGCACGAGGCCGTGCGACCCGCCGGCGAGTCGTTCACGCACCCGAACGACCTCTCCGCGGAGATGGGCGACGACGAGCGCAAGCTCTACGACCTGATCTGGCGGCGCACGGTCGCGTGCCAGATGAAGGACGCCAAGGGCCAGCGCACCACGATGGCGCTGACGATGCAGTCGCAGGAGCACGGCGAGGCGCGCTTCGGCGCGACTGGCAAGACGGTCGACTTCGCCGGCTACCGGCTGGCCTACGTCGAGGACCTCGACGACGCCGACGCCGAGGGCGCGAAGGCCGACGCCGAGCGCGTGCTGCCGAGCCTCCAAGAAGGCGAGCACGCGGCCGCGAACGAGCTGGCGCCTTCGGGCCACACCACGCAGCCGCCCGGGCGCGTGACCGAAGCCGGCCTGATCAAGGAGCTCGAGGCGCGCGGCATCGGCCGGCCGTCCACCTACGCGGCGATCATCGAGACGATCGTGCGCCGCCAATACGTCTGGAAGAAGGGCTCGGCGCTGGTGCCCACCTTCACCGCGTTCGCCGTCGTCGACCTGCTCGCGCAGTACCTCGGCTGGCTCGTCGACTACACGTTCACCGCCAAGATGGAGAGCGACCTCGACGAGATCAGCAACGGCAAGGCGACCCGCAACGACTACCTCAAGCACTTCTACCTCGGCAACGGCTCGCCGGGCCTGCAGGACCGCATCGGCGCCGTGCAGGACGACATCGACCCGCGCAAGATCTGCTCGATCCCGCTCGGCGACGACCCAGACGGCGAGCTGGTCGAGGTCCGCGTCGGACGCTACGGGCCGTTCCTTTCCTGCGGCGACAAGACCGCGCCGGTGCCGGACGAGACGCCGCCAGACGAGCTGACGCTGGCGCGCGCGCTGGAGCTGATCGAGAAGGGCGCCGAGGGCCCCAAGGAGCTCGGCAGCGACCCGGAGTCCGGCAAGACGGTCTACCTCAAGGTCGGCCGCTTCGGCCCCTACTTCCAGCTCGGCGAGATGCCCGAGGTGCCCAAGGGCAAGAAGCTCAAGAAGGAGGAGAAGCCCAAGATGGCGTCGCTCCTGAAGGGCATGGAGCCGGACACCGTCACCCTGCAGGAGGCGCTGGCGACGCTCGCGCTGCCGCGCACCGTCGGCGTCGGCAAGCCGCCGCTCGCAGAGGAGCCGGACGAGCTGCCGCTGATGGCCGCCAACGGCCGCTTCGGCCCCTACCTCAAGTGGGGCACGGACACGCGCAGCATCCCCGCCGGCGGCTCGCCGCTGACCTTCACCATGGAGGAGGCGCTCAAGCTCTTCAGCGAGCCCAAGCAGCGCGGCCGCCGCGCCGCGGCGCAGCCCAAGAAGGAGCTCGGCAACCACCCCGAGTCCGAGCTGCCGATCAAGCTCTTCGACGGACGCTACGGCCCCTACGTCTCGGACGGCACCACCAACGCGTCCCTGCCCAAGGACGAGAAGGAAGAGGACCTGACGCTGGCGCGCGCCGTCGAGCTGATCGACGCGCGGGCGGCCAAGGGCCCCGCCAAGAAGAAGGCCAAGAAGAAGGCAGCGAAGAAGAAGGCCAAGAAGGTGGTGAAGAAGACCGCCAAGAAGGCGGCGAAGAAGACCACCAAGAAGGCCGCCTCCAAGAAGGCCGCCGCAAAGAAGGGCAGCGACGGCTAGCCGCGCGCCCGTCGACGGACGGCCCCGCCCGAAGCTTGGCACCTCGCGGTCTTTGGCCGATGATCGCGCCATGACCTCCTCCTCGCCCCCGGACGTGGGCTCGATCGACCCGACGCTCGACCTCTTCGCAGCGATCGATCGGCTGCGTGAGGAGCGAAAGGCCGTGATCCTGGCGCACTACTACCAGGACCCCGACATCCAGGACGTCGCCGACCACCTCGGCGACTCGCTCGACCTCGCCAAGCGCGCCCGCGACGCGAAGGACGCCGAGGTCATCCTCTTCTGCGGGGTCCACTTCATGGCCGAGACGGCCAAGATCCTCAACCCGTCCAAGACGGTCGTGCTCCCCGACCTCGACGCGGGCTGCTCGCTCGCCGAGCAGTGCCCGCCCGACCAGCTGCGCGCCTGGAAGGCTCAGCACCCCGACCACTTCGTGGTCATGTACATCAACTGCAGCGCCGGCACGAAGGCCGAGGCGGACATGATCTGCACCTCGTCGAACGCCGAGCAGGTGATCGCGTCGATCCCCGCCGATCGGCCGATCCTGTTCGGCCCGGACAAGAACCTCGGCGCGTTCCTGATGAAGAAGACCGGGCGTCAGATGGACCTGTGGCCGGGCGCCTGCATGGTGCACGAGACCTTCAGCTCGCAGAAGATCGTCAAGCTCAAGGCGCAGCACCCCGACGCGAAGTTCATCGCGCACCCGGAGTGCGAGGACCACGTGCTGCTGCTCGCCGACTTCGTCGGCTCGACGTCCAAGCTGCTGCAGTTCGTGCAGCAGGACGAGTGCAGCAAGTACATCGTCGGCACCGAGACCGGCATCCTGCACACGATGAAGAAGCACGCGCCCCAAAAGGAGCTGATCCCGGTGCCCTACGAGGACCGCAGCGCCGCGTGCCAGGGCTGCAACAGCTGCCCGCACATGAAGCTGAACACGATGGAGAAGATCTACCTCGCGCTGCGCGACCTGCAGCCCCGGGTCGAGATGGACGAGGAGCTGCGAGCGCGGGCGAGGCTGCCGCTCGATCGCATGCTGTCGATCTCTTGAGCGCGGCCGCGCCGAACGCGCCCAGCCGCCGCAGGTTCCCGGTCTTCGCCCTGGTCCTGCTCGCGAGCGCGCTGATCTCCTACACCGTCGTGCGCCTGCAGGGCGTGGCGGGCCGGCTGCCCTACGACCCGGGCCCGCCGCAGCCGACCGTCGAGGTCGTCGCCGGCGACGCGGCGCAGACCCTCGACCGGCTCCGGGCGACGTTCCTCGACGGCCGGTCGGCGCGCGTGCTCGGCGACGACGGCGCCCTCTACGAGTCCTGGCCGCTGGCCGGTATCGAATACGAGCGCGCGCTCCGCGTGCTCGGGTCGATGCGCGAGCGCGCGCCGGGACCGCTGTGCGACGCGCTGCGCGGCCTCGTCGAGCAGCGCCGCGCCTTCGTGCTCGAGCGGGAGGTCTTCCCGCCGCGCGCGGACGGGGACTGGCGCGACTGGACCTGCGAGCTGTTCGCCGCGGGCGGTCGACGTCGGCTGCTCGTCGTCCCCGTCGACCTGCGCGCGTTCCCCGGCGCCCGGGAACCCCGCACGGGACGCTGACTTACGGCGCCGCGCAGACATCGCCGGCGCCTCGTCCGCTGCGCCGTCGGCGCGGTTCGCTGCAGCGTCCTGCGGCGCAGAGACCGCGCGAGACGGTCCTTGAGCCGGCACCCTCCGATGGTGTTTCTTGGGGAGATGTCCCTTCCCGCCCCCTTGGCAGGCGCAGCGAGCGCCGCGGCGACGGTGCTCTGCGCGCTCGCCACGGCGCTGCCGGCGCAGCGTCCGCAGCTGACGCTGGGCTGGATCGGACAGTCGAACATGCAGGGCGTCTGCGACCGCGTCACGATGCGCAAGCACACGCTCCCCGACGACAGCCTGCTGGAGGCGGCGATCAGCTACTACCAGGTCGACGTCAACCAGTTCACGGACTCCGTGGGCCGGATCCAACCGATGACCTTCGACGGCTGGGCGAGCGCCGCCGTCCGGGTCGGCGGCTTCGACTACCAGCCGAACCTGACCCCCGACCTCTACGGCACCGGCGCCCGCAGCTTCGGGCCGGACCTGATGGCGTCCTACGCGCTCAGCGCCCACCTGGACGAGCACATCGTCAACGTGAAGCTGGCCATCGGCGGCGCCTACCTGAAGTCGCAGCCGCCGGGCGCCTCGGTGCCGTTCCGGCACTCCGGCGCGTTCCTCTGGCTCAACTCGTTCGACAGCTTCGACCCGGACATTGCGTGGGGCGGCAACGACGACGCCTACGAGGCCCACACGGTCGCCGTCGGCACGGTCACGAGCGCCACGAGCTTCCGGTCCGGCGCGGCCACCCTGCACGACGCCGAGCGGTCGTGGACGCCCAACCAGTGGGCCGGGCACTGGGTCGTCGCCGACAGGTGCGTCGGGCTGATCCTCGGCAACTCCGCCGACACCCTGAGCGTGCTCGTCTGGGCCCCGTCGTTCAGCAGCGCGCCCGCGCCGCTCACGACCTACGCGATCCAGACGCGCACGCGGCGCCCCGCGTCGCTGGCGCGGTCGTTCATCCAGGGCTACTGCGCCCAGACCAGCCGCCTGCTGGCGCTCGACAACCGCCGGATGGACATGCGCGTGATCGGCGTGCAGCTCGGCGAGAGCGACTCCCTGACCCTCGGCAACGCCGGCAAGGCCAAGGGCCGGATGACGCGGCTGATCGCGTGGCTGCGGTCCCAGCTGCACTCCCGCGGCTACACGACGGTCGCCGAGCACAAGATCGGCGTGGTCCTCGGGCTGATCAAAGAGAACGACAACTGGCCCTACGCGGCGCTCGTGAACGCCGCCTACCGCGACATCGCGCGCGGAGACCCGTACGTCGAGGTCTCCCCGGTCGCCGCGCTCTCGCTCGGCGGCAGAGCGCCGTTCGCCTCGCCCGCCAACTTCGACGGGCTCCACTACAGCGCGGACGCGCAGGTGGAGAACGGCCGGAACTTCGCGCTCCGGATCCAGCGCCTGCTCGACAAGCAGTAGCGGCCGGGCGACGGCGACGGCGACGCCGGCCTGAGCCGCGCCCTCGCTCTTCCGTTTTCGAGGCGAGAATCCCGACGGCGGGGGTGGCAAACTCGTCGCCGCATGGCGGACACGAGCCTCAACCCTCTGGCTGACGAGCTGCACAAGGCGCGCTCGGCCAAGCCCTGCGTGCTGGTCATCTTCGGCGCGACGGGAGACCTGACCAAGCGCAAGCTGGTGCCCTCCTTGATGGGGCTCAGCAAGGACGGGCTGCTGCCCGCGAGCTTCGGCGTGGTCGGCTTCGCCCGCCGCCCCTGGACCGACGCCTCGTTCCGCGAGGTGCTGGCCGAGGGCGTCGCGCAGTACGGGCGCCCCGACACGTCGGCGCACTTCGAGGAGCACCAGGACGCCTTCGCCTACCACCAGGCCGACTTCGCAGACGCCGACGGCTACGCCGCCCTCAAGGAGCGGCTCGACGCGATCGATCGCGCGCGGGGCACCGCAGGCAACCGGATCTTCTACCTGGCCACCCCGCCGAGCGCCTACTCGAGCATCCTGGAGAACCTCGCGGCCTCGGGCCTCTCGACCGAACAGGACGGCTGCTTCTCGCGCGTGATCGTCGAGAAGCCGTTCGGTCGCGACCTGGAGACCGCCGCGGCGCTCAACCGTCAGGTCAACGCCGCCTTCGCCGAGCGCCAGGTGTTCCGCATCGACCACTACCTTGGCAAGGAGACGGTCCAGAACATCCTCGCGCTGCGGTTCGCCAACGGGATCTTCGAGCCGCTCTGGAACGAGAAGTTCGTCGACAGCGTGCAGATCACGGTCGCGGAGTCCATCGGGGTCGGCACGCGCGGCGGCTACTTCGAGGAGTCCGGCATCATCCGCGACATGATCCAGAACCACCTCATGCAGGTGCTGACGCTGGTCGCGATGGAGCCGCCCGCCTCGATGACCGCCGACGCCGTGCGCGACGAGAAGGTCAAGGTGCTCAAGGCGATCCGCTCGTTCGACCCCGAGGAGGTCGAGTTCGCTACCGTCCGCGCGCAGTACACCGCGGGGTCGTTCGGCGGCGAGGACGTCAACGGCTACCGCGACGAGGACGGCGTCGCGGCCGACTCGGTCACGGAGACCTACGCAGCCGTGCGCCTCCAGCTCGACAACTGGCGCTGGGCGCGGACGCCGTTCTTCCTGCGCTCCGCGAAGCGCATGCCGCGGCGCGCGACGGAGGTCGCGATCCAGTTCAAGGAGCCGCCGCACGCGCTCTTCGACGCCAGCCGGTCCCCGTCCCCCAACGTGCTGCTGCTGCGGATCCAGCCCGACGAAGGCGTGGCCATGCGCTTCGGCGCCAAGGTGCCGGGCCCCGACGTCCGGATCCGCGACGTGCGGATGGACTTCCGCTACGGGACGGCGTTCGGCAGCGAGACCGCCGACGCCTACGAGCGGCTGCTGCTCGACGCGATGCTCGGCGACGGCACCCTGTTCGCGCGCGCCGACGAGGTCGAGGAGGCGTGGCGCATCGTCGACTCGATCCTGGCCGGCTGGCGGCAGTCGAGCCACCCGCCGGCGGAGTACACGGCCGGCACCTGGGGCCCCCAGGAGGCCGACACGCTGCTCGGCGAGGGCCGGACGTGGAGGCGGCCGTGAACGGCCCGTCCTTCGACCGCACCCAGACCTACGAGGCTTCGTGGACCGAGCTCCCTGACGCGCTCAGCCGCCTCTGGGACGCCTGCATGCAGGACCAGGAGGGCTCGGACGTCGCGCGCGCGCTCACCGCGAACTTCGTCGGCGTCGCCAAGGTCGCCTACGCGCAGTGCCTGATCGACGCGACCGAGCAGCTGCAGCGACGCTCGCCGTGCCGCGCGTTCCTGCTGGTGATCGACGACGACGCGCCGACGGAGGTCGCGGAGCTGACGGCGACGACGCGCAAGCACGGCCCGCTGCGCGACATCGTCCTGGAGCAGATCGTGCTGCGGCTGCGGCGCGACGACCTGCGGCGCGCGCCCGGGCTGCTGCGCCCCGTGATCCTCGACGAGCTGCCCTGTCACATGCTCTGGGCGCTGCCCTGGCCCGAGGACGAGCGGAACCTCGAGCTGCTGCTCGAGATGTGCGAGCACACGATCGTGGACTCGCGCTCGTTCGGCGACCCCGAGCGCGAGCTGCCGATGCTGCGCGAACGCCGCGTGCGCGGCGAGCGCATCAGCGACCTCAGCTGGCTCCGCCTGCAGCCTTGGCGGCGCGCGCTCGCCGAGGCCTTCGAGCGGTTCGAGTGGCGACCGGGCACGCCGGTTCGCGCGACGCTCCAGCACAGCCGCGAGGCGCGCACCTCGGCGCTGCACCTCGCCAACTGGCTGAAGGTCCGGCTGCGCGCAGAGGTCGCGCTCGAACAGGGCGGCGGCGACTCCCTGCTCGGCCCCGCGCGCGTCGCGATGCAGATCGGCGACATCGAGGTCGCGGTAGATCACCGGGACGGCATGCTCGTCACGCACGTCACCACGCCGAGCGTCTGCCTGCTGCCCTTCACCAACAGCGCGGTGCGCGGCAACGACGCCGAGCTGCTGGTGATGGCGATGGACCGCCAGTGACGCCGATAAGCCGCTGCGACCAGCCGGCGTCCCGCCGCGCGCAGCCGGCGACCTGCTGCGCGCAGATCGGGACCTGCAGAGCGGGGCGGGGAGGCTAGCGGCCCTTGTCGTGGCCGGCCTCGATCGGCGCGCCGTGCGCCTCGTGGCCCGCGGCCGCGCTCGCGCCGCCCGGCATCTGCTGCGGGTGCCAGCCCATGACCGCGAGCATCGCGAAGAAGCCCAGCACGTAGCCGACGGCGACGTGCCAGCCGTGGATCAGCCAGTTCTTGACCGACTTGGCCTCGGTGAACAGCCCCGCGAGCGCCACGCCGGCCGACGAGCCGAACCACAGCATCGAGCCGCCGTAGCCGACGGTGTAGGCCAACAGGCCCCAGTCGTAGCCGTCCTGGTCGATCGCCAGCTTGGTCAGCGGGATATTGTCGAAGAAGGCGGAGACGAAGCCGAGCCCGAGCGCGGTCCACTCGGACGGCGCGGGCAGCTCCTCGACGGGCATCATCGACGCGGCCGCGACCAGGCACACCAGGAACACCATGCCGTGCGCGGCGTGCGGCAGCGCCTTCCAGTTCGCCTTGCTGAGCAGCTGGCCGAGCGCGATCGCGATCCAGACCCCGAGGGCGGGCAGCTGCAGCTCGATGTTGGCCCAGATCGTGCCGGTGATGATCATGCCGACGATCACCAGCTTCTTCTTGTCGACCGGCGGAGACGTCTCCTCGGGGCGGATCAGCGGCTGCAGCGAGTTCTGCTGCGCGCTGGCGAACACCCCGAAGAACGCGATCGCGACCACCGCGCCGATCGCGGCCTCGACGACCCAGAGCGGCGAGGCGCCGCCGATCCAGATCATGGTCGTCGTGGTGTCCCCGATCACCGACCCCGCCCCGCCGGCGTTCGAGGCCGCGACCATCGCCGCGAGGTAGCCGATGTGGACCTTCCGCTTGAACAACGTGATCGCGGCGGCGCCGCCGATCAGCGCCGCCGCGATGTTGTCGAGCAGCGCCGACAGCACGGCGATCAGCAGCAGCAGCAGGAACGGACCGATCTTCCCAGTGGGCAGCTTCTCGGCCAGCTTCTCCGGCATGTAGCTGCGCTCGAAGTAGTCGGCCAGGATCGCGAAGCCCAGCAGCAGGCCGGAGAGGTTGACCAGCTCCTTGGCCTCGTGGGCGAAGTGGTGACCGACGTCGAAGCCCGTCGAGAACCGGATCGCGAGCACGCCGACCAGGCCGCTCGCCGCGATCTGCACCGCGTATTTGTGGAACCTGGCGATGCCCAGGAGGGTGGCCGCGAACAGACCGAAGAGGAGGTAGTTGGTCACTGGCTACGGGAGAGGGGTGGACCCGAGTCGGCCCTCCATGGTGCCGCAACGATGAGGCACCTCCAAACCGAACCCGCAACAAACTGGCGGGCGGCCCGCCCGCCCTACGGCCGAGAGAACTCGACCCACACGAGCCGGTGATCGGAGGCCTCCGCGAGCTTCAGCGTCTGCTCGAAGGCTCGCGGCCAGAAGACGGCCGCTCCCGCGACCGCGAGGTCGCTCGAAGGCAGCGCGTAGTCGACGCGCAGGTTCCCCGGCCCCTCCCCCGGCAGGTCGGCGAAGTCGCCGGTGTCGAGCCCCGGGTCGCCCTCGTGGCGCATGTTGACGCCGAACTGCTTGAGCTGCTGCTCCGGGCCGCCCGGACTCTTCGGCGCCGGGTCGGTGACCCGCGGGTGCGCGAGCAGCGCCCGCAGCGCCGCCCGCTGCGCGTCGCCGTCGACCGGGTCGCAGTTGAGGTCCCCCAGCACCACGAACGAGGCGTCCGGCGCGAGCCCGCCCGCGACGCCCGCGTCGTCGACGATCCAGCGTCCCTGCCCAGGGGTGAGGTAGTCGACCCAGAAGCGCACCTCGTCGTGGTTGCGGCGTCCGTTGCGGTCTTCTTCGCCGTCGAACGCAGGCGGCGTCGGGTGGCTGCACAGCGCGTGGACCACGTAGCCGTCGGCGCGCGTGCCGATGCCGATCGGCACGTCCCAGTGGCTCTTCGAGGAGAGCCGCAGGCCCTGCCAGACCTCGTCGGAGTAGTAGCCCTGCGGGCGCAGCGCGCCCGGCATTTCGCTCCACCTCAGCTGACGGAAGGTGCGCGCCTGCTCCTCGAGGATCGGATAGCGCGAGAGCAGCGCCATGCCGTACTGGCCGGGGAAGCTCCCGTAGCCGTACGCGTCCTGCGGCCCCGCGACCGCGCCGTCGGAGTCGAGGTCCATGCCGGACGGCACGCCGGTGTTGACCGCGGCCGCGAAGCGGTAAGGGAACTCGATCGGGTCCTGGCCACCCTGCGACACCGCGAGGTACTCGTCCGCGAACACCGCGGCCGCCGCGCCCGCGTCGTCCCAGTCGAGCTCGTTGAGCAGGATGACGTCGACGCGCGCCCGCTGGATCACCTCGGCCAGCCGGCGCGCGGGCTCGGAAGCTCCCCCGCGCAGCTCGTCCAGCAGCGCGCCCGGCGCCGGGCGATGGAGCGCGAGGTTGTAGGTGGCGAACCGCACCGTGGGCCGGTCGCTCTGCACCCCGCGGTTGGCGAGCCGGTAGACCAGCGGCACCGAGAGCCCCATGCAGAGCAGCGCCATCCAGGTGTAGTTGAGCTTCATGCGTCGTGAGTCGTCGGATCGGCCGCCGGCGATGCGAACATCTCACCGGCGTCCGCGAGACGCAACCGCGGCCCGATCAGGACGACCGTGTCCCCGACCTCGAGGGCCGTCTGCGGGTGGACCTCGGAGAGGCACCGGTCGCCGCGGCGGACGGCGACGACGCTGCAGCCGGTGCGGCGGCGGACCCCGGACTCGGCGAGCGCGCGGCCGGCGACCGGCGCGCCCGGCTGCACCGCGTGCACCGCGAACGACAGGCCCGGCAGGAAGCTCGCGACCGCCTCGGCTCCCTCCGGCGCCGCCGCGCGGCCGCCGACGCCGGCGCGGGCGCGGGTCGCGCGGACCTGACGGCCGATCTCGTCGTCGGGGACCAGGAACCGCCGCAGCACGCGGACCAGGATCTCGACCGAGGCCTCGAGCTCCTGCGGCACGACCTCGTGCGCGCCGCTGCGCAGCAGGCTGTCGACGTCGCCCTCGTAGACGGCGCGGGCGAGCACGTGGGCGTGCGGCGCGCGCTGCGCCACGAGCTGCGCGATGCGGCGCGTGGCCGCGGCGTCGTTGACCGCCAGGACGACCAGCTGGGCGCGGCCGACGTCGAGGCCGTCGAGCACCGAGCCGCGGGTCGCGTCGGCCAGCACGATCGGGACCCCGCGCGCCTTCTCC
>JBMHDP010000282.1:0-4124 GCA_049889335.1 Planctomycetota bacterium
AGGTCGACCCAGCCGCGCTGCGGGTCCTGCTGCAGCAGCCGGCTCTGGATCGTGTTGAAGTCCATCACGTAGATGGCCACCACGATCGCCACGCCCATCGCGACCCCGACCAGGGTCAGCAGGATGCGCAGCCAGCTAGACGCCCAGTTCCTGGAGACGATGAAAGACGTCAGCGACATCGAAGGGACCGGACGTGAGCTCGGCCTGCGGCAGCAGGGCGCCGTCGTGGAGGAACAGGACGCGGTCGCCCGCCGCGGCGTCGCGGGGGTTGTGCGTCACCAGCAGGATGGTCGCCGACAGCTGCGTGCAGACGTCGCGCAGCAGCGCCACGACCTCCTCGCCGGCCTTGCTGGAGAGGTTGCCCGTGGGCTCGTCGGCGAGCACCAGCGGCGGCTGGGTCACCAGGGCGCGCGCGATCGAGGCCCGCTGCATCTCGCCGCCCGACAGCGCCGACGGCTGCCGGCCGCGCAGCTTCTCGATCCCGAGGAGGTCGCAGAGGCTGTCGACCCGGTCCCGGTGGCGGCGCGGTCGCTCACCCAGGATCCGCAGCGGCAGCGTGATGTTCTCCTCGACGGTGAGGTCGGGGAGCAGGTGAAAGAACTGGAAGATGAAGCCGATCTTGCGCCGCCGCACCGAAGCGCGACGCTCCTCGTCGCCCGCGCCGAGGTCCTCGCCGTCGACCAGGACCTCCCCCGCCGTCGGGCGGTCGAGGCCTGCGAGCATGTGCAGCAGCGTGGACTTGCCGGAGCCCGACGGCCCCATGATCGTCGCGAACTCGCCGCGTCGCAGCGTGAAGCTCACGTCGCGGACGATCGGCTGCTCGCGGCCCTCGACGCTGCGGAGTCGGAACACGGAGCGCGCCTCCAGCACCGCCGCGCGGTCCGCCCCTGGATCGGTCGCCATGGCGTCCGATCTTGCCCGATCGAGCGCAGCCCGTGGGGCTTTTTCTCGCCGCTGCGATTCGCCGCCGGCCGCCGCTCCGCCGCGCGTGGCGTCGAGGCGTCGGTAGCAAGTAGAGTTCGGTCGAGACCCTGCACGATGACCGTCCCCCACCCAGAGAAGCTCCCGCTGCTCGGCACGCCGAGCGCGCGGCTCCAGGCGGCTGCGGCCGCGTGGTTCGGGGAGCGCAAGGGCGCGGGCTTCGCGCCCCGCGTGCACCAGGCCGCGACCCGCGACGGCGCGTTCGACCCCGTGTCGCTGGGCGCCGGCCCGCGCGCCGCGAAGCTGTGGCGCGACCGCGCCGAGCTGACGCTGCCCGCCGTGACGCGGACCCAGACCGAGGCCACCGAGCACGGCGAGCTGCACAAACGCGCGCTGCAGCTCACCGACGGGCGCGTCGTCGAGAGCGTGTCGCTGCCGATGGGCCGCGGCCGCCGCGCGCTCTGCGTCTCGACCCAGGTCGGCTGCGCGCGCGCCTGCACGTTCTGCGAGACCGGACGCCTCGGGCTGCTGCGGAACCTGTCCGCGGCCGAGATCGTGGCGCAGGTCGTGCTCGAGCGGCGCGCGCGCGGCG
The DNA here is from genome assembly GCA_049889335.1 of Planctomycetota bacterium. Taxonomy (GTDB): domain Bacteria; phylum Planctomycetota; class UBA1135; order UBA1135; family UBA2386. Next base: position 1,514 of record JBMHDP010000282.1, read on the forward strand.
AACACCCCGACACGATCGTGTTCCAGGGCATGGGCGAGCCGCTCGACAACCTCGACGGCCTGCTGCCCGCGCTCGAGGTCCTCACCGACCCGCGCGGCCTCGCCTTCGCCCACGACAAGCTCACGGTCTGCACCGTCGGCCACGTCCCCGGCATCGACGCGCTGCGCGAGCTGGGCTTCAAGCGGCTCAACCTCGCGCTGAGCCTGAACCACGCCGACGACGAAGCGCGCGCGCGGATCATGCCGCGGTCGGTGCGCTACCCGCTGGCCGAGATCCAGCAGGCGTTGCTGCGCTTCCGACAGCGCCGCAACCACACGCTGTCGATCCACTGGTGCCTGCTGCCGGGGATCAACGACCGCGCCGCGGACGCGGACGCGGTGGCCGCGTTCTTGGCGCCGCTCGGCCGCGCGCTGCTGCACCTGATCCCCTACAACCCGGGCACAGCCCCGATCACGCGCGCCCCGAGCGAGGCGGAGGTCGCGCGGTTCGCGGCGCTGCTGCGCGGGCGCGGCGTGGCGGTGCGCCGCCGGATCACCAAGGGCCGCTCGGTGATGGGCGGCTGCGGGCAGCTGGGCGCGGCGCAGCCCTGAGCCGCGGACGCGCCGGCGCTAGCGCTGCACCTCGACCAGCTCGACCAGGAAGATCAGGGTCGAGTTCGGCGGGATCTTGCCGCTCTGCCGCGCGCCGTAGCCGAGCTCCGAGGGGATCTCGAACAGAAACTTACCGCCCGGCTTCATCAGCTGCAGGCCTTCGGTCCAGCCCTTGATCACGCGCGTGAGCGGGAACGACGTCGGCTCCCCGCGCGCGTGCGAGCTGTCGAACATGGTGCCGTCGGTGAGCCAGCCCGTGTAGTGGGCCATGACCGTGTCCGCGGCGACCGGCTCGTCGCCCTCGCCCTGGTCGATCACCTCGTACTTGAGGCCGGAGTCGGTGGTCACGACCTTGGTCTTGTCGAGCGCGCGGAACTTCGGGACCTTCGTGGTCCCGACCAGCTCCAGCTCCCACACGGTGTTGGCGCGGGCCTGCGGCAGCGCGGACTCCGGCACCTCAGCGCGGATCACCTCGCCGACCTTCATGTTCTTGATGAGGTCCTTCATGAACGGCCACTGCAGCGCCTCCAGCGTGCCGCCCATCTTGCGGCCGCTCTTCTCGGTGCAGTCGAGGATCGTGCCGTCCTCCTTCCAGATGGCGTAGCGCAGCGTGACGCCCTCGCCGTCGCCGATCATGGCGCCGGTGCCGACCTTGAGGACCTCGAACTTGCAGCCGTTCTCGAGCACCTTCTGCTTGGCCGCGACGCTCGGCGGCATCTTCGGCATGCGCGTCACCGAGACCAGCTCGACGTCGAACACCAGCGTCGCGTTGGCAGGGATCTTCGGCGGCCGACCCTGCGGGCCGTAGGCGAGGTCACCGGGGATGACGAACTTGCAGCGCATGCCGGGCGACATGAGCTTGAGGCCCTCGGTCCAGCCAGGGATCACCTGGTTGACGCCGAAGCGCGTGGTCTGCCCGCGGTCGCGCGAGCTGTCGAACTTGGTGCCGTCCGTGAGCCAGCCGGTGTAGTGGACCTCGACCGTGTCCCCGTCCGAGGGACCGGGCTCGTCCGAGCCCTTCGCGAGCACGCCCCACTCCAGCCCGGAGGCGGTCTTCTTCATGTCCTCGCAGGCAGGGATCCCGCCCTGGGCGGAGTCCTGGGCGAGGGCGAGCGGCGAGGCGAGCAGCGCGGCGGCAGCGAGCGTGACGGTACGGATCGGATTCATGGCTATCGGTCCCGGTTCGGGAGCGAACACGTTAGCCGGTCGCGGCGCAGCGGTCACGACCCCCCGGCGCCGGCAGCGGGCGCGGCCCGAAGGTCCGGTGCGACCGCGGCTTCGCCCGACGCGCGAATCCACCTGGACAGCCGCGCGAGCGCGCGAACCACAGACGTCTACGAACCGCCGGCGACGGCGGACGCTGCGGACTAGCCGATGCTGCCGGTGCCCGAGCGCTTGCTGGCGAGGCGCTCGCGCGCCAGCGCCTTGCGGAGCGAGGCCTCCGCCTTGAGGAACTCCTCGCTGAGCTTGGACAGGCCGGCCATCTTCTCGCGGGCCTCCTGCTCCTTTCGCTTGGCCCGCTCGACGTCGATCTCGCCGGCGAACTCGCCCGCTTCGCACACCAGCGTCAGCACGTTGTTCTGCACCTGCGCGAAGCCGTCACTGATGAACAGCTCGTCCGAGGTCCCGTCGGTCTCGACGATCGTCGCCGTGCCGCTCTGCGCGACGCCGGTCAGCAGCGGCGCGTGCCGCGGCAGCACGCCGTAGCAGCCGTCCGTGCCGACGAACGACACCGAGGAGACCAAGCGGTCCACGATCGTGCGGTCCGGGGTGACGATGCGCAGGTGGAGGTCGGCCATGGCAGGAGCGTTCGGGGGGCTTGGGAGGCGGTCAGAGGCGGGGCGACGACGGCGGCGACGGCTCGGTCGGCTACTTCTCGGCGCGGGCGACGGCCTCTTCGATGCCGCCGCACATGTAGAACGCCGACTCCGGCAGCTCGTCGTGCTTGCCCTCGAGGATCTCCTTGAAGGAGCGGACCGTGTCCTCGCGCTTGACGAACTTGCCCGGCGCGCCGGTGAACG
>JBMHDP010000283.1:0-11166 GCA_049889335.1 Planctomycetota bacterium
GCGGCGTCCGGGTGGTCGGCGCCGAGTTCGCGGCCGAGCCGCGGCGCGCGACCCAGCTGGCGCACCTCACGCTGCACGCGGCGATGCGCGAGGTCGAGCGCGGCCGCGACGCGATCCTGCTGCTCGACTCGCTGACGGCGCTGACCCACGCCCGCGCGCGCAGCGAGGCGCCTTCGGGCGCGTGGATCCAGCCCGGCCTCGACGCGCGCGCGCCGCTCGCCGCCAACGCGCTGCGGTGCGCGGCGCGGCAGACCGCAACGGGCGGCTCGCTGACGGTGATCGCGACGTCGCGGCGGACGGACAGCCCGCTCGACCAGGCGATCGCGCGCGAGTTCGCGGGAGCCGCGAACCGAGACGTCTGGCCCGAGCCCCCCGCCGCTGTCGACGGCGCAGGCTAGGCGGGCGGCCCGGGCTCGCCGAGGTAGCGGGCGACGTCCTGCTCCGAGGGACGATGGCCGAGCAGCCCGCGCCAGGTGCCGCGCAGCTTGGCCAGCGCCGCGGCGGGGCCGGCCAGCAGCGACGCCGGCCAGAGCAGCACGTCGAACGTCAGCCAGCCGAACCAGGCGCGGGCCGAGCCGTGCGCCCGGAGGAAGCGCACCGCGTTGCAGGCCATCAAGAACTTGCGCAGCGGCGACCGCCCGCCGCCGGACGACTGCCCGCCGAGGTGGCGGACGCGCACCCACGGCACCCACACGACGCCGTGGCCCGCGCGCCGCAGCGCGTAGCTCAAGGCGACGTCTTCCCAGTACATGAAGTAGTCGTCGGGGAATCCGCCGCAGGCCAGGGCGGCGTCTGCGCGCAGCAGGACGCAGGCGCCGGTAAGGAAGTCCACCTCCTCCGGACCCGACGACGTGCTCGTCGGCGCCCGGCCGTGGCGGCGCAGCCGCAGGGCGTTGCTGGTGAAGCCCAGCTCGCCGCCCTCGGCCCAGACGGCGCCGTCGGCGTCGAGGATCGTCGGGCCGACCGCGGCGACCGCGCGGTCGTTGCGCAGCACTTCGAGCAGGGGCCGCACGCTGCCGCGAGGCAGCCGGAGGTCGTTGTTGCACACGAGCACGTGCTCGTAGCCGGCGACAACGGCGTCGCGCAGGCCGCCGGTCATCGCCGCTGCGAAGCCGAGGTTCCGCGACGAAGCGACCAGCTGCACCTCGTGTGGACCGACGTCCAGCGCGTCGAGCTGCGCCGCGAGCGCCGCCTGCTCGGCCTCGCCGGAGCCGTTGTCGAGCACGGCGACCGACACGCAGACGTCATCCATCGCGACGAGGTCTCGCACGACCTGCGCCGTCATCTCCGCGCCGCGGAAATTCAGCACCAGCGCGCGCAGGTCGCAGCGGGGCTCAGCCACAGAGGCCCCGGACCAGACGCCAGTAGGTGCCGAAGAACCGGTCAAGCGAGCGACGCAGCCACGCGCCCGCGCCCTTGTCGGCGAGGCCAGGGTTCAGCGTCATCGGCGCTGCGACCAGCAGCTCGCGGTCGGGCACCGTGCGGCCCCGCTGGGCCGGGCCGCGCGCGGCGAGGGCCTTGGGCAGCAGACAGAGCAGCTCCCACTTGCCGCGGACCCAGGAGCCGAGGTGGCCGCGGCCGACGCCGAACGCGGCGTAGACGACGCCGTAGACCAGCTGGGCCGGGATCGTGAGCGCGAGGGTCCGCCAGCGCATGCAGGTGAACAGCACGTACCAGCGGTTCTTGCTGTGGAGGTAGGTCCGCCGGCCGGGGTACTTCGCTTCGCCGCGCACGCTCAGGCCCGCGGTGCCCGCCCGGTGCGTGCAGAGCGCCTCGGCGCAGAGCCGGATGCGGTGCCCGCGCATCCGCAGCTTGTAGGAGAACTCGTTGTCCTCGTAGAGGATGAACAGGTTCTCGTCGAAGCCGCCGACCTCTCGATAGACCGAGCGCCGGGTCAAGAAGCACAGCGCGATGGCGGCGCCCACCGGACCGTCGGGCGCCGCCGCGTCGGTCAGCGGCCGGTACCAGTTCCGCAGCACCAGGGTGCCGAGGAAGTGCAGGTCGCCGCCGTCGTAGTGCACGACGTCCTCGTCGTCCCCGCACACCGAGCGCGCCTGGACCATCGCAGCGCCCTCGTCCTCGTCCATGCACCGCGTCAGCGCCGCGAGCGCCCCCTCGTGCAGCACGACGTCGTTGTCGAGGAACAGCAGCCGCTCGTGACGCGCGTGCTCGGCGCCGACGTTGCGCGCGTGGCAGGGCCCCGCGTTGACGCCTGTGTCGACGAGCCGGACCTGCGGGTAGCGCGACGCGACCAGCTCCCGGGAGCCGTCCTCGGAGTGGTTGTCGACGACGATCACCTCCGCGGGCGCAGGCTGCTGCGCCAGCAGGGCGTCCAGGCAGTCGGACAGGTAGTCCTGCCCGTTCCAGTTGACGACGATCGCGGTCAGCAAGGCTCGGCGCGGTGGAGACTAGCGGCGCCACGGGAGCGCCGCACACAAAAGGCCTTCGGGGTCACTTGAGGGGCGGCTCGAAGTCCGGGTGACGACAGACCTGTCGGTGCTTGAGGCAGTAGGGCAGGCTCCAGAGGGCGGCGAGGGTGGCGCGGACGCAGACCCAGTAGCCGCGCTCGACGCCCTTGATATTGTCGAACAGGCCGATCGTGCCGACCGCGTCTCCGACCTCTCCGCCGTCGGACTTCTTCTTGCCGCCCAGCCCCTTGGCCAGGAACTTGAACGGGAAGCTCAGCACCTGCGCCCACGGCAGGTACTTGAAGGCGTAGAGCCAGAAGTTGCGGACGTGGTAGTAGAGGCTGCGCTTGCCGTGGCGCATGCCGAACGGCGCCTTGTGGAAGACCTCGACGTCCGGGAACATCTTCACCCGGTAGCCGAGGTTGAGCAGGCGCGTCGTGAGGTCGCGCTCGTTGCCGAAGATGAAGAAGCGGATGTCATACCAGCGCGCTGCGCGGAGCGCGGCGGCGCGGGCCATCGAGCCGCAGCCCCGGAACGTCGCGAGGTAGCGCTCCCGGTGCAGCGCCTCGCTCTCGAGGTACCAGTCCGGCATCTCCGGCTCGACCACCTTGGGCGACAGGATTGCGGTGGTCTCGGGCTCCTCGGCGAACTTCTGCACCATGCGCTCGACGAAGGTCTCCGGGAGGATCACGTCGTCGTCGAGGATGCCCACGAGCTCTCCTGTCGCGCTCGAGAACCCGACGTTGAACGTCTCGCAGGCGCCGTAGTCCGAGTGCGGCATGCGGATCAGCTGCACCTCGGGGAACTCGGCCGTCACCATCTCGGGCGTGCCGTCGCTGGAGTCGTTGTCGACGACGATGACCTGGTCGGCGGGCACGGTCTGCGCGCGGATCGCCGCGAGGTTCTCGCGCAGGTCGTCCCGGCGGTTCCAGACCGAGATCACGAGGCTGACGGACGGCTTCGACGTGGCTGCGCTCATGCCTCCCTCTGGATGCGGCGGTGCAGCTCGTCTTGGAGCGCGTGCATCTCGGGCAGCTCGGCCGGGGTGAGGTCGAGGAACATCTCGCCGTAGAGCACGCCGCCGATGTCGAGGTTGACGGTGGCCGCGCGGCCGCGGTGCTCGCTCATGCCGGGCAGGTCGATGTAGGCGTTCTGGCTGACATAGGCCTTCAGCGCCTCGTAGGACTTCGGGTAGGTCGCGGTGGTGTCGAACAGCGTGCCGCCGGCCGGGACGAAGTTGACGCCGTAGAGCAGGCAGCGGCAGCCGGCGGGCAGCGCGTGCGCGGCGTCCGCGGTGGCCTTGCTGACGGCGCGGTGGTCGCGGTGCGCTTCGCCGGCGTGGAACGAGTAGAGCGTGCGCGGCTGCACCTCGCGGAAGACCGCCTCGACGCGCCGCGTGAGGTCCGAGAGGTGCTCGGGGAGCGCGCCGTCGGGCATGTCCCAGTGACGCGCGGCGTCGAGCCCGAGGCGCCGCAGCGCCTCGACGCCCTCGGCCCGGCGCACGTCGCGGATGTCGCCGGCTTCGCGGCTGCCGGGGTCGCCTTGCGCGCCGTCCGTCGCGTGCACGACGACCACCTCGTGCCCGCGCTCGGCGTGGTGCGCCAGCATGCCGCCCGCGCCGATGACCTCGTCGTCGGGGTGGGCGGCCAGCACCAGGACCGGCCCTTCGAGCGAGTCCTTGGGCAGCAGCGGCGAGAACAGGTGGTTCATGCGATGGCGCGGTAGAGGTCCAGGTGACGGTCGGCGGAGGTCTCGATCGAAGGCAGCGAGGCCGGGATCGCCTCCCGGAGCGCCGTCAGGCGCTCCGCCGAGCCCACCAGCTCCTCGAGCACCTGCGCCAACTCTTGGATCGGCGTCACGAGCACGCCAGGTGTAGCGACTCGCTCGGCGAGCGCGCCCGCGTCGGAGCAGACCACGGGGACACCGTGCGCCAGCGACTCGTCCACGACGAGACCGTAGGTCTCCTGGCAGCGCGAGGGGAAGACCGCGAGGTCCAGATCGCGTGCCGGGTGGCGGTCGGCGGGCCCGTAGCGGCCGCGCTCGTGCAGGAAGGTGCACTGGCCCCGGGCGAGCGCTCGGACCTCCGCGGCGAAGGCGTCATCGTGGAACGGCCCCACGAGGTGCAGGTCGCACGGCAGCGCGCAGACGGCCTCGACGAGGTCGCGCACCCCCTTCTCCGGAACCAGACCGCCGAAGGTGCCGACCCGCAGCGGCCGCGACGGGTCCGGAGCCGCGACGCGGTGCTCGGCCGGCACGGCCCGCAGCAGGCCGTGCGGGATGACCTCGACGGCGCCTTGGTAGGGCACGCAGCGGCGCACGAACGCCGCGGCGGTGGCCGACGGCGCGGTGCAAGCGGCGGCCCCGGCCAGCTCGTCGGCGACCAGCCGGGCCCGCTCCTCGAGCCCCTGCGCGACCACCGCAGCGTCGGTCTGCAGCGCGTCGTTGACGCAGGTCACGCACGCCGGACCCTGCGGCCCGTCGGGGCACGCGACGCCGCCCGCCGGCAGCCGGAAGAAGCGCGCGCAGGTCGTCCACAGGTCGTGGAACGTGCAGACCATCGGCACGCCCAGCTCACGGCAGAGGGCGCCGAGACCGAGGCCCAGGCCGGCGAAGGAGTGCACATGGACGAGGTCCGGACGCGACCGCTCGAGCTGCGAACGGACCAGCCGCAGCAGCCGCGGCCGCACGAACCCGTGCCGGTCGTGCTCCTCGGGCCGGCGCGGCAGGCGCGCGACGGCGACGCCGCCGATCCGCTCCTCGGTCACCTCCTCGCCGGCCAGGAGCCGGTCGCTGCCGCTGACGACGTCGACCTCGACGCCGCGCGCGCGCAGCGCGCGCAGCAGGCCCAGCACGACCTGCTCGGTGCCGCCGCTCGCCTCGGGCGGGAAGTTCGCCGTCAGGAAGCAGACCTTCACGAGGACCAGAGCTCCCGCTGGGACTGCCGCAGGAAGTCGCGCTCGTCGCGCTTGCGCTGCGGATCACGGCGGTTCCGCCGCCCGATGCGCCACCACTCCTCCCAGATCCGGAGCCGCACGCACAGGCGGATCCAGAGCACCCCGAGCGCGCCGAAGTGCTTGCGGTAGTAGGCCATCCTGTTGCGGTGCCAGATGACCAGCATCTTCGCGAAGTTCCGCGTGCTCGCGCCCCGGTGGTGCATGACCTCGGCGTCGGCGAGGTAGCGGATCCGCTGACCGCGCTCGTGGACCCGCAGGCAGAGGTCGACGTCGTTGTAGAACAGCGCCAGCTCCTCGTCGAAGCCCCCGAGCGCGCGCCACTCCGCGGCGCGCAGCATGCAGACCGCGCCGGGCGGCTGGTCGACGTCGCGGGACTCCAGGTGGTCGAAGTCCGCCATCAGGTAGCGGTCCACCACCCTCGTCCCGGGCCAGAACGAGCCGAACCAGGAGTCGAAGCAGAGCGCCGAGCCCAGCGTCGGGAACCGCTGGCACGCGCGCTGGACCGACCCGTCCGGGTCGCTGAGGCGCGGCGCGGCCGCGCCGTACTCGGGGTGGTCGCGCAGGAAGTCGACGAGGCGGTCGAGCGCGCCCGCGCGGACCTCCGTGTCGGAGTTGAGCGTGACGACGAACTCCCCCGTCGCCGCGGCCGCGCCCTGGTTGTTGCCGGCGGCGTAGAGCCGGTTGTCTGCGTTCCGCAGCAGGCGGACCTCCGGGTGCGCCGCGGCGATCGCGTCGGCCGAGCCGTCCTCGCTGCCGTTGTCGACCACGATCACCTCGCGCGGGTGCCGCGGCGACTCGGCGAACAGCGCGCGCAGGCACGCGAGGGTCAGCGCCTGCGTGTTCCAGCTGAGCACGACCACGGACAGCGTCGGCCGCGACGTCACGGCTGCGCCTCCGCGGGCACCATGCGCTGGCCGAGGTGGGACTGGCACTGGTAGCGCCACGTGCCGAGGTGCTCCGGCGCGCCCTGCGAGAGGTCGTAGACCTGGAAGAAGAACTCGGCCACGACGAAGCTGTCGAACGCCGCGTCGCTCGGGGACCAGCGGTCCCCTGCACCGTAGATGCCCGCCGCGAGGAAGAAGCGCATGTCGAGCGAGATCAGCACGACGAAGCGCTCGCAGCTGCGCGGCAGCTCGAGGACCGGCTTGTCCGCCGACGCGCCCAGGTCGGTGTACGGCGGCTCCGGCGGCACCTGGCGGAGCCGCGCCAGCCGGGGGCTCGTCGACAGCCAGCGGCACGCCGTCGTCGTCAGCCTGCCGAGCGGGCCGTACCACTTGGCGTAGTAGCGCTCCTTGCTGACGCGGTTGCGGGACCACATCGTCTCGAGGTCGCTCATCCCCGAGCGGTTGACGAAGTGCACCAGGCGCGCGTCCGGCACCTGCGTGATCGTGCGGCCGCTCTTCCGGATGGTCACGGAGAGGTCGGCGTCCTCGTAGTAGAGCGGGTAGCGTTCGTCCCAGCGCCCGATCGACTCGAAGTAGCCGCGGTCGACCAGGAACAGGCAGCCCGACATCATCGGCAGCGCCTTGGGCTCCTCGGCGCCCCAGACCTCGAGCCACTGCGAGAGGAAGCGCTTGGCGCGGCGGCGCGTCCGCCGCGCCGAGAAGGACGCCAGCGCCTCGCCCCACGCGTCGGCGAGCGTCGGCAGAGTGTTGGGCGGCAGGTGCCCGCGCAGTTCGCGGTCCCAGTAGCCCTTGGGCACGGCGATCCCGATCGAAGGGTCGCCTTCGAGGGCTCGCTGGAGCCTGGGGATCAGGCCGTCGAGGAACACCACGTCCGGGTTGCTGATCAGGACCTGCCTGCCCCGGCTGCGCTCGAACGCGAGGTTCATCCCCTTGCTGTAGCCGCCGTTCTCGTCGTGGCGGATCAGCACCCCGGCGCGGTCGTCGCCTTGCGCCTCGCCCAGCAGCTGCAGCTCGCGCTCGACCCGCTCGACCAGGCGCGGCGGCTGCTGGGGCGACGCGTTGTCGACCACGATGCACTCGAACGGCATCGGCGAGCCGTCCGGGCGGGTGGGTCCGTTGCTCCGCAGCGACTCGATCGCCTGCGCGCACTCCTTCCAGGAGTTGTAGTTGACGATCAGTACGGACAGCTCGGCCATGGCGACAGACCTTCACAAATCGACGGCTGGCGCGCGCAAAAGCAAGCCCAAGCGCCGCGCTGTCGCAGCCGGACCGAAGCCTCCGGTGACACCGTGGCGTCCGGTCCCCGACGCCGCACCGGGCGCCGGCCTGCCGAGCTCCTGTCTGCCGGGCTCCTGTCTGCAGGGTCCGGCCTGCCCGGCTGCTACTGCCTGCCCGGCTGCCGGATCTCGACCGCGTCCGGCGCGAGGCGGCGGACCAGCCGCTCGCCGAGCACCGCCTCGGCCTCGGTGTTCTGCCCGTACGACGACCAGTCGCGCTCCTGCGGCTCGCGGTGCCGCCGCAGGTCCTTGCAGATCTCCTGCTCGACCGCGTAGCGCAGGATCCAGCCGTCTTGGCGCGAGCCGTCGTCGACGAGCAGCTCCATCGTCAGGCGGCTGCGGACCGGGAAGTTGCGCTCGCTCTCGCGCCGCTTCCACCGCGACCGCCAGACCCCGTTGCCGCGGTCCGTGGCGCTGTGGTCGACGACCCAGCCGTCCCGCGACGTGACGATGTCCTCCCAGCCCTGCCACGCCTCGCCGAGGCTCATCGGCTCGGTCTGGAGCTCGCGCCAGTTGCGGAACGAGCCGCACGACGCGAGCAGCGAGGACAACACGATCATCGGCGCGAGCTTCATGTGCGGGGGCGGAGTATATCGAGGCTCGTGAACTCGGCGCCCGCATTCCTCTTCGATCTCGACGGCACGCTCGCGGACACCTTGCCGGACCTCGCCGCGAGCGCCAACCACGTGCGCTCCCTCCACGAGCTGCCGCCCGTCGACGAAGCGACGGTGCGGAGCTACCTCGGCGACGGCGCCAAGGCGCTGCTGCGCCGCGCGCTCGCCGAGCGGCGCCCCGACGGAGACGCGCTGGAGCGCGCCTACGCGAGCTACGTCGCGCACCACGAGCGCTGCTGCACCGAGCGCTCGCGGCTTTACCCGGGCGTCGCCGAGCACCTGCGCGCGCTGCGTGACCGCGGCCACCCGATCGCCGTCGTCACCAACAAGCCCGCGCGCTTCGCCGAACCCGTCGCGCAGCACCTCGGCCTGGACGCCTTCACGTCGGTCGTCGTCGGCGGCGACACGCTGCCGACCCGGAAGCCCGACCCGGCCATGCTGCGCCACGCGCTCGACCGGCTCGGCGCGCCGCCCGACGGCGCGACCATGGTCGGCGACGGGCTCCAGGACCTCCGCGCTGGACGCGCGGCCGGCGTGCGCACCATCGGTTGCCTGTTCGGCTACGGCGACGCCCGGGCGCTCGCCGCCGAGCGGCCCGATGTCCTCTGGTCACGGTTCGGCGTGCCCGCGTGACGCCGCGGCGCAGGCCGCGCTCAGCAGAACAGCCGCACCAGCGCCGCAGCGAGCCGTTCGTCGTAGCGGCCGCGGTGCGCCTGGGCGAGCACGCGCAGCGCGTCGAAGACCCCGCCGCGCGGCGCGCCCTCCGTATAGGCCTCCTCGAAGAGGTCCACGACGCCGATCACCGCGGCCACCGCGACGACGTCCTCGGGCGCGTCGGCCGGCGGCGACGCCGGGTCGTGGTGGTGGTGACGGACCGCGCCGACGACGAGGTCGGACAGCCCGAGCGCACCGAGCTGGTCGGCGCTGCGCGCGGCGCGGTCCGCCGGCGCGGCGTCACGCGACCCCGCGTCGGCGTCGGCGACGTCGTGGAGCAGGCCGGCCAGGCCGACCCCTGCGAGGGAGGCTGCGTCGACGCCGAGCGCGGTCTGCGCGAGCCCCATGCTGAGCAGCGCGACCGTCAGGCTGTGGCGCGCGAGCCCCTCGCCCGCGCGCAGCACGCGGCGCACCGCCTGGAACGCGCCCGGATCGCGCAGCATCAGGCCGCTCGCGCACATCAGGAGGCGCTGGGCGCGCGCGACCGCTTCGACGCAGAGCGGCGCCGACAGCAGCTCGTCGGCGACCACGGCGGCGACCTCCATGAAGACGTCGGCGCGCCGCGGCAGCGGGACGGCGCGGTCTAGCAGGATCGACGCGAGCTCGGCTTCGACGCGCCTGGCGTAGGCCGCGCGGTGCTCGTCCTGGATGAACAGGCTGCGCACGCCCTCGGCGCGCAGCCTGCCGAGGTGCGACTCGTCGAGCAGCGTGCCCTCGGGCTTATAGAGCACCCACGCGCGCGAGGACGTGCGCAGGTAGAGCGGGAACGGCAGCTCGTCCGGCGCGACCAAACCCGCCAGCGGGACCGCGGCGTAGGTCGCGCCGCTCGCGCCGGTGTCGCAGGTCGGAGCCATCGCAGGCCCATCGGCGCGCGCGGCGCGCGCCTTGAAGGCCGCGGGGAAGCCCCGCTCGGAGCGCCGGTGCGGCCGCGAGATCCAGGCCGCGCGCCGAGGGGCGACCCCTACGAACAACGCGGCGGGCGCGGGCGCCTGCGCCGGGCGCGGCGGGCTACTTCTTGGCCTTCAGCCGCTGGATCTTCTGGATCACCTTGCTGGTCGAGTGACCCTTCTTGCCGCCGACGAAGACCGCCTTGATGTCGAGCTCCTTGAGCGTCGCCTTCTCCGGCAGCGTCCGCAGGTTGTAGTCCGTGCCCTTGGCGTAGAGCGTCGGGTGCAGCTGCTCCAGCAGCTCGTCCGCCGTCTCCTCTTCGAAGGCGACGACGTAGTCGACGAAGCTCAGGCCGCTGAGCATCTCCATGCGCTCTTCGCACGGGATGATCGGGTGACCCTTGCCCTTGAGCGCCACCACCGACTTGTCGGTGTTGACCGCGACAACCAGCAGGTCGCCGCGTGAGCGGGCGTCCTCCAGGCAGCGCAGGTGGCCGACGTGCAGCAGGTCGAACACGCCGTTGGTCAGGACGATGGACTTACCGCTGGCGCGGAGTCCGGACAGGATCGCGGCGAGCGACTTGCGATCCTTGCAGAGCTTGTCCTTCGATCGCTGTTTGCGCGGGACGACTACCAAGCGTTACCTCCCTGGTTGCTTGCGGACGGGGTGAGCGGGAAAGATGCCACGGCGACGGCGCCGCGGCAACGATGGAGACCGCCGGGCACGCTCAGCGGGCGTCGCCAGGGGCTGGCAGCGCCAGCAGGCGACGGCTCTCGCCGAGGAGCCACTCCGCGTCCATGAAGGGCTCGAACGAGATGTCCTGCCAGCGGACGCGACCCGCCGCGTCGACCAGGAAGGTGCCGTGGAGCGCCATCTCTTCGAAGTCGTCGTAGCACCGCCAGCGCCGGAAGACGTCGAGGTCGGGGTCGCACAGCATCGGGAACGGCATGCGCTCCGACGCGGCGAGGTCCCGGAACGCCCGCTGCGTATCTGCGACCGTGTCCGAACCGACCGCGACGACGTCGACGCCGAGCGCCGCGAACTCGTCCGCCAGCGGCCGCAGCGCGTGCAGCTGCTCGACGCAGTGCAGGCAGCCGAAGCCGAGGTAGAAGACGACCAGCGTCGCGCGGCCTGTGCCCGCCTCGCCGAGCGCGACCTCGGCGCCTTCGATCGCCGGCAGCGAGAAGCCGGGGTTGGCGACCGGGGACCAGACCCGCGGGCCGATGTCGTCCAGCGCCGGCCGCGCGCCGAAGTCGTCGCCGAACGCCGGCGGCGCGCCGGCGCTGTCGACGGCGAGGCCGCGCCGCCGGCCGTACGACGCGGGCGCGCGCGCGGGGCGCGCGTCCGTCACCGCGCGCCGCGCCGCGGCCGCGGGGGCGCGGGGGGGGGCCGGGGGGGGCGCCCCC
>JBMHDP010000284.1:0-10158 GCA_049889335.1 Planctomycetota bacterium
AATCGGTCTCCTCTTGTCCGCAGGCGGGGCAGCGGCGGGGGGCGCTGCGGTGCGAGAGGCGGTCCGCGGTGAACTCGCTGCTCACGATGCCGGTCGGGACGGCGAGCGTGCCCCAGCCGAGCAGCATCATGATCGACGCGATGAAGCGGCCGACGTCGGTGCGAGGGGTGACGTCGCCGAAGCCGACCGTGGTCATGGTCGTGACCGCCCAGTAGACGCCCATGGGGATCGAGGTGAAGCCGTTGCGTTCGCCCTCGATCACGTACATCAGCGTGCCCATGATCAGCACGACGATCACGACGAAGAACAGGAAGACGAAGATCTTGTGGCGCGAGGCCGCGAGCGCGCGGCCCAGCGCGCCGAACTCGGCGACGAACTTGCCCAGCCGCAGGACCCGGAAGACGCGCAGCAGGCGGAGCACGCGCACGTCGACGAGCGCCGAGACGCCGGGCGTCAGCAAGGCGAAGTAGGTCGGCACGATCGCGAGCAGATCGACGACGCCGAAGAAGCTGCGCGCGTACTGCGCGGGTCGCCGCACGCAGGCGAGTCGGGCGAGGTACTCCGCGGTGAACAGGACGGTGAACGTCCACTCGAGCGCGTCGAGCAGCGCCCCGTAGCGAGCGTGCACCGACGCGACGCTGTCCAGCATGACGACCAGGACGCTGACCGCGATCAGCGTGATCAGGCCGATGTCGAACGCGCGACCGGCGGGCGTGTGGATCCCGAAGATGACGTCGTGCAGCCAGCGCCGCGCGCCGGCGGTCGGCCTGCCGAAGTCCTCGTTGGGGGTGGTGCGGTCGTCGTGCAGGGTCATGGCCGGGGGGCGGAGCGCCCCGACGCACTTCTACCGGACGCCGCGCCGGCGGGCAAAAACCCGCTGCCCTTGAGGCGAGCGGGGCCACCTGCCGATGCCACCGAGGTGATGACGCAAGACCGCCAGCGGACCTCCTCCGTCGCCGCCGCCCTCGCGCTGACGATCGCAGCGCTCGCCGGGTGCAGCTCCGTCGACTACTCGGCGGACCTCGCCACCAACGAGCTGCTCTACGCCGACGTCGCGTTCGTCACGACGGCGCCGGGGGACGTCGAGGTGTTCCTGGCGCCCGTCCAGGATCTGCGCGACCCGTCGGCGCTGCCGCTGCACGACGGCGGCTACCCGATCCGATACGGCAGCGACGAGTTCTGGGAGCGGCCGGTCGCGGTCATGCTCAGCGAGGTGCTGCAGCGACAGCTCGCGCAGAGCGAGCTGTTCGCGGCCGTGGTCGCCCGGGCGCAGCCGCAGACGGTGGTCGTCAAGCCGAGCGTGGTGACGTTCCACGTGGGCGCGCAGGAGGGCATGGCGGGCGCGATGTCGTTCGCGGAGGTCGGCCTGCGCGTCGAGGTGCTGGGACCTGTCGGCCCGGACGGGGCGCGGCCGGTCTGGCACGACCAGACCTACGGCAACCTCCAGCGGACCGAGCACGAGGTCAACCCGGTCAGCCCCTACCGGCTGATCGGTCGGGCGCTGCAGGTGACGATGTCCGGCGCGCTCGCGGGGCTCGACGGCAGCAACGTCGCGCGCAGCGACGTGCCCGTCACGCAGCCCGCGCGGGCCGCGGCCGAGGCCAGCGCGACGAAGCGCTAGCGCGCGGCCGTCATCGCCTCGGCGGGCGGCGCGTAGCGGGTCAGGTCGATCCCGTCGACCGCCGCCTTGTACTCCTCGATGGTGGGGGTGCGGCCCAGGATCGAGGAGAGCACGACGACCGGCGTCGACGCGAGCAGGGACTCGCCCTTCTTCTCCGGCGCGTCGCCGACGACGCGACCCTGGAACAGGCGCGTCGAGGTGGCCATGACCGTGTCGCCCTTCTGGGCCTTCTCCTGGTTCCCCATGCACAGGTTGCAGCCCGGCCGCTCCAGGTAGAGCATGTCCTCGTACTGCGTGCGCGCGACGCTCTTGGGCTGCGCGTCGTCGAAGACGAAGCCCGCGTAGCGCTGCAGCGGCTCCCAGTCGCCCTCGGCCTGCAGCTCGTCGATGATGTTGTAGGTCGGCGGCGCCACGACGAGCGGCGCCCGGAAGCGGACCTCGCCGTGCAGCTGTTCGAGGTTCCTCAGCATCGCGGCGAGCACCTTCATGTCGCCCTTGTGGACCATGCAGGAGCCGACGAAGCCGAGGTCGACCTTCTTCTCGCCCGCGTAGTAGGTGAGGTCGCGGATGGTGTCGTGCGTGTAGCGCTTCGACACGTCGTCGTTGTGGACGTCCGGGTCCGCGATCATCGGCTCGTCGATCTCGTCGAGGTCGACGGTGAACTCGGCGTAGTAGCGGGCGTCCTCGTCCGGGCGGAGGGCCGGCTGCGCGCCGGAGCGGAGCTCGCCGATGCGCCGGTCGGCCTGGTCGACGAGGCCTTGGAGCACGCCCTTGTCGTTGTCCATGCCCTTTTTGAGCATGGTCTGGATGCGCGCCTTGGCGACCTCCAGGGACTGCGCCAGCGTCTCGTCGGTGCTGATGCAGATCGACGCCTTGGCCTTCATCTCGGCGGTCCAGTCGGTGAACACGAAGGCCTGGTCGGCGAGCAGCGTGCCGATGTGGACCTCGATCACGCGGCCCTGGAACACGTTGTCTCCGTCGAACTCCTTGAGCATCTGCGCCTGGGTGGCGTGCACGACGTCGCGGAAGTCCATCCACGGCTTCATCGAGCCCTTGAAGGTCACCTTGACCGACTCCGGGATCGGCATCGAAGCCTCGCCCGTCGCGAGCGCGAGCGCGACCGTGCCTGAGTCGGCGCCGAACGCGACGCCCTTCGACATGCGCGTGTGGGAGTCGCCGCCGACGATGATCGCGCGGTCGTCGACCGTGATGTCGTTGAGGACCTTGTGGATGACGTCGGTCATCGCGTGGTAGCGCCCGTCGGGGTCGCGCGCGGTGATCAGGCCGAAGTCGTTCATGAACTTCATCAGCCGCGGGATGTTGGCCTGCGCCTTCTTGTCCCAGACCGACGCGGTGTGGCAGCCCGACTGGTAGGCGGCGTCGACGATCGGGGAGATCACCGTGGCGGCCATCATCTCCAGCTCCTGGGAGGTCATCAGGCCCGTCGTGTCCTGCGAGCCGACGATGTCCACCTCGACGCGGACGTCCGAGCCGGCGTGGAGCGTCTTGCCGGGCGTGGCCCCGACGGCGTTGCGGTTGAAGATCTTCTCGACCGCGGTCAGGCCCTGGCCCTCGTGGCTGACCTCCGTCGCAGCGGCGAACACCTGCGGCGCGTCGACGCCCAGCGTCGCGGCGGCGAACGTCTGCAGCTTCTTGCCGAACACGACCGCGTAGGAGCCGCCGGCCCGCATGAACTCGACCTTCTGCGGGGTGAAGGCGCGGGAGACGTCGGCGACCTGCGCGCCGTCCTTGTAGAGCTTCTTCTCGCGGGTGTGGATCGTGAGCACGGTGCCCGTGTCGACCGAGTAGACCTGCTCGAGGACCGGCTCGCCGTCCTCGTCCATGACGACCTCGCCGTCGGCGCCGGTCTTCTTGACCCAGTTCTGCAGGTCCAGGCCGATGCCGCCCGTGACCCCGACGGTGGTCAGGAAGATCGGGGAGATGCCGTTGGTGCCCGCGACGACCGGCGCGATGTTGATGAACGGCACGTAGGGGCTCGCCTGCCTGCCGATCCAAAGCGCGACGTTGTTGACGCCGGACATGCGGGACGAGCCGACGCCCATGGTGCCCTTCTCCGCGACCAGCATGACCCGCTTGTCCGGGTGCTGCTCCTGTAGCGCGACGAGCTCTCGCTGCGCGGTCGGGCTGATCAGGCTCTTGCCGTGCAGCTCCCGGTCGGAGCGCGAGTGGGCCTCGCTGCCCGGCGAGAGCAGGTCCGTGGAGATGTCGCCCACGCCGGCGACGTAGGTGACCAGCTCGATCGTCTCGGGGACCTCCGGCAGCTGGGTGAAGAACTCGGCGGCGGCGTAGCTCTCGAGCACCTCGGTCGCCGTGCGGTCGCCGGCGGCGTGCGCGGCCGCGAGGCGGTCGGTGTCCGCCTCGTAGAGGAATACCTGCGTCTTGAGCACCGCGGCGGCGGCGGCCGCGACCTCGGCGTCGTCACCGAGGGCGAGGTCGAGCAGCACCTCGATCGACGGGCCGCCCTTCATGTGGCCGAGCTGCTCGAACGCCGCGGCCCGGTCGACGCCGGCCACCTGGACCTCGCCCAGCACGATCTGCTTCAGGAACCGCGCCTTGACCCCGGCGGCGTCCGTGGTGCCGGGCAGCGTGTTGTAGGTGAAGAACCGGAGCGCGTCGTCCCGGTGCGGGCTCGCGGCGTCCTGCAGGATCTCGACGATCTCGGCGAGCAGCTCGGCGCCGTCGATCGGCTTGGCGTGCAGGCCCTGCTCCTTGCGTTGTTCGATCTCCTCCAGGTAGCGGTCGTAGGCGTTCATGTCTGGTCTCGGGGGTGGCGGGCAGCGCTCGTCGCCTGCGCGCGCGGGGTCGATTTCGGCGCGAGCATGCTAGCAGACCGCGTCGCGCGAACCAGGAGCGCGCGGCCGGGGCGCAGGCGCCGACGGCAGGCAGGCGGCGCAGGTCAGCCGCGGGCGGCGCGCAGCAGGGCGACGACCTCTCTGCGCACGGCGTCGGGCGTCGTCGCCAGCGCCGCGAAGGACGCCCGGACGCGGCGCTGCCGGTCCTGCTCGACCGTCGCCAGCAGGTCGAGCCCGCCGCGGTCGACCGCGACCGCGCGGGCCGCTGCGGCCCCCGGCGCGCCGCAGGCCGCCGCGAGCTCGAGCATCGCGTCGGCGTGGTCCTCGTTGAGGTGCGCCACGATGCCCGCTGCGTGAGGCGCGACCGGGTCCGGTGCGCCGGTCCAGCTGGCCCGGTCGATCCAGCCCATCGCGCCGAAGCCCGCGATCCACCGGACGCGCTCGCACTCGAGCCGCCACGCGGAGAAGCCGTGGGCCTCGCGCATCCGCGCAGCGCCCGGGAACCGGTCGAAATACACCTGTTCGACCGCGATGGCTTCGGCGCCGTCGGGTCGTCGCGCGCGCACCATCATCGCGTGGCGGGCGTCGGCCTGCGGTTCCTGGCTCGCGGAGTCGCGGACCAGGAGGGTGGCGCGGGGGTCGGCTGTCAGGTTGCGGGTGTGCTCGGCGATGTCCGACACGAACACCGCGACGTCGCCGTCGTCGAGCAGCGCGTAGGGCACCAGCGAGCCATAGGGCCAGCCCGCGGCCAGCGCGTGGCCCGTGCAGAGCACGCCGTGGGTCTCGCGCGCGAACAGCGCGCGCACTTCGACGAGGTCGTCGCTCGTGTCGGTCACGAGGACGCTCAGCGCCGCGCGCGGCTGCGGCGCTTCTTCTTGGGCTTGCTCTTGATCAGGATATCGACGCGCCCGTTCTTGCTCGTCTCCCGCTCGATCTCGAACGCCTCGGTCGCCTCGACGAGGCTGGACAGCTTGCCGTGGCCGTAGCTGCGCGCGTCGAAGTCCGGCTGCTGCGACATCACCTTCGCGCCGACGGTGCCGAGGTCGGCCCAGCCCTCTTCGTCGTCGCTGCGCTCGACCGCCCAGCGCAGCAAATCGATCAGGGCGTCGTCGATCGTCAGGGTCTCGCCGCGTCCGCGCGGGTCGTCTTCGTCGTTGTCGGCCCGGCGCGCCCCGCGCAGGATGTCCGTGTGGACGAAGCGGTCGCACGCCGTCACGAAGGCGCGGGGCGTCTTGCGCTCGCCGAAGCCGATGACCATCAGGCCCTCCTCGCGGATCCGCGAAGCCAGCCGGGTGAAGTCGCTGTCGCTGCTCACGAGGCAGAAGCCGTCGAGCTTGCCTTCGTAGAGCAGGTCCATCGCGTCGATGATGAGCGCGCTGTCCGTGGCGTTCTTGCCCGTCGTGTAGCGGAACTGCTGGATCGGCTGGATGGCGTGCTCGAGCAGCTCCTTCTTCCACGAGTTCAGCGACGGGGTGGTCCAGTCGCCGTAGATGCGCTTGACCATGGCGGTCCCGTAGTTGGCGACCTCGGCGAGCAACCCTTCGAGGGCCTTGGCGGAGACGTTGTCCGCGTCGATCAGCACGGCGAAGCGGCGCTGAGGAGGAGGCGATGGCATGTCCGCACCGTAGCGCCTGCGGTCCGAGATCGTGACGAGGGAATGAGATCCGTGCAGATCGGCGTCGTTCGCCGCGCGACGCGGCGGCACAATCGCGCGTCATGAGATCCCTCTGGAACCGCGCGGCGGCGGCCGCCGCCTGTCTGTTGCCGCTCGGGTTCGCGTCGGTCGCCGCGCCGGACCGCGCGGCGGCCCTGCCGCACCCGCACTTCCCGAAGACCCTGATCTGCGAGGTGCCCCAGGGGCCGACGATCCAGGTCCGACACCTGACCGTCACCTTCGACAAGGCCGGCGCCGAGCAGATGGAGCCCGGTCAGTCCTGGCACCTCGCCGGCGCGACCTTCGAGACCGACGCGGACCTCGTCGTTGGCGGGCGCGCCGTCGCCGCGGGCAAGTACGCGCTCAGCGCCCGCAAGGCGGCGGCCGGCTGGGAGCTGACGCTCCACCAGGGCAAGGGCTTCAGCCGCCCGCCCGCGGTGGCCCCGGCGCTGAAGACCGAGTTCACGGCGAAGACCCTGAAGTTCGAACACCTCAGCTGCGACATCCAGCCGGGCGGCGACAAGAAGAACACGCAGCTGTTCCTCGACGTCCGCTTCGACGAGATGCTCGCGCGGTGCCTGATCGAGCTCCCCGAGAAGTGAGCGAGTCCATCGATCCGGCCGCGGTGTCGGTCCAGCTCACGGCGCGCGCCAGCGGCTTCGCGCGTCGCGGCAGGCCGTGGTTCTTCCGCGACGACCTGCAGCGGGCCGAGGTCCCTCCTGGGCGCCTGGTGCGGTGCGTGGACGAGCACGGCCGGGACCTGGGCCTGGGCGTGACGTCCTCGAGCAAGCTGGCGCTGCGCCGCTGCGGCCCGTGGCCCGGTGACGCGGTCCCGGGGCGAGAGGAGTTCTTCCGGGCGCGGCTCGACGCGGCGATCGCGGCGCGCGCCGGCCTGCTGGGTCCCGAGCAGGGCGCCCGCCTGGTGCACGGCGAGGCCGACTGGCTGCCGGGGCTCGTCGTCGACCGCTACGCCGACGTGCTCGTGCTGCAGGTGACCAGCGCCTTCGTGGAGGCCAGTTTGGACGCGGTCGTGCCCTACCTCGCCGAGCGCCTCGGGGCGGCGTCCGTGGTCGCCCGCAACGACGTGCCGACGCGCAAGCGAGAGGGGTTGGTCGAGGGCGTCGAGCTGCTCCACGGCGCCCGCAGGACCGAGGCCGTCGTCGTGGAAGGCGACGTGCGCCACACGGCGCGCCCCTTGACCGGGCACAAGACCGGCTTCTACCTGGACCAGCGCCCGGCGCGGGCGCTCGTGCAGGCGATGGCCAAGGGCAAGCGCGTGCTCGACCTGTTCTCCTACCAGGGGGGCTTCTCGCTGCACGCGCTGCGCGGCGGCGCACGCGCGGCCCTCGCGGTCGACCAGTCCGAGGACGCGCTGGCCCAGGCGCGCAGCGACGCGGAGCGCAACGGCCTCGACGGGCTCGAGACCCGCTGCGGGGACGTCTTCGACGTCGCCCGCGCGCTGCGCGAGCGCGGGGAGACCTTCGACCTTGTGGTCCTCGATCCGCCGGCGTTCGCCAAGTCCAAGCGCGAGCTGGCCGGAGCCGAGCGCGGCTACCGCGACCTCAACCGCCAGGCCCTGCGGCTGTTGGCCCCGCACGGCCAGCTGGTCACGTGCACCTGCAGCCACCACGTCACGCCGCCGCGCTTCGAGGAGCTGGTGCGACAAGCCGCCGCGGGCCTGCCGTTCCGGATCGCCCTGCGGCAGCGGCTCGGCGCCGGGGACGACCACCCCGCGCTGGTGACGCACCCCGAGAGCGAATACTTGAAAGTGCTGCGCGTGCAGCGGATGGAGGACGCGTGAGCGAGTCCGACCAACCGCAGGTCCGGGTGACGGTCAACGGCGCGCCGCGCGCTGCGCCGCGCGGCAGCACGGTCGCCGACCTGATCGCTGCGCTGGGCTACCGGTCGAGCCAGGTCGCCGTCGAGCGCAACAAGGAGATCGTCCGCCGGCAGGACCACGCCGCGACGGTGCTCGGGGACGGCGATCAGCTGGAGGTCGTGACCTTCTTCGGCGGCGGCTAGCGGGCGCACCCTTGAGTCCCGGCCGGTCGCGGCGCACGATCCCCGCGTGACGATCGTCGACGAGCCGCTGGTCCTGGGACCGCACACGTTCACCTCGCGCCTGTTCCTCGGCACCGGCAAGTACCCCGACATGGAGACCATGGTCGACGCGCTCGACGTCTCCGGCACGCAGTGCGTGACGGTGGCCGTGCGCCGCATGGAGATCGGGGCGCCCGAGGGCAAGACCCTGCTCGACTACCTCCCGACGGATCGCTACACGCTGCTCCCCAACACGGCGGGCTGCTTCGACGCGGACCACGCGGTCCGCACCGCGCGGCTCGGCCGAGAGCTGGGCATCGGCGACCTCGTCAAGCTGGAGGTGCTTGCGGACCCGCAGACGCTGCTGCCCGACCCGGTCGGCACCCTCGAAGCCGCCGCGGTGCTGGTCAAGGAGGGCTTCACCGTGCTGTGCTACACCAACGACGACCCGGTGCTCGCCAAGCGGCTCGAGGACGTCGGCGTCACGTCGGTCATGCCCGCGGGCGCGCCGATCGGGTCGGGTCAGGGCATCCAGAACCCCAACAACATCCGGATCATCCTGGAGCGCGCCGAGGTCCCGGTGATCGTCGACGCAGGCGTCGGCACGGCCAGCGACGTGAGCTTCGCCTTCGAGCTGGGCGCCGAGGGCGTGCTGCTCAACACCGGCGTCGCGCTGGCGCGTGAGCCGGTGCGGATGGCGCGCGCGATGAAGGCGGCCGCCGAGGCGGGCCGCGACGCGTTCCTCGCCGGACGGATCCCCAAGAAGCTCTACGCCAGCGCGTCGTCGCCGACGAGCGGCGTGATCGCCGGCGAATGAGGCACGGACCCCGGGCTGCCGTCCAGGCGCTGCTGGCGTTCGTGCTCGCCGGTCTGCTGGGCGCCGACGCCTGGCTCGGCGCCTGCACGGCCCTGTGCGCGACCCTGGTCTTTCCGCCGGCGCCGTGGCGGCCGGCGCGGGCGCGGGACGTGCTCCTCCGCTACGGCGCGTGGCTGGGGGTCTGGGTCGTGTTCGCCGCGGCCTATCTGCGGGTCATGGGCGCCTGCGGGCACCCGATCGCACCTCAAGCGCAGCTGCTGCAGCTGGCCGAGCACGGCGCCTCGCTGCCCGACTTCTGGCTGCGGGTCCTGTTGATCGCCGGCGTCGCCCCGGTCGTCGAGGAGGTGATTTTCCGCGGCTACCTCTACGCGGCCGTCGCGCACGCGCTGCCGCGCGGGCTGACGCAGCTCGTCGTCGCCGCGCTGTTCGGCCTCGCCCACGGGGTCGAGCACGCCCTCCCGATCGGCGCGCTGTCGCTGGTCTTCGGGCACCTGCGCGCGCGGACCGGGTCGCTGCTGCCTTCGACGTTGGCCCACGCCGCGCACAACGGGCTCACCGTGGCCGTGGTCGTCTGGTGGCCTCACCTGCTCGATCTGCTCTATGCTCGCTGACCTCGATGTCCGCCGACAAGCCCAGCCGCTATCCGCCGCCTGACCCCGAGGCGCGCGAGTTCCAGGTCTTCCCCGACATGGTCGGTCGCTTCGCGCGGCGGGGCCGCGCCATGGTGGCCGACAACGCCGCCGTCGTCGGAGACGTCCGGCTCGGCGAGGACGTGGGCGTGTGGTTCGGCGTGACGATCCGCGGCGACGACGCCTCGATCCGCGTCGGCGACCAGACCAACATCCAGGACAACACCTGCGTGCACGTCGACGTCGGCGCCCCGATGGTCATCGGGCGCGGGGTGACGATCGGCCACGGCGTCACCCTGCACGGCGTCGAGGTCGGGGACTACGCGCTGATCGGGATGGGCGCGATCGTCCTCGGCGGCGCGCGCATCGGCGACTACTGCATCATCGGCGCGGGCGCGCTGATCAAGGAGAACGCCGTGATCCCGCCGCGCTCGGTCGTGCTGGGCATGCCGGGGAAGGTCGTCCGCGCCGTGACGGACGAGGAGATGGAGGGCATGCGCTGGCGGGCGGCGCACTACGTCGAGCGGGCTCGAACCTACCTGGCCGGCGACTCTGCCGGAGCGGGCGAGCCCTCCTGAGCGGCC
>JBMHDP010000285.1:0-2578 GCA_049889335.1 Planctomycetota bacterium
CTGCAGCGGGTGACGTAGGAGCGGCTCCGCTTCCGCTAGCTTGCCCTGGTCCTGCAGCAAGACGCCCATGTTGATGAACGAAGTCAGCGTGTCCGGATGCTCGTCGCCCAGCACGCGACGACGCAGGTCCAGCGTCTCGCGAAACAGCGGCTCTGCCTCGGACAGCTTGCCCTGATCCCGAAGAATCACACCGAGATTGCTCATCGACACGAGCGTGAGCACGTGCTCATCACCCAGCACGCGACGACGAACCTCTAGCGCCTCGCGACACAGCGACTCCGATGCCGAAAGCTCGCCCCGCGCCGCCAGGAGATTGCCAAGATTGGAAATCGAAGCTAGCGTCCGCGGGTGGTTCACGCCCAAGACGCGGCGATGCACCTCGACCGCTTGTTGCTGCGGCTCGAGCGCCAGTTCCAGTCGGCCTAAGTCGCGCAGCGTCGTCGCGATCGTCTGCCGCAGCCGCGCCTGCAGCAGCGGCTGATCTGCAAATTTCTCGTCCAGCACGCGCAGCCCCGGCTCGAAGAAGTTCTGGTCGAGCGAGCCCAGCGCCAGCCCGGTGAAGTCGACGCCGCGCATCCGGTCGTCGTGCGCCGCCATCGCCGCCTCGGTCGCCGCAGCGTCCAGGCCGCGCGCCTCGCAGCGCTTGGCGACGAGGTCTCGCAGCGCGTCGCCCAGACGCAGCCCCATCAGGTCGGCGTCGATCTTCGCGAACTGGTCCTGCTGAAACTGCGCGACCGCCTCCAACTCCGCCGACCGCTCCTTCTCGGCCATAAGCGCCGCGTCGCGCTTCTCGAGCGCAGCGACCGCGGCCTCCTTGGCGGCGGTCTCCGACGCGGCGATCTGCTCGTTCTTCTTGGCGAGCTGCGTCTTCTGTTCGGCCAGCTCCACGGCGCGGTGCCACTGCACGTAGGTCCCGACCCCGCCGAGCAGCAGCGCCGATAGGACCAGCGCCGCTGCCGCGACCTTGCCGCGGTTGCGACGCACCAGCTTCTGCAGCCGGTACGCCGCGCTCGGCGGGCCGGCCTCCAACGGCTCGTGATCCAGGTAGCGCTGCAGATCCGCCGCGAGCGCGTTGGCGCTCTCGTAGCGGCGGCTGCGGTCCTTCTCCAGCGCCTTAACCACCACCCAGTCGAGCTCTCCCTTGATCGCCTTCTTGAGCGCGCCAGGAGAGATCCGCAGCTGGGCCGCGATCCGACTCGACTGCTCGGCGACTGTCGACAGCCTAGTGCTCGGCCGCGGCGGATCGACCTCGCGTAGGAGCCTCTGCATGCCCAGGATGCCCGCCTCGCGCAGATCTTCGCCGCTAAACGGCAGCTCGCCGACCAGCAGTTGGTAAAGCACCACGCCGAGCGAGTACACGTCCGCCCGCGTGTCCACGTCGAGGTTGGACGGGTCCGCCTGCTCGGGCGCCATGAACTCCGGCGTGCCCATCACCACGCCCAGCTCGGTGAACAGCGACTCCTGGATCAGCTTCTGCCCCATCGCCTTGGCCAGGCCGAAGTCGATGACCTTCACTTGGCGACGACCGTCGACCTCCCCGACCAGCACGTTGCCCGGCTTGAGATCTCGATGGATCACCCCCTTCTGGTGCGCGTGCTGCACCGCCGCGCACACCTGCTGCATCAGCTCGAGGCGGTCTTGCAAGCACAACCGATGCCGCTCGCAGAAAAGGTGGATCGGCATGCCTTTGACCAGCTCCATCACGAAGTACGGCTGGCCTCGATCGCTGGTCCCGACGTCGTAGACCTTGGCAATCCCGTCGTGGTCCATCACTGCCAGCGCCTGCCTTTCTTGCTCGAAGCGCTGCACCACGGCCTTGGTGTCCATACCCAGCTTGATCAGCTTGAGCGCGACCCGGCGCTGCACCGGCTCCTGCTGCTCGGCGAGGTAGACCGTGCCCATGCCGCCCTCGCCCAGCGTGTCGAGGAGGCGGTAGGGCCCAATCTGCTTGGGCTCGCCCGGGTCGCCAGATTCGCCTGCCGGCGCTGCGGTGCTGGTGCTGTCCGGTGTGACGGTCTGTGCCATCGCCGCCAACCGCGAGCGCAGGGCGTCGGCGTGCTCGGGGTGGGCCGCGCACAATTGCTCCAGCAGCGAGTCCGGGTCGGCGCTCTGCAGCCATTGCTCGACGAGCGGCTGCAGCGGGTCAGGGGTCGAGGTGCTCATAGGCTGGGGTCGCTCTGCGGGCGTGAATAGATGGGCAATATCTACTCGATCAGATTAGACTTACCCGATCCGGGTCCCATGAGGTGCAATCCGTAGCCGCGGCACTCGACAAGGGCGAAGCACGGTTGCGGCGCGGCGCACCAGGGCAGCAGGCGTCCGTGCTCGTGCAGGATCCGAGCCGCTCCGCGGGCGCCCCCGATACGGCGCGAGCCGAGACGCCGCCCGCGCTGTCCCGCGCGCGCACCAACCCGACCTGCGCGAGACTTTTCGGACGCCGCGCTGGCGCGATCCGCGCGGCGCCTGCGGGGCTCCCCTCGTCCGGCCGCGACCCGCGCAGCCCCCAACCACAAGAGAGAGAACCGAGATGATCCCCCGCACCTACGCCCCCTTCGCCGCCGCCTGCTGCTCGATCCTG
>JBMHDP010000286.1:0-13301 GCA_049889335.1 Planctomycetota bacterium
GGGCAGCGCGCTGATCCCGGCGGCGCCGATGCGCGCAGCCGCTGCGAGGCCCGCCGCGCCGAGCGCTCCGAGCGCTGCGGGCACGACGCCTTCGACGGGCGCCTTGAGCGCTGCGCAGATCCAGGCGTTGATCGACGCGGAGAGCGCGCCGGTGAACGACGCGGCCCTCGAGGCCAAGGTGCTGCAGCGCGAGCTGGAGATGCTGCAGCGGGACGTGACGCTCAGTCGGTGGGACCGGGTCGCGGCGTTCTTCGGGACGCTCGCCGAGAAGGACCGCGCGCCCGCGTACGAGCACTTCCTCAAGGTCCTGCTGCGGCACCCCAACAAGCCGCAGTCGCGCCTCCCCGCCAACCTGCAGGAGAAGAACCGCTTCTCGTTCGAGGAGGCCTTCGTGCTCGCCGGGATGGCCCCCGGCGGCTTCGACAAGAAGCAGTCGAAGCTGCTGTCGCCGATCGTCAAGCGGGCGATGGAGGGCGGCAGCGTGCGGGAGGAGTGGATCCGGCTGCTCGGCGTCGAGGTCGCCAAGGAGCCCGACGCGCAGCGCGTCGACCGCCGCGAAGCGGCCGTGCTGTTGTCCGCGCTCGGCATGGACGACGAGCTGGGCGCGTTCCTGCCGACGGCGTCGGAGGCCGAGGCCGAGGGCGACCGCGAGGCGCTCAACCTGCTCGCGCGCCACGCGCTGGCGATGTTCGACAAGGACCGCCGCACGCAGTGGCTGGAGACGGCCTGGGAGGTGACCCAGTCGGCGCTCGCCGAGGGCGAGATCGACAAGGACCAGAAGGAGGAGGCGCTGCGTCGCGCCGTCGACCTCGCGCCGAAGGTGCGCGCGGAGCTGGGGCCTGCGTGGCTCAAGCAGTCGTTCACCGAGCGTCCGGAGCGCGGCATGGAGATCGTCGCGACGATCGGCGGCCAGGTCGCGAGCGGCTTCGCGCAGAAGGCGCGCGACGCGGGCTATCGCTCGGCGGGGCTCAAGCTGCAGAAGACCGCCGTCGAGGCGCTGCTCGAGACTGCGCCGGAGCTCGCGGGCGAGTGGCGAGAGGCGCTGCAGTTGATGGCGTCCGGGTGGGTGCAGGAGGCCTCCTACAGCAACCAGTTCTCCAAGACGTCGTCCTTCGGCTCGTACATGCAGCGGGACTCGTTCGGCAACGTCTACTGGACCAACCGCCGCATGGGCGGTGGAGGACAGGTGACCGCGGTCGAACCGGCCGACCTGCTGGAGGCGCAGCCGAGCGACGCCTGGGCCGAGATCCTGGGCGCCGACCTGCGGCCGAACTTCACGACGGTCTCGGCGCAGCTGTGGCTCAAGGTCAACGAGTATGAGAAGGCCTTCCCCTACATCGAGCGCCTCGCGTCGACCAACGGCCGCAAGGCCAAGGAGCTGGCGGACGAGTTCCTGCGGGTGTGGAAGAGCAACAACAACCCGAACGCGCGCAACCGCGGCAGCAACTACATCTACGTCTACGGTTTCGACGACCGCGCCAACTCGATCCCGCTGACGCGCGCCAAGCAGGAGCGCAACCTCGCCGAGCTCGCCGACTACGTCGCGCGGCTCCGGGCGCTGCCGATGGAGCCGGTCGACCCGGGCCTGCTCACCGAGGCGTTCGTCGCGGCGCACAGCCTCGCCGAGGTCTACCAGCTCGAGACGATCGAGGCCGTCTTCGGCGACATCGCGGCGCTCGACCCGGTCGTGCTCGGGCAGCTGATCGGGCGCATGCGGATGAACCTCGCGACGATCTGGCGCACGCCCGCCGTGCAGCAGCAGGCCAAGACCCGGCGCTCGCAGAAGGAGATGCTCGCCGAGGTCGCGCGCGGCTACGCCACGGCGCTCAAGCTGGCGCAGGACTCGCTGGGCAGCCGCGGCCGGCACTGGTCGCTGCTGACCGCGGTCGCGACGCTGCTCCACGACCAGAACAACTTCAAGAAGGAGGCGATGCCCGACAGCTCCTTCAGCGAGGTGCGCAAGAACGCCTTCGAGCTGCTCGCCGAGGCCGCGGAGCACTACGGCTCCGTCGCCGAGGGGCTGACCCAGGACGAGGAGACCGACACGGTCTTCACCAGCTGGTTCTACGCCGCGCTCGGCGCGTCGGACCTCGGCGCGATCGACGAGTCGATGGTGGTCGCCAGCAGCCAGCTGCCGTTGATCAAGGACGCGATGGCCGCGCTGCCCGAGGGGCACCGCGAGCGGATGGAGGCGCGGTTCGCCAACCTGCTGTTCACCCGGATGTCGTCGGTGAAGCCGGACATCAAGTTCCGCTACCTGAAGGCCGGCTTCGAGATCACCGGGGACCACGAGCAGACCAAGGACGCGCGCGAGGTCTGGAGCTACTACCAGGACCTGATCGCGGAGATCCGGCTGGAGATGGTGGTCGACGGCTCCACGCAGGTCGGGACCGCGCCGTTCGGCGTGCGCGTCGACATCGTGCACACCGACGCGGTCGGTCGTGAGAGCGGCGGCTTCCAGAAGTACGCGACGAACCAGAACAACCAGCCCTACGCCTACAACTACGGGCGGCCGACCGAGAACTACCGCGACAAGTTCCACGACGCCGCGATCGCGTCGCTGCAGGAGAACTTCGAGATCCTCAGCGCCACGTTCAACAGCGAGAACATGGAGCCGCTGCAGGGCGACGAGGACGGCTGGGAGCGAACCCCCTACGCCTACCTGCTGCTGCAGGCCCGCGGCCCGCAGGTCGACCGCATCCCCGAGGTGAAGCTCGACCTCGACTTCAAGGACACCACCGGCTTCTTCATCATGCCGGTGGTCTCATCGCCGGTGGCGATCGACGCCTCGCGCGACCAGGACCAGCGCCCGTTCGAGGGGTTGGAGGTCACGCAGCTGCTCGACGAGCGCAAGCTCGACGAGGGCAAGGTGACGCTGGAGATCAAGGCGAAGAGCGAGGGGCTGGTGCCCGACCTCGACGACATCCTCGCGCTCGACCCGCCCGGCTTCCGCGTCAGCAAGATGGACGACCAGGGCGCGGCCGTCGTGCGCTTCTCGCCCGACCAGGACGCGATCGAGAGCGAGCGCGTCTGGCTGATCGCGATGGAGCCGGAGGACGGCGCGGCGGCGCCCGGCAGCTTCCGCTTCGGCGCGCCGAAGCTGGACGAGATGACGACGACCTACCAGCGTTACGACGACGCCGACCTCGAGACGGTCGCCGCCGAGATCGCGCTGCGGCGCGGGCTCTCGGGCTCCAACCCGTGGTGGGCATGGCTCCTGCTCGGCGCCGGGTCGCTGCTCTACCTCGTCTGGTTCCTGTTCGCCCGGCCGAGCGAAGGCGACGGCGGCGCCGCCGCGGACGCGCTCGCGATGCCCGACAGCGTGACCCCGTTCTCGGTGCTGGCGTTGCTGCACCAGGTGCGCGAGCGCTGTGACCTCTCGGCCGAGCAGCAGGCCGAGCTCGACGCCGACGTGCGCCGCATCGAAGCGGGGCACTTCGGCAAGGACGCGCGCGGCGACGGCGACACCTCCGACCTCGTCGCCGCTGCGCGCCGTTGGCTGGGCGCCGCGCGCTGAGCGCCCCCACGGACTCCGACCCCCCTCCTGAAGCTCTCCGTTCCATGACCGCACCCGAAGCCCCCGTCGCCCGTTTCGCCGAGACGCGCGAGTTCCTCGACCAGATCAAGACGCGCGTCGGCACCGTCGTCGTCGGCCAGGACGTGGTCGTCGAGCGCGTGCTGATCGCGCTGTTGACGTCGGGTCACCTGCTGCTGCAAGGCGTGCCGGGCCTGGCCAAGACGCTGCTGGTGGCCGCCGTGTCGAAGACGGTGGACCTCGCGTTCGCGCGGATCCAGTTCACCATCGACCTGCTGCCGTCCGACATCGTCGGCAGCGAGATCCTCGACCAGCAGACCAACGAGTTCCGCATCCACCAGGGGCCGATCTTCACCAACCTGCTGCTGGCCGACGAGATCAACCGCGCCGCGCCCAAGGTGCAGTCGGCGCTCCTGGAGGCCATGCAGGAGCGTCGGGTGACGATCGGCGGCGAGAACTTCGCCCTGCCGGCGCCCTTCCTGGTCATCGCGACGCAGAACCCGGTCGAGCAGGCCGGGACCTTCGAGCTCCCCGAGGCGCAGCTCGACCGCTTCATGCTGCTGCACCGTCTGCAGTACCTCAAGCCGGAGGAGGAGAAGGAGGTGCTGCGGCGCAACACCAAGCTCGGCGTTCGTCGCGACGGCAAGGGCGCGGTCGCGCGGACCGAGTTCGACGTCCTCGACGGTCAGGACAAGGGCAGCGCGGAGCAGCTGGTGCGCGCGATGGAGGACGTGCAGGAGGTCCACGTCAGCGAGACGTTCATCGAGCACGTGATCGAGATCGTCAACCGCACCCGCAACCACCCGCTGCTCGAGCTGGGCTGCTCGCCGCGCGCGGGCATCTCGCTGGTCAAGGCCTCGCGCGCCCGCGCGCTGATCCACGGTCGTGACTACGTGGTGCCCGAGGACATGTTCGCGCTCGCCGAGGACGTGATCCTGCACCGCATCCGCCTCAGCTACGAGGCCGTGGCGGACGGCTACACCAGCCAGCAGGTCCTGCAGGAGATCCTGGGCGAAGTCGCGAAATGACGACGGCGGACCCCAGCACGGGCGCGCGCCCGAGCATCCGGGAGCGCGAGGCTGGCTTGCCCGGCCTGCTCCCGGAGATCGAGCCGTCGGCGGCGCGCAAGTTCGTCATCGCCATCCGGCGCCTCGCGGACGACCTCAGCTACGGCCTGGACGGGTCGCGCTTCCTCGGCTCCGGCATCGACTACGTGCAGTCGCGGCAGTATCTGCCCGGCGACCCCGTCAAGGCGATGGACTGGCGGGTGACCGCGCGCACCAACAAGCACCACATCAAGGAGTACGAGGCGCAGCGTCGGATCCCGGCGTGGTTCCTGATCGACACCTCCGCCTCGATGGTGGTCTCGTCGACGCCGCGCAGCAAGTACGAGGTCGCGCTCCACGTCGCGGGCGGCCTCGCGCTCGCGTGCCTCGACCGGACCAGCCCGGTGGGCGTGCTGGGGTGCGGCACGCGCGACGTGCACGTGCAGCCGAGCCTGGCGAAGGACCAGGTGATGCAGTGGCTGCTGCGGCTCCGCCGACACGCCTTCGACGAGCCGACCGTGATGACGCGCCGGATCCGAGAGCTGCGCCCGACCCTGCAGAGCCGCTCGATCCTCGTGATCGTCAGCGACCTCCACGAAGAGGGCGCGGCGCACTCGGCCGCGCTCCTGGCGCAGGAGCACGAGGTCGCCGTGATCCAGGTGCAGGACCCCGCCGAGGTCGCGCTGCCCGCGGGAGGCTTCCTGCGGGCGCAGGAGGCCGAGACCGGTCGCGCCTTCACCGCGCGCGGGCGCCGTCAGATGGTCGACCAGCTGCGGATCGAGGGGGAGCTGCGCAAGGGCGGCGTCGACCACCTGCTGATCCGCACGGACGAGCCCTACCTGCACAAGCTGCGGCACTTCTTCCGGACGCGCGGCGCGTCGGGGGGCGGCCGATGACCTCGCTCACGAGGAGCTGCGCGTTCGCGGCCGCGTTCGCGGCCGCGTCGTGCGCGGTCGCGCAGGTCCGCGACCAGCGGTCGGCGACGGTCGGCATGCGCGCCTACGTCGACCAGGTCGTGCTCGAGGGCTCGGAGCTGGTCGCGGCGCCGACCACGTCGAAGGCGCCCGTCATCGTGCGCGTGCTCGCCACGTGGCCGCACGGAGAACACCTCCGCTACGACCTGGAGTGGGCGGGCTTCGAAGAGGGCCGCTACGACCTGACGGACTACCTGGTCCGCAAGGACGGCTCGTCGACCGACGGGCTGGCCGCGCTGCAGGTCGAGGTGACCAGCGTGCTGCCCGGCGACATGTTCGAGCCGAGCGAGCTGGCGCCCGAGCGCGGGGCGTCCCTCGGCGGCTACACGCAGCTGCAGGTCGCGGCGGTCGTCGCGTGGGTGCTCGGGTTGGCCGCGATCCTGTTCGTCGGCCGCAAGCGGCGCCCGCCGGCGCCCGCGCCGACGGCGCCGCCGACGCTGGCGGACCGCCTCCGGCCGCTGGTCGAGCGCGTCAGCAGCGGCGACGCCGCCGAGCACGAGAAGGCCGAGCTCGAGCGGCTGATCGTCGCGTTCTGGCGCTCCCGCCTCGACCTCGGCGACATGAAGGTGGCCGACGCGGTCATGGCGATCCGCGCGGACGAGCAGGCGGGCGCGCTGCTTCGCCACGTCGAGGCCTGGCTGCACGCGCCGACGTCGCCGCGGGACGTCGACGTCGGCGCGCTGCTGGCGCCGTACCGCCGCCTGACCGCGGACCAGTTCCGCCCGGAGGCGCGCTGATGTTCTCGCGCCCGTGGCTGCTGCTGCTGCTGGCGCTGCCGGTCCTGCACGTCTACTGGGTGTGGACGCGCCGCGGCGGCCGCGTCGCGATGCCGTTCGACTCGGACGGCGGCCGGCGCCTCGGCAGCGGCGTCTGGATGCGGTCGCTGCTGGCGCTCGGCGAGTCCCTGCCCGCGGCGATGTTCGCGGTCGCGGTGCTGCTCATCGCCCTGCCGCAGCAGCTCGCCGCGCCCAAGCAGCGGCGCGCCCTCACCAACATCCAGTTCCTGGTCGACATCTCCGGTTCGATGACCGCGAAGTTCGGCGCTGGCTCCCGCTACGACGCGTCGATGGAGGCGATCAACGAGTTCTTGGACTTCCGCGACGGCGACTCGTTCGGCCTGACCTTCTTCGGCAACAACTACCTCCACTGGGTGCCGCTCACGAGCGACCCGTCGGCGTTCCGCAACTCGATCCCGTTCATGCGTCCGGAGACGGCGCCGCCCGGCTTCGGCGGCACCGAGATCGGCAAGGCCGTGCTCGGCGCCCGCGAGGTGCTGACCTCTCGGAGCGAGGGGGACCGGATGATGATCCTGATCACCGACGGCTTCAGCAGCGACCTCTCGAACGGCAACGAGATGGAGATCGCCAAGCGGCTCAAGCGCGACGGCATCCAGCTGTTCGCCGTCAACATCCAGGAGTCCGAGGCGCCAGGCGAGATCGTCAACCTCGCGCGCACGACCGGCGGAGAGGTGTTCAACCCCGGCGACGCCGCGGCGCTCGCCGACGTGTTCTCGCAGATCGACGACATGACCAAGGCCGAGCTGGAGCAGGGGACGGCCGAGCTGGTTGACTGGTTCTTCCCGTTCTGCGTCGCCGGGTTGGGCGCGCTCGGGGTGTTCGGGCTGTTCCTGCTCGGGTGGAGGCACACGCCGTGGTAGCGCTCTACGCCGCGATCGGGGTCTTCCTGCTGACGATGGTCGGCGAGGTCCTGCACGCGCGGCGCGTGCACCGGCTGCGCCACCTGCTGTTCGGCCCCAAGGGCGCGCCGGCGGCTTGGGCCGGGGCGGCGCCGTTCCTGCGGATCCTGGCGAGCAGCGCGCTGGCGTGGGGGCTGACCGCGCTGATCTTCGTCGAGCCCAAGGTCCACGCCGGCGAAGAGCTCGCCGACGACGAGTGGCGGCACCTGCTGCTGGTGTACGACGTGTCGCCCAGCATGTTGCTCCAGGACGCCGGCGCGAGCGGTGACCAGACGCGCCACGAGCGCGCCCGCGAGCTGATCGAGTCGATGTTCGAGCGGGTCAAGATCGGCCAGTACAAGGTCTCGGTCATCGCGACCTACAACGGCGCCAAGCCGGTCGTGACCGACACCAAGGACATCGAGGTCGTCCGGCACATGCTGACCGAGGTCGACCTGCAGTACGCGTTCAAGGTCGGCAAGACGAAGCTGTTCGACGGGATCCAGGTCGCCTGTGACATCGCCCGCGGCTGGCGGGCGGACAGCGCGCTGATGGTGATCGTCAGCGACGGGGACACGGTGCCCGCGTCCGGGATGCCGGCGTTGCCGCCCTCGATCGGCGGAACGCTCGTGATCGGGGTCGGGGACCACCTCAGCGGCAGCTTCATCGGCGGCCAGCAGTCGCGGCAGGACGAGAGCACGCTGCGGCAGGTGGCGATCCGCGCGGGCGGCGAGTTCCACAACGGCAACCGACGGCAGGTCCCGAGCGACATCCTCAACGCGGCTGCCAAGGACTCGCGCAAGCCGCTGTTGGAGCAGCTGACGCTGCGGGAGTACGCGCTGCTCGCGGTGCTGCTGTCCTCGCTGGTGCTCGCGCTGCTGCCGGTGTTGCTGCACTACTTCGGCACCGGCTGGCGCCCGGGCGTCCGGGCGCTCCGTTCGCCGGCCTGAACCCGTGCCGCTCTCCACGGACGTCAGCCTCTGCCGGGACGCAGCGCCTGTGTTCCCGCCGCTGTGCGTGCGCTGCCTGTCCGACCGGCCGGGGCTGATGCCGTTCGCCGGCAGCCGCTTCTCGTGGGGGCAGGTGTTCTTCTTCTGGCTCTGGCTGCTCCGTAAGCGGGTGCGCTGTGAGGTGCCCGTCTGCGACCGGTGCCGCCCTGCCGTCCGTCGCCGGAAGGCGCTGGAGCTGCTGCTGCTGGTCGGCGTGACCGCCGGCGTCGTGGTGGCGATCTACCCCTGGCTCAAGGACCTGGACCTCGGGCGGCAGTGGAGCAAGCTGATCGTGTTGGCGGCGGTCCTCGTCGGCATGCTGCCCTACATCCTCTGGTCGGTGCTCTGCCCGCCTGCGTTCGACCTCACCGTCAAGGAGGACGTCGTCGACTACGAGTTCGCCAGCGAGGACTACGCGCGGCGCTTCGTCGAGGCCAACGCGGACGAGGTGGTCGACGTTGGTTGAGCGCGCGCCGCGCGGAGTCGGGCGGCGTCGGTCGCGGTCCCTGACGTGCGCGGCGCTCGGCGCGGTGGTCTGCCTCGGGTTGCTCTCCCGGCGATTCCCGCTCCCGGGCCTGCTCGCCGAGCACACCGGCGACGGCCTCTACGCGGCCGCGTGCTTCTGCGCGCTCGCGGTCGTCTCGCCGGCGTCTCGGGCGTCGAAGCTGGCCTGGGCGGCGTTCGCTTGGAGCGCGGCGGTCGAGCTGAGCCAGCTCCTCAGCTGGCCGTGGTTGCTGAGTTTACGCTCGACCAGGGTCGGCGCGCTGTTGCTCGGGCAGGGCTTCCAGGTCGCCGACCTCGTGGCCTACGCCGTCGGCGCCACGGCGGCGTTCGGGCTCGACGGCCTCGCGCGCCGGCTCGGTCCCGGCCGCGGAGAAGTTTTCTGACCGGGTCGCCCCGAGCGGGAACGAACGCCGATAGAATGCTGTAGGGCGCCGAGTTTCGGCGCGCCCGACCCATCACCCATCATGCGCAAAATCCTCCTGGTCGGATGGCTCGTGCTCCCTGTCGGGGCGTGGGCCTACCACGAAGGCCCGGGTCAGGACCGCGTCGCCCTCGAAGCGGCGGAGCAGGTCCTCTCGGCTGCCCACCAGGCGGCGAGCGACGGCGACTGGAAGCTCGCGATCCGCGAGTATGAAGCCGCCCTCGAGTCGCTGCCGAAGGACCCCGACGCGTTCGACGTGCGCGTCGCCCAGCGGCTGCAGATCGAGCTCAACAAGGCCCGCATGCAGTCGGAGGGTCTGATCGAGGCCCGCGACGAGCTGGCGACCCTCGTTGAGCAGATGCAGGCCGACGCCGGCGCCGACGCAGCGCTGCTTCGCGACGCCCGACAAGCGCTGGCGCGCGCGCAGTTCTACAAGACCTGGCTGATGCGCCTCGAGGGTCTGGACCGCAAGGTCTGGGAGCCGGAGATCGAGGCGGCGAGGCAGAACTGGCGCCTGCTCGCCGAGCAGGCCGGCAGCGAGTCGGAGAAGATGCTGCACCAGGAAGACCTGGAGGCGGCCGTGCGCCTCGCGCGCATGGAGATGGAGGACCTGCAGGGCCTGCCGCTCCCGAGCGAGTGAGCAGGTTGAAACAGTGGCAACAAGGCCGGTCGGCCTCGTAAGAGCAAGAGCAAGTCGAAGGGCAAGCCGAGCAACGGCGCGAGCGGCGGACCGAAGTTCGGTCGCGGCGGCTCGTAGTCCCCAAGACCGAACCCCCGCCCCCACCTGTCGGACCTGGAGCGTCCGGCGCGAGAGAGCGCGGCCGATCACGGCCGCGTTTTTTTCTGCCTGCAGCGCGCGGCGCTACCGCGCCGGCGGGTTGATCTCGCGGATCACCGCGCCGCGCTGCTCGTCGAGCACCAGGACCGCGTAGCGGGTCGCGCCGCGGTTGGGGTCGTCCGACAGGCTGACGTAGTCGAAGCGGCCGCGTAGGTCGGTGTAGCCGTCCTTGTGGAAGCGCACAGCGCCGTTCGGCATGCGCGCGAACACCTTGACGTAGGTCTTCGAGAGCGGCTTCTCGGTCGCGGGCTCCGTCACGGCGACCTGGCCGTAGGACTCGAGGAAGCGCACGTCGAGCGCGTTGGCGAAGTACTGCCGCGACCGCACGAGGCCGCCGGCGCGGACCTCGACCAGCACGTTCTTCTGCCAGAACTGCCGCGGCAGCTCGTAGCGGAGCTGCGCCGCCGCCGGGTCGAGCGACCGCGACTCCTGGAAGTTCGGCTTCACGAACGCCGCCGAGGCGCCGTCCGGCCCGGCGAAGGGCTGGGCCGAGAAGGCGAACTCGACGTCGAGCTCGTAGTAGCGGACGTCGACGTCCCGCAGGTTCTGGTAGCGGACGACGACGTCGCGGCCGGAGACGGCCAGCTCCAGCGCGGGCGCCGTCGCCGCCAGCGTCTGCGGCGTCTGCTCTTCGGCGCGCTCGCGCGGCTTGCCCTCGGCCTCGTCCAGCTGCGCGAGGACCTCGCGGAAGCGCGCGCGCCAGTGGGGCGCCGGATGCGCAGCGCGCGCCGTCGCGAGGCGGCGCGCCTGCTCGACGTCGCCGGTGAAGAAGCACAGGTACGCGGAGAGGTAGTCGTACTGGACCCGGGTCTCGACCTCGCCGGCGTCGACCCGCCCGAACGCCGCCAGGGCCTCTTCGACGCGGTCCTGGAGCAGGAGGTAGTAGGTGACCGCGAGCCAGTCTTCGCTGCCGAGGGTCGGGCGATAGCTCAGCACGCTCATCAGCGCGCTGTACTGGTTGGCGAGGTCCTTGTTGCCGAAGACCCGCTCACTGCCGAGCTGGTGCGCGCGCTGGTGCACCAGCGGGCTGAGCTCGAGGTGCTGGAACGTGCGGCGCTCCTTGGGCTCGAACGTGACCAGCGGCGAGGTGAGGCTCCGACCGCAGCGGGCGAGGAAGTCGTCGCGGTGCTGCAGGAACTCCGCGGCGCCGCCGGCGTCGCGGTGGAGGAGGGCGTAGGACCAGACCGTCGGGTCGTAGACGTGCCGCCGCCGGAGCTCGGACAACAGCGCGTCGTAGAACGCGCGGTCACGCAGCCGCCAGCAGATCTTCGTCAGGTCGAGTCGCCGCACGTTGTGCGCCTGCAGGTAGGTGATCACCTCGGCGGGTGAGCTCTGCTGCGAGACGTGCTCCCAAGACGACGTGTCCACGCGCGTCGGCTCCGCGACCACTTCGAACCGCTGCGGAGCCGCGAAGGCGGCGAGCTGCCCCTCCTCGGCGGCGTGCGCCGGGTAGTGCGCGAAGTCGCCGGTCGCCGGGAAGTAGAACGAGTATTCGAGCGTCTGCGTGGCGTAGGGCGCGAGGGCGACCTGGCGCCCGCGCGTCCAGAGCCCCTTCTGCAGCGGGACCGCGCCCGCGGGGACCTGCAGGAGCACGTCGGCGACGCGCGCCCGCGAAGAGGGGTTGGTGACCACGACCTGGCAGCCGTAGGCGACGTCGACCAGGAATTCACCCGTGACGAAGGCGTCGCGGCGTTCGCCGTCGACCCAGCGGTAGCGGTCGTCGAGGCGGAAGAAGTTCTGGCCGAGGAGCAGCGGCTCCGTGTCCGCTTGCTCGTCGGCCGCGGCGATCTCCTTGCGGACCAGGAGCAGCGGAGAAGCCGCCGTCAGCGTTCGCAGCATCCCCTCGGTGACGACCTCGTGGTCCCCGGCCTCGTAGGGTAGATCCAGCACGCTCAACGCGAACATCATCTCGACGAAGCTGCCGCTCGCCTGAGCGAGCGCGGTCGAGACGAACGGCGCGTCGGGCGCCGCGGTGGCGTAGTCGACCCAGAACGCGTTCGGGCGGATCGCGTCCCGGGTCGGCTGCCCGATGGTCCGCTGCCAGTAGTTGTGTTCGACCAGCAGGCGGGTCTTGGCGACGCCCTCGTAGAGCCTCCGGACCTGCTTGCGCTGGTCCAGCTCGCGGCCGAGGTAGAAGTCGTCCGAGCCGTTGGTCGGCTCCGGCGCCGCGGCGTCCCGCTCCCCTGCGCGGTCGACCCCCAACGCTTCGCCGCCCTGGGCCTGGCGCTTGCGCTTCTTGCTGAGTCCGGCCTTGTCCTCTGCGGCCGGCCGTCCGGCGAACGAGCCGCTGCCGCCGCCGCCGCGCGGGGGGCCGGCAGGCCCGCCGGTCGCCGGCCCTGGCGACGCGGGGCCGTTGGGCTTGAGGCCGCGCCGCGCGCTCGCCCGCGGGCGCTCGCTGGGTGCGACGACGGCGCCCTCCTGCTCAAGGGACTCCTGCAGCTCGGCGAGTCCGCCGAGGACCTGGAGGTTGCGCTCTTCGGCGCGCAGCCCCGTGCTGACCAGGGCGAGGTCGAACAGCTCGCTGACCCTGTTCCGGTCGGAAGGGTTCAGCTCGAGCGACTCGCGCAGCATGCGCGCGACCTCTGCGGGCTCCCCGCCGCCGAGGCGCCGGGCCAGCAGGATCTGCTCGACGAGGTTGAGCTGCGCGAACCGCCACGGCTCGACGTAGGCGCGCAGGTCTCGCTCGAGCAGCCAGTCGTCGAGAAACGTCTTGTCGAGCTTGTCGGCGAGGAGCGGCCGCACGACCGAAGCGAAGAACTCGGGGTCCTTCTCGTGCAGGAAGAAGTGCAGCTCGTGGCAGGCGTGTTCGCCGTAGAGCGCCAGCTTGCGGTCGCGCGCGAGGCTGGGCCACTCCAGCAAGAACGAGAAGCGCTGCAGGCTCGGGTCCTGGCTGATCGTGGTGAACAGCTGAAACGCGCCGGCGAAGGTGTCGTAGACCTCGAGCTCAGGCGCCGCCGAGGCGTCGATGCGCGCAGCACCGCCGGTCGCGACGAACTCGATGCGGCGGTCCTCGAGGAAGTGCTCGGCCGGCGGCAGCGACCTCGGCAGGGTGCGGCTGCGCGGCTCGAGCCGTCGCTCCGCGCGCGTCATGGTGTCGTAGACCGCCTGCTCCCCGTCGATCGCGACGACGTGCAGCTGCTGTCCCTCGCCGAGCGCGCTCAGCGGGATCGTCACCACCCCGTCGGCGTCGGGGACGAGGTTGGCGAGCAGGTTCGATCCCTCGGGGAGGAAGTCGAGGTTGGCGACCTCACCGGCCTGGGCCCCCTGCTGCTGGTCCGCGGCCGCGGCGCCGTCCGGCGCGGCGCTGCGCCGCCCGCGC
>JBMHDP010000287.1:0-7406 GCA_049889335.1 Planctomycetota bacterium
GGAGGGGCTGCTCGGGTTCTGGGACGGCTACAGCGGCAACCGGAACAACTTCTTCTGCTACCTGCACCCCGACACCGACCGGTTCCACTTCTTGCCGTGGGGGGCGGACTGCCTGTTCATGAAGCACAGCCTCGTGGACTATGACCCCGAGGCGCCGATCTCGGTGAAGACGACCGGGCGGCTGGCGCACCGGCTCTACCAGCTGCCGTCGGGGCGCGCGCGCTACGAGCAGGAGCTGCGCGAGCTGCTCGCGCGCCACTGGGACGAGGCGGTGATCGGCGCCGAGCTGGACCGGATCGAAGCGCTCTTGGAGCCGCACCTCGGCCGCTACCAGCGGCGGGCTGTCGACGCGATGGACGTCGTGCGGGACTTCGTCGTGGCGCGCCGCGCGGAGCTGCTGGAAGAGCTCGAAGGCGGCATGCCGGTCTGGACGAAGCAGCCGAAGCCGCCGTTCGCGTTCCCCGTCAGCGGCGAGGACTGGGAGCCCTCGATCTGGCGAGCGGCCAAGGACGGCGACGTCGACGCGCTGGAGTTCCACGTCCGTGCCGGCGCCGACGTCAACAGCGTCAGCGACCAGGACGGCTCGCATCCGCTGGCGCTCGCGGCGCTCGCGGGTCAGCCCGACGCGGTGCGGTACCTGCTGCAGCAGGGCGCGCGCGTCAACGACACGGATCAGGACGGCGACTCCGCGCTGCACCAGGCAGCGTTCCTCGGTCACCTGGAGGTGGTCGAGGTGCTCCTGCAGGCCGGCGCGAAGCGAGGGGCGAAGAACCAGAAGGGGGCGACCCCGCTGCAGAACGCGACCACGCCGTGGACCCCCGAGATCGAGGGCTTGATCCGCTACCTCGGCGAGGTGCTCGCGGTCGACTTCGACCTGGACGACATCCGCAGCAACCGCTCCAAGGTCGCGGCGCGCCTTCGGTAGGCAGGGGCGCGGGCTGGGTGCGCGGCTGTCAGAAGCCAGGCAGCCAAGACCAGGGTGCGCCCGGCGCTTCGTGCACGGTCCACTCGCCGCTCGGCTGCAGCTCCAACGTGACGTCGATCCGGTCGAAGACGAAGAACATGCACGCGCCCTCGCGCGCGACGATCTCGTCGCCCAGGCGGCCGGTCACCGAGAGGGTGCCTTCACTCGGCGGTGAGAAGCGCCAGACGTAGCGTTCGCCATCTGCGAGCGCGCCTACGTCGCAGGTCGCGGTGCGGCAGGCCGTGAGCGAGACCTGCTCGGCCGCGCGGCCCGAACGGTTGATCACCTCGACGCGCTGGATGGCCGCGACCGAAGTGCCGAGGACGTAGGCCAGCGCCAGCGGGACGTTGGCGAACAGCAGCAGCGCGCGGCGTCGCAGCAGCGGCCGCGCGGCGCCGCGCTTGCGGGCGAAGACCAGCGCGACGGCGCCGATCAGCAAGAAGGCCGGCGCCGCGGAGAGCACGGCTGCGCCCAGCAGCTGGAACGCCTCGCCCTCGTTGCTCTTGCCACCGGTCCACACGAGCCACCCGAAGAAGGCGATCGAGCCGAGCAGCATCGGCAGCAACCAGCAGAGCGTGGCGAGCAGGAGCGGGGGGCGGGGGGCGTCGGCAGACATGCGTGTAAGGAGGGTATCGGGCTGCGTCGACTTCGGCGCGGATCTGGGTCTCTGCGCCCACCGGCGCGGCCCTGGCCGTATCCTCGGCGATTATGCTCTTGCGGCTCTCCTCCCCTGCCATGGTCGCGCTGCTGGTCGGCGGTGTCGCGGCTTTCGCTTGGTTGCTCCGGTTCGTGATCCGCCACCAGCGCGAGCTCCACAAGCGCATAGAGGCGAATTGGCGAGAGGTGGCCGCGCAGCTCGGGGGGGAATACGTGCCCCCGACCGGCTCGTGGCGCAATCGCAGGGCGCGCCGCGTCGACGTCGTCATCGAGGGGCACAAGGTCAGCCTCGACAACTTCACGGTGAGCACGGGCAAGACGCACGTGACCTACACCCGCGCCCGCGTCGCGACGTCGTCGACGCATCGGCTCCACGTGAGCCGCGAGCACTTCTTGTCCGGGATGGCCAAGGCGCTCGGCGCACAGGACGTCCAGGTCGGCGACGCTGCCTACGACGAGCGGTTCCAGATCAAGAGCGACGACGAGGCGTGGGCGCGCCGGGTCCTCGCCGCGCCGATCCGCAAGCAGCACCTCGAGGACCCCAAGCTGCAGCTGCGCGTCCACGAGGGCTGGGTCGAGACCTTCGCAGAGGGCTTTGATCTGGACGCCGACACCCTCGTGCGGCGGATGCGGCTGACGGCAGCGCTGGCGTTCTCCGTTGGGCCGTAGCCAGCGTCTTCGGACGCGCGGCGGTCGGTCTTCGGCGGGGGATGTCCGCGCGCCCGCTCGCGACGAGGCTGCAGCCGCTCGGAGGCTAGCGGCGCGCGGGCTGCAGGACCTGTTCGATGACGGCTCGCGTGGCGCGGCCCCACGCGTCCCAGTTGAGCGTGCGTTCGAAGCGCGCGCGGGCGGCCAGGCCGTAGTCGGCGTAGCGGCTGGGGTCGGCGGCGACGCTCTCCACGGCGTCCGCCCATACGGACGGCGCCGAGTCGGTCGGGACCACGCGGCCGCTCTCGTGATCGAGCACGACCGTCGGCAGCCCGCCGGCATCCGAGACGACGGCCGGTCGGCTGTAGGCGGCGCTCTCGACGGTGGCGATCCCGAACATCTCGGCGACGCTCGGGAGGAGCGCGATGTGGCAGTCGCGCAGGAGGACCTGGAGCTCGCCGACGTCTCCGGGGTCGGACTTCGAGAGGTAGCCTGCCCAGCAAACCTCCGGCAGCGCGCACTCCGGGCGCTTGGGGCCGACGTAGTGCAGGGTCGCAGCCCAGCCGCGTCGGCGCAGCTCGCGCGTGACCTCGACGCTCAGGCCGAGCCGCTTGCGTTCGGGGTCTTTGGCGACGAGCAGCAGCCGGAGGTCGTCGCGACGGGGCGGCGACGGCGCGAGCGCCGCTGCCGGCCCCAGCTCCCGCGCGGCGCCCATGGGGACGACGGCTACGCGGTCTGGGGCCGCGCCGTGGTCCTCGATCGCGCTCCGCCGGACGAACTCGGTGGGGACGACGACGCGGGCAGCGCAGGCGATCGCGCGCGTCTCCAACTCCGCCTCTGCCGACCTCCGCCCGGCCCCGCCCGGTCGGTAGGGTGCGTAGGTCTCGCCGAGCAGGCTGGCGGTGCTGTCGGTCGCGTAGATCACGGGGGGATCCCCACCGTAGAACGCCAGCGCGTGGCTCATGAGCGGCGCGAAGACCGCGTCGATCTCCACGCCGGAGACCGCGCTCTGCACGCGTCGCGCGAGCTCTCTGGCGGACGCTTCGAGCCTGTCTTGCACGCGCGCAGCAAAGAAGCGGTCGTAGCCGTCGCGCGCGCACGCGACCAGTCGGTCCCAGCCGCGGCTGCGCAGCCCGCCGTGCGTCTTCGGTCGTCCGTCGATCAGCAGCGGCGTCACCTGACAGCCTGCTCGCGCGAGCGCTTCGCGCATGCTCCAGGGCATCCCGCTGATGTCCGCGGGGCCGTGCTCGTGCTTCCACAGCAGCACCCCGACGCGGGGGCCGGCTTCCGAGCGGGGCCGCGAGGCGGTGGCGTTGTGTTCGGAGCTCGTCATCGCGTGGCTATAGGCTGCATTCGAGCGCCGTCGAGTCGTCGCGGAGCGGGGCGCGAGCTGCGCGAGGCCGCGCGGATCTTACTGAATCCGGCGTGCGCGAGAACGACCGCGTGGGAAGGTCCGAGCGGAGACGGGACCGGTATACGGCGTGGCAAACGGCGGGGGTGCTCAGCTCCCTTCGGCCACCTGCCGCACGAGCCGCGGCAGGCGCTCCCGGAACGCTCGATCGCTGTCTTCGAACCACGCCCGCGCGCGTCGGCCCATCTCGGCCAGCGTCTCCTCCGGCGTGGCGACGACGCGCTGGATCGCGTCCTCCAGGGACGCTCGGTCGAGCTCGTAGCGCGTGCCGAAGAAGTGCGGGCGTCGGGACGCGGTCCCCGCCAGGAAACCTCGGTCCGGCGTCACGAGCTCGTTCATCGGGGCCGCGTCGGTCGTCAGGACGACGCTCCCCGTACTCATGGGCTCGACGATGTAGTGGCCGAAGCCCTCCATCTCGGAAGGGCAGAGGTGGACACCGTGTTCGCCTTGGAGCTGCCGGAAAGCCCGCTCGGGCACGTAGCTCGTGAGGAGCCTGAGATTCTCGCGCACGCGGACCTGCCTGCCGCTGGTGTCGGTCACGGTCAGCTGCGGCCACTCCGGGTGGCGCTGCCACAGGTCGACGAGCGCGTCGGTGCCCTTGATGCCCAGGCTGCCGCCCGCGTGGAAGAAGCGCGCGAACGACTTCTTGCCCGTGAGCGCGGGCGGCGGCGGCGTCGAGAAGCCGGTGTAGATCGCGGGCAGGCCCAGGTCGGAGAAGATCGCGAGCGCTTCGCGCGTCTTGCAGAAGATCGCGTCGAACGCGGCGAGGTGCTCGGCGGTGTCCGGGCGCAGGAACTCGGGGTTGGGGATCAGGACGTTCTTGCGAGCCAGCGGGAACAGCCCCGCTGCCGCGATCTCGGAGAAGACGTTGACGTCGTAGAGCGGGCCCTTGCGCAGCGTCGCCGCCAGCTTGCGCCGCAGCCGCGCGAGCGGCGGCAAGCCGCGCAGCTCGCTCTCGGTGACGCGCAGGCCCGCGCCCCTCAAGGTGTCCGCGAGCACCCGGGCGTCCTGCGCGAGCCCGTAGGCGCTCCGATGGCAGACAATGTTGACGTGGACCAAGCGGCTTCCTCGCCATCGATCGTAGCCGGTCGCGCGCCCACGGCGTGGTCGAAGGCGGCGCGCCGCGCGTCCGGCGGCGGCCGCGAGCCGCGGAGATGTTCGGGTGCAGCGGCGGGGCGCGGTCGCTACGGTCTGCAACGTGGCGGGCGCGTGCGCGAGGCGGTGGAGGCGGAGGGTGGGGTGGACGGCGTCGGCGCTGTCGGTCGGGTTCCTGGGTGGCGCCGG
This sequence comes from Planctomycetota bacterium, assembly GCA_049889335.1. Classification (GTDB taxonomy): domain Bacteria; phylum Planctomycetota; class UBA1135; order UBA1135; family UBA2386. Next base: position 4,965 of record JBMHDP010000287.1, read on the forward strand.
CGTCGCCGCGCTGCGCGAGCGGCCGCTGTCGATCCGAATCGAGCGATTCGAGCGCGCGTCGCCCGCGCGGGTGTCCGAGCGCGAGGACGCGGGGGCGGTCTTCTCCGTGGACGTGCCGCGCGTCACGGGCGGCTGCGGCGACGAGGCGCGCGCGGCGCTCAACGCCGCGTGGATGCTGCTGGTCGAGATGCCGATTCGCGGGCAGGGCGCGCGATCGCTCGAGGCGCAGGCGGCGTCCCTGCTGACCAGCTGGGAGCGCTGCCGCGCAGAGCATCCGACGGCCGCGAGCACGGCCTCGTGGTGGCGTCGCCGCCGGACGCAGGTCCTCTACAGCGGTGACGGCCTCGTCACGCTGCAGGTCTCGGAGCGGTGGCACACCGGCGGGGCCCACAGCAACAGCCGGACGCGGATCGCGACCTACGACCCGGCGTCCGGGCGCCGCGTCGACGCGCGGAGCCTGGTCGCGCCTGCAGACCGGTCCCGCCTGGCCGCGGCCGTGGTCCAGGGCGTGCTCGCGCGCGGCGTCCCCTGCGATCGCGCGGCGCTCGTCGCCCGCGCGTCCGCCACGGAGAACGTCGCCGTCATCGAGCGCGGCCTGCTGTTCAGCTTCGACCCCTACGAGGTCTCAGGTTTTCCCCAGGGCACGATCCAGCACGTGGTCCCGTGGTCCGCGTTGCACCGGGCGGGCGCCTGAGCGCCGGCGTCCGCGCTTCGGACTAGTTCTCGATCGTGTAGAGCACGCCGTTGGACACCGCGAAGCGGCTCCTCCACGCGCTCGGGTCGAGGCTCCGCGCTGTACCCTGGACCGCCAGCTGGGCGCCGACCAGCGCCACGTCGGAGGGCACCGGGATCGTCAGCTGGGCGCGGCCGAGCGCAGGCAGCACGAGGTAGGTGGAGAGGTTGGGCAGAATGTAGGCCGTGCACGCGCTGTTGAGCGCGAGCGGGGACGGCAACACCTGCGAGCCCAGCAGGAACAGCCCGAACGGGCTCACCGTCGGCACGTTCTCCAGCGTGACGGTCGAGGCCACCCCCACCCGCATCGGCGCGTCCGCGCGCAGCAGCAGGCCGGCGCACCCTGCGCCGAGGTGCGCGGTGCGCAGGTTCTCGTACCAGGCGATCTTGTCGTCGTTGGTCGACGCCGACAGCACGTCCGGGTCGCCGTCGTTGTCCAGGTCGGCGGTCATGACGCCGAAGGCGCCGTCGGCGGCGGCCGAGATCACCTGCTGGGGGCCGAAGGAGCCGAGGCCGTCGGTGTTCTCGTACCACGCGATCTTGCCGTCGAACAAGGAGGCCGACAGCGCGTCCATGTCTCCGTCCCCGTCGACGTCCGCCGCGTAGACCTCGATCGCGCCGTCCGCCGCGGTGGTGACGACCTGCCGCGGGCCGAAGCTGCCGAGCCCGTCCGTATTCGCGAACCACGCGATCGTGTCGTCGAAGTTCGACGCCGACAGCACGTCCAGGTCGCCGTCGCCGTCGAGGTCGGCGGCGTAGACGCTCACGGCGGCGTCAGCCGCGGTGGTGATCACCTGTTCGGCGCGGAAGGCCTCACCCTGCGCCAGCAGGAGAGACGCCGATCCCAGCATCGTCTCGGCGAGGAAGAACCCATGGCATCGACTCATCATGACGCGAAAAATACGGCGAAATCGGATGATAATCCAGCAACCGTTCCCGATGAATACGATGAAGGCATATTCAAGGTCGTTGCGTTTGAGCGGAAAGCAGCCCCGCGAACGCGAGCGATCATGGGCCTCGCGCGCGCGCCGGCTCCGGGGCGAGGGCCGGGCCTCGGCGCTCCTCCGGCGTCGCTCTCTGCGCCGCCTGCCCCTCAGCCGGAGCGCCGCTTCTTGCGCATGTAGGCGCGGTACCACGCCTCCAGCCCCTCGGGCCAGGCAAAACGCGGCGCGCGCTCGGCCCGGTAGCCGTCCAGGTGTGCGCGGCCCGACGGACCCCGCTGCGCAGGCTTCTTGTACCGCCAGGCGCGGTCGCCGAAGACCTCTTCGCACAGCGCCGCGAGGCCCGGGTCGTAGGCGCGCAGCTCCGCGCGGGTGTTGACGTGGTTGTGGTCGTGATCGTCCTCGCGGTTGTCGTCGAACCAGGACTGCGAGCCCTCGGCCCAGTACTCGGCGCGGTTGGTCGCCGCGTACTTGCCCTTCCACAAGCCCGCCTTCATCGCGCGCTCGTACGCCTGCTGGAGCCGGGCGTCGAAGGTCTCGTCGAGGTCGACCAAGGCCATGTGGTGGATGGCGTGAGCGAACTCGTGCAGCAGGATCGACTCCTGGAAGTAGGGGTCCCCAGGACATCGCAGCAGGTTCTCCTCGCCGCAGCTGACCGCGGGGCGATGACGAGTGGCGCCCAGCCCTCGCGCGCGGCGGTCCCAGTACTTGGCAGGCGTCAGCGTGGCGTGCTCGGGGATCGCGGTGGTCATCTCGGTCGTGGCCATGA
>JBMHDP010000288.1:0-3176 GCA_049889335.1 Planctomycetota bacterium
GCGCCGCCGCGGCCTGCGGGCCCAGGGCGCCGCGCTCTGGCTGGCGGCCGCGCCGCTGCTGTGGTTGAGCGCGTCGCGCCCGTTCGCCGACCGCGAGGACCGCGCCGCGCAGCTCCCCGACGTCGTCGGAGCCTACCGACGCGAGCCCCGTACGGGGGACGCCGAGCGACGCTTCCAAGACGCCCTGCCGCGGTGGCGCGAGCTGCTCGGCACCGGCGACTTCGTCTGGCGTCGCTACCGCGACGACCAGCAGCGGCTGGTCAGTCTGGTCGCGCTGTTCCACGACACGAACTGGAAGAGCGTGCACCCGCCGAGGATCTGCATCGAGGGCAGCAACATGACGATCGTACGCGACGAGCTGGTCGACGCGCCGTGGCTGGAGGTCGGGGACCGGGTCAGCCGGATCGAGGCTCACAGCCGGACAGACAGCTGGCGCTACGTGACGCTGAGCGCGTTCGGGACCGCCGACTGGGCGTCGGGCGACTACTGGGAGTTCGTCCGACACCACCTGCCGCGGGCGCTGGTGCGCGCGAACCAGTCCGGCTACCTGCTGCGCGTGGAGTCGCCGATCTACCGCGGCGAGCAGGCGGGAGACGCCGAAGCGCGCTGCAGGGACTTCTTGCGCGCGCTGATGCCGTCGGCGCGGGAGCTGGTGCGATGAGCGTCGTGCACGCGATGTCCGTAGACGTCGAGGACTGGTTCCAGGTCCTCAACATGGCTCACCTCATCGATCGGGCCGACTGGGACACGTTCGAGCTGCGCTGCGGCGACTCGACGCGGCGCCTGCTCGACCTGTTCGCCAAGCGTGACGCGAAGGCGACGTTCTTCTGCCTCGGCTGGATCGCCGAGCGCATCCCCGAGGTCGTGCGTGAGATCCACGAGGCCGGGCACGAGGTGGGCAGCCACGGTTACGACCACCGCCTGCTGCCCGACCTCGGCCGTGGAGGCTTCCGCGAGGACCTCGCGCGCACCGCGGACATCCTCGCGGGGATCACGGGCGAGCGGCCGACGGCCTTCCGGGCGTGCACCTGGTCGGTCGGCAGCAAGAGCCCGTGGGCGCTCGAGGAGCTCGCGCACAGCGGGATCACCCTCGACAGCTCGATCCAACCGGTGCGGCATCCGGACTACGGGGTCCCTGGCGCGCCGACGACGCCCTACCGCGTCGGCGTCGGGGACCGCGAGCTGCTCGAGTTCCCGCCGCTCACGTGGGACGTGTTGGGCCGGCACGTGCCGGTCGGGGGCGGCGGCTACCTGCGCCTCTTCCCGGTGTCGCTGATCGACCGCGGCCTCCGGCAGAAGGAGCGTCTCGGCGCGCCGGGGTGCATCTACCTGCACCCTTGGGAGGTCGACCCGGGACAGCCGCGGCAGCCGCTCGGCGGCCTGCGCGGCTTCCGTCACTACGTCAACCTGGGCAAGACCTACGAGAAGCTCGACCGGCTGCTGCGCGACCACTCGTTCGACACGATGTCCGCGGCGCTCGCTCAGCGCGGCGAGAGCTGGCGGACGAAGCTGCCTGCGTTCCGCGCCAGCGAGCTCTTGGGGTAGTCGCGGATCAGCTGCTCGAGCAGCTCCACGGCCCGCCCGGTCTCCGGGCCCTCCCCGCGCATCAGCTCGGCCATCGCCCACAGGAACAGGTGCCGTCCGTCCTCCTGCGGCGCGGCGGCGGCGAAGTTCTCGCTGGCGACCTCGGCGTCGCCGGTCCGAAGCGCGAACAGCGCCTGGACGTAGCGTCCGGCAGGGCTCATGCGGAGGTCTTCGGGCAGCGCCGCGAGCCGCGCGACGTCGTCGGCGGTGATCTCTCGCTCGGCGGCGGCGAGGCCGAAGAAGCTCAGCTCGGCGGCGGGGTCGTGGGCGTGGCGGAGCACGTTGCGCATGCCGGAGAGCGCGTCGTTGCCGCCGTAGAGCCGGGTCGTCAGCTCGGTGTGCAGCGCCCACATCGGCGTCGAGGTGGGGAAGCGGTCGACGAGCTCGGCAACGCGCGCGATCGTGCCGACGACGCCGAGCCGCGCGATCAGGCGGTCGGTGGTCGCGCGCAGGAACTCGTGGTCCTCCTGGGCGCGAGCGATCCGCTCCAGGTGCGCGAGCAGGATGTCGGTTGGGTCGACCGGCAGCCCGCCCTGCTGGTGGTGGAGCAGGAAGTGCACGACGTCGCCGCGGGCGCCGTCGCTCTCGAGGTGGCCGAGCGCCATCGCGCGCAGCGTCGTCTCGGCGTCCGGGGTCGCGGACAAGGCCTTCGGCGCCAGCGCGTAGAACGCGTCGAGGAGCCGTTCGCGGTCGCCGGCATAGGGGCCCCGCAGGATCTGACTGAGCACGAAGCAGGCGTCCTTGGGCGTCGCGCCGGTCGTGATCAGCTGCAGGTCCTGGTCGTTCCAGGGGCGGAGCTGCGGCGTCGCCAGCCACTGGGACAGCCGCGTCTCGCGCGCCATCTCCGGGAAGCCGCCCGTCCGGAACCCGGCGACCAGCCGCTCGGCGCCGTAGGCGAACGTCAGCTTGGAGCCGCCGATGCCGCCCGACGCGCAGGCTTCGCGCAGCTTGCGGTCGAGGCCCGGCGCGGGCACGTAGGCGGCGTCGGCGCCGGCGTAGGCGACCTCGCGGTAGAGCACCGGGTTCTGCACGCCGGCTGCGAACAGCTCCGCGTGGACCGCGGCCGCGGCGGGCGCGAGGCCCGCGTCGGCGCTCGCCCGGGCGAGCAGGAGGTAGTGGGTCTGCTTGCTCGGGTCGCGGCGGAGGAGTGCTTCGGCGCGCGGGAGCGTCAGCCGCGCGAGGTGCGGCTCCTGCAGGCCGCTGAGCAGCTCCAGGCGCGCCTGCTGCTCCTCGGGGTCCGTCGGCGCCTCCCAGTCGACCATCGAGACCTGCCCGAAGGTGGCGAGCGTCGCGTGCACCAGCAGGTCGGCGGGGTCTCGCTGCAGCTGGAGGGCCGCGATCGCCGCGGCCTCGGCGAACAGGCCCATTCGCGCGGCCAGCGCGGGGTCGGTCGGCTGCGGGACGAGCGCGTAGACCTGCGCCGCGCGCCCGGCTTCTCCCTCGAGGACGAGCAGGCGCGTGAGTCGTTCGGCGACCGCTTCGCCGCCTTCGAACCCGAGCGCGGCGAGCCACCGCGAGCGCGCTCGCGGCCCGTCGCCTGCGCCGCGCGCGAGGTCGCCGGCGCGCGCGGAGAGCGCGCCGCGCCGCGCGTG
>JBMHDP010000289.1:0-27260 GCA_049889335.1 Planctomycetota bacterium
GGTGACCGTGAGCCGGGCCTCATGGCTGCGCCTGCACTACCAGCACGTGTCGCTCTCGGGCAGCCCGAGCCCGGGCGCCGACGGCTCGTTCCTGCGGTTGACCTCGATGCAGGACGGGGCGTTCCAGCTGCAGCACCAGCAGCACATAGGCGAGTGGCAGGACAGCTCGGCCTACTTCGTCGGCGACAGCGTGCTCGTCGAGCTGCTGGCGCAGCCGGGCACCGGCGACAGCCGCTTCGTGCTGAAGTGCGCGGTCGCCGGACCCGAGCAGCGGCTGGAGCCCGACTCGATCTGCGGCACCGTCGACAACCGCGCGCCGAGCAACGACCCGCGGGTCGGCCGGGTCGGGTTCGGCTGCACGGCGTGGATGATCAACGACTGCAACCACTGCTTCCTCTCGGCGGGTCACTGCGGGGTCGGGTCGACCACCGTCATCCAGTTCAACGTGCCGGCGTCGAGCGCGGCCGGCAACCCGGTGCCGCCGCCGCCGACGGACCAGTACCCGGTGGATCCGGCCTCCATCCAGAACCAGGCGGGCGGCGCGACGCTCGGCGACGACTGGGTCTACTTCGGCTGCTTCGCGAACTCGAACACCGGGCTGACGCCCTACGAGGCGCAGGGCTCGGTCGCCTTCGACCTCGTCTCGCCGTCGGTGAGCGCCGGGCAGACCATCCGGATCACCGGCTTCGGCAGCACGAGCGCGCCGGTCTCCCCGACCTGGAACCTGATCCAGAAGACGCACACGGGCCCGTTCTTCAACCAGCAGGGCAACGTGCTGCAGTACACCGTCGACACCACGGGCGGCAACTCGGGCTCGCCGATCGAGGTGGAGGGCACCAACGAGGCCATCGGCATCCACACCAACGCCGGCTGCAACTCGGTCGGCGGCAACCAGGGCTGCAGCGCCGACAACACAGCGCTCCAGGCCGCGCTCGCCAACCCGCAGGGCGTCTGCGCCGGCGCGACCAACTGCGCCAGCACCACCTCGTACGGCGCAGGCTGCGTCAGCTCCTTCGCGTCGTTCTACGAGGAGCTCACGCCCGCGGCCATGGACCTCTCCGGCCTCGAGATCTTCGGGAACGCGTCGGCGGGCGGGCACACGGTCAACACGCGCGCGGCGACGATCGCGGCGATCGGATCGCTCGGCGCGGCGTCCCAGCTGGCGCTCGGGGACGACAACTCGGTCGCCGCGGGATCGCTCGGCCTCCGCGTCGGGTCCAACGGATGGGTCGCGCGCGGCCCCGGCAACGCGACGACGTTCTCGCCGAGCGTCGCGACGATGCTCAGCAACCCGTCAGCGGGCTACTACGCCTGGACGGACCTGCAGCCGAACGCGGCGGGCAGCGGCCGGGTCTTCTACGAAGAATCCGGCACGCAGTGGATGGTCACCTACGACGGCGTGTTCCTGTGGAACACGACCAACGCGGTGACGATCCAGTTCCGCGGTGACGAGGCCACCGGCGACTTCGTGATCGCCTTCGGCGCGATCGGCGGGCTCGGTCCGGAGTCGTGGTTGGTGGGGCACAGCGCGGCTGGCGCGAGCCTCGACCCCGGCGCGCGGGACCTCTCGCAGGCGACGCCTTCGGGCTTCCTCGCCGCGAGCCAGGACCTCGCGGGGGTCGCCCTCGCGGCCGTGGGGGCGCCGCTGCTCGGCGCGCCGTTCCAGCTGCAGACCACCAACATCCCGCCCACGGCCGTGTTCCACATCGGCATCATGGGCTTCACCCAGCTGGCGCTGCCGCTGAGCGCGGCGCTGCCGTCCGCGGACCCTGCCTGCACCCTGAGCGTCACCTTCGACGCCAGCTACCCGCCGCAGGTCGTGCTCGGCGGGCCGGGCTCGCTCACCTGGACGGGCGTCGACCTGACCAGCGCCGGCGCGAGCGCGCTCGGTGTCGACGTCTCGTTCCAGAGCGCGACGCTCCAGCTGCCGATCTCGGGCAGCACGATCCGCACGTCGAACGGCGTGCGCGCCACGATCGGCCTGTAGCGGCCGCGGCGCGCGCGGCTCAGCAGATCCGGCAGATGTTCTCCATCTCCGACCACTTCTCCCCGGGCTTGGCCTCGGGGAGCGGCGACTGATACTTGTCCATCATGTCCTCCCACTGCTGGCAGCGCGGGTCGGTCTGCAGGTAGGCGGGCAGGCCGGTCGCGACGTCGAAGTCGTCCTCGACCTCCATCAGCATGAACAGCCGGCGGCCGAGCCGGTAGATGTTCATCTCGAGTAGGCCGACCTGCTTGAGGCCTCGCTGCACCTCCGGCCAGACGTTGCGGTGGTGCTCGCAGTACTCCTCGATCAGCTGCGGGTCGTCGGCGAGGTCGATGGTATAGGCGATGCGCTTCATGCGAGGAGTGTAGGGCACCAGCCGCGGAGCGCGCCGGCCGCAGCGCGTTCATCGTCGCCTCGCGCCGCCGCGGGGCCGCGTCCTGGCGTCGACAGCGCGGCCAGGCGCGGCGCTCAGCGTGACCCCGCGGTCGCGGGCGGGGCGAACCGCAGGCGCGCGACGACGGGGTAGTGGTCGGACGGGTAGCGTCCGTGGCGCGGCTCCTGGTCGATGCTCGCGTCGACCGTCTCGAAGCCAGCAGAGACCAGCACGTAGTCGATCTTCGGGCCGTCCCGACGCCCGCGGTAGCGGCCGTTGCCTGTCCCGACCGCGCGGGCCCCGGGGTGGGCCTGGCGGTAGCTGTCCCGCAGCGGCAAGGCGCTGTGGGGCGCTTTGAGCCGCGCGACGGCCGGGTTGTCCTCGCCGGCGTTGAGGTCGCCGAGGACGAGCACGGGGTCCTGCGTCGGCCGCGCTTCGATGCGGCGACGGAGCAGGCCGGCGCTGTTGAGGCGCGCGCGCTGGGACTGGTGGTCGAAGTGCGTGTTGAAGACGTAGAGCGCGCGGCGAGTGGCGACGTCCTCGAGGTGCGCCCAGGTGCACACGCGGTAGTGGTGGTGGCCCCAGTGCTTGGAGACCGTCTCGGGGGTCTCGCTGAGCCAGAAGGTGCCGGAGTCGAGCACGTCGAAGCGATCGGCGCGGTAGAGGATCGCGCTGTATTCGTCCTTCGTGCCGCTGCCGCGGCCCTCGCCGATCTCGGCGTAGCCCTCGAGGTCTGCGCCCAGCGCGTCGAGCTGGAAGCGGAACGCCTCCTGGAGGCCGACGATGTCCGGGGCGTGCTCGCGCAGCACCTCGGCCACCAGCGCGCGGCGGTGAGGCCAGCTGTTGTCGCCGTCGTCGGCCCTGCCGTTGCGGATGTTGAAGCTCATCGCCGTGAGGTCCGCCGCGGCGGGCGGCCTCGGGACGCGGCACGCAGCAGCGCTCACGGCGAGCAGCGCGGCGGCGCAGCGGAGCCAGCGGTGGGGAGTCTCGTTCATGGGTCGGATCCTTGGGTCGTCCCCGCGCTCGTCGGCGCGGGCGGCGTCGAGGGGCGCGGGCGTCGGGCTCACCGGCCGCCCGCCGGCAGGTGCTCGCGCAGGTAGCGCGTCATCGCGGTGTAGAGGTGGCGCCGGGTGTTCTCGCCCTCGTAGATGCCGTGGCTCCGGTTGGGGTAGATCTGCATGTCGAACGCCTTGTCGTGGCGGACGAGCTCGTTGACCAGCGCTTCGCAGTTCTGGTAGTGGCAGTTGTCGTCGCCGGTCCCGTAGACGAGCAGCAGGTCGCCTTCGAGGCGGTGGGCGCGCGTGATCGGCGAGCCGTCGACGAAGCCCTGCTCGTTGGTGCGCGGCAGGCCCATGTAGCGCTCCTGGTAGATCGTGTCGTAGAAGCGCTGGTTGGCGACGAAGGCGATCGCGATCCCGGTGTGGTAGAGCGCGGGGTAGCGGAACATCGCGTTGAGCGTCATCGAGCCGCCGCCGCTCCAGCCCCAGATCCCGGTGCGCTGCGGGTCGAGCCACGGCCACCGCGCCTGCAGCGCGCGCAGCGCGTTGGCCTGGTCGATCGGCGCGGTGATGCCGACCTTGCCGTAGACCGACTTGCGCCAGGCCGCTCCCCGCGGCGCGGGCGTGCCTCGGTTGTCCATGCTGAGCACCACGTAGCCCTGCTGCGCGAGCATGTGGTGCCACAGGTAGTTGAAGCCGCCCCAGCGGTCGACGACGGTCTGGGCCGCGGGCTCGCCGTAGACGTAGACGATCAGCGGGTAGCGCCTCGTCGGGTCGAAGTCCGGCGGCTTGATCACCCAGCCGTCCATCACCACCCCGTCGCCCGCGTCCACCCGGAAGAACTCGTCGCTGCCGAGGTCGAGGCCGGCCAGCCGGTCCCGGAGCGCCTTGTTGTCGGCGAGCACCCGGAGCGTGCGGTGGTCGGGCAGCGCGACCAGCTCGACCTGCTCCGGGACGCCGAGCGAGGACCAGGTGTGCAGCGCGTAGCGGCCGTTGGGGGCGATCTGGTAGGCGTGCGTCCCGCGCTCCTGCGGCGTCAGCCGCTCGGGCGCGCCGGCGCCGTCCAGGCGCGCGCGGTAGAGGAACCGCTGCGTCGCGTCGTCCGGGGACGCGAGGAAGTAGACGTAGCCGCCCTGGTCGTCGATGTGCTGGATGCGGATGACGTCGTAGCGGCCCGGGGTCACGAGGCGCACGGCGCCGCCGTCTCGAGAGATGACGTAGAGGTGTCGCCAGCCGTCGCGCTCGCTGACGAACGAGAACTGCGCCCCGTCGTCGAACCAGCGCAGGTCGTCGCACTCTTCGACCCAGGCATCGCCGCGGTCCGAGAAGACGACGCGCGTCGAGCCGTCGCGCACGTCGGCGAGCGTCACGTCGTTCTGGTTCTGCAGGCGGTTGAACCGCTGCAGGATCAGCTCGTCGGAGCTCGCGGCCCACTCCATGCGGGCCACGTAGTTGTCGCGGAGGTCGCCCTCCAGCTGGAGCCAGCGCGTCGCGCTCTGGCCGTCGGCCGCGACGACCCCGACGCGACAGCGCGGGTTGGTCGTGCCGACCTTCGGGTAGCGGATCGGCGTCGTCCGTGAGTAGAGGCCGGCGGTGTTGTTGATCAGGCGGAACACGCCGACCTCGCTCGCGTCGATCTCCCAGTACGCGATCCGGGCGCCGTCCGGGCTCCAGCGGAACCCGTCGCGGAGGCCCCACTCCTCTTCGTAGACCCAGTCGAAGGTGCCGTTGGAGAGCGTCTCCGAGCCGGTCGTCGTCAACCGCGTGATCGCGTGGTCGGAGAGGTCCTCGACGTAGAGGTCGTTCTTGTAGAGGTAGGCGACCCGCGCGCCCTGCGGATCGAACTTGGCGAACTGCAGCCGCGTCGCCTCGAAGTCGCCGCCGAGCTGGTGCAGGTCACCGGTGCCGCGGTCGAGCACCCAGAAGTCCCCGCGCGTGTTCTGCCGCCAGACGCGGCGGGTGTTGGGCGAGATGAGCACCTTGCCGCCGTCAGCCGAGAACTGGTAGCCCTCGATCCGCAGCGGCGCGGCCGCGCCGGCGGGCACCAGCTGCGCGGCCGCGACCAGCACCTCACGCCCGCCGGTGCCCGGGTCGAAGCGGACGAGGTCGTGGCCGCCGTCGGCGGCGGCCTCGAGCGTCGCGAGGCCGCTGTCCTCCAGCCACCAGGAGGGCCCGAAGCCCTCGGCGCGGAGCTCCGGCCCGAACAGCCGGTCGATCGTCAGCTGGCCGCTCGGTCGGGCCTGCGGGCGGTCGTCGGCGGGGCTCTCCGGCGCCGCCGGGGAGCCCGCGCAGCCGGTCAGGATCCACGCCGCAGCGAGGAGCGGGGAGCGCGCCCAGGTCCGGGCTCGCGAGGGCAGCGTCAGCGTCGCGCGGTGCATCCCGGCAGGCTACGGGAAGGCCGCAGCCAGCACCCGCGGCGATTGGGCCAACGACCGCGGGCGGCCGCTACCGGGGCCGTCGTCTCGCAGGCAACGTGGGTCCGAACCGGCCGGCGGGCGCGCCCGCCCTAGGACCCGCGGACAAGGGGCGTCCTAGTCGCCCCAGGTGCCGGCGAACTCGTAGACGACGGCCTGCTCGCCGCCCACGCACCAGGCGTCGTGGTTGGGCGAGATCGCGTAGGCGTCGCCCGCGGTGTAGGTCGCCTCGGAGCCGTCGTCGCAGACGCAGTGGATCGTGCCCTCCACGATGACGCCGACGTGCGCGGCGGCGCAGCTCGGCGTGCCGACGACCGGGCTGATGTCCCGGGACCACTTCCAGTCCGCCGCGAGCGTCAGCTTGACGACGCGCTGGCCGAGGACGTTGACGGCCTCCATGCGCGCGTTGGGCAGGTCCTTGGCCTCGTCGGCCTGGGTGGCAAAGCTCTTCGATTCGATCGGCATCGCAGGTTCCTTCTTGTTGAGGGGTCGAGTTTCTCAGAGGCGCGCGTCTCCGGCCGGATGCAGCAGGGGCGGCACGGCTGGTCGATGCGTGCGTCGAAGACTCCCTTGCGCGCAGCGTAAGACTCGACCACGCCGGATTCGAGGGCGTCGAGCCGCCGCGCTCCGGCTAGGGGGAATCCCGGTGTTCGGCGAGGACGCACGGGCCTTCTCGCTACGCCCTCGAAACGTAGGCGCGCGGGATGGCTCCGGGGCAGCGCCTCTGCGGGGGTGGTACGGCGCTTGCACTGTCTCGCGCGTACTCGACGCACCGACGTCACCTGTGAATCTCATGCCACGACCTTTCTGCATGTCTGCGCTCCTGCTGGTCTGCGCCAGCGTGACCTCGCAGTCTCCGTTCCGCGTGACGCGCTTCGCCGCGCTGCCGCTCGTCTCCTCGCCGTTCCCGGCGCAGATGGCGCGCGGTGACGTCGACGGCGACGGCGACCTCGACCTCGTCGTGGTCAACGACTTCCTCGACACGCAGGTGCTCATCAACGACGGCCGCGGCGGCTTCGTCGACGAGACCGCCAGCCGCCTCGTGTCGCCGGTCTATCAGGACAGCACCTGCGTCGACCTCGCGGACATCGACGGGGACGGGGACCTCGACGTGCTGGTCGGCAACGAGGACGGCGTCAGCAACGAAGTCCACGTCAACGACGGCGCCGGCGTCTTCACCAACGTCACGTGGTCGGCGCTGCCGTACCAGGCGTTCGACACCAAGAACAGCGTGGTCGCCGACTTCGACGGGGACGGGGACGCCGATTGGCTCGCGGTCGGCCCGGACGGCAGCCGGTTCTACGAGAACAACGGCGTCGGGGTCTTCAGCGACCGGACCGCCGCGTGGCTGTCCGCAGCTCCGATCAGCCTGGGCAGCGAGCTGGTGAAGGCCCCGGAGGCGGCGGACCTGGACGGGGACGGTGACCTCGACGTGCTGTTGGCCGGCGCCAACGGGCTGCTCCTGAACCAGGGCGGCGCGTTCGCGGTGGGGCCGTGGCAGCCGCCCTACAACGCGCACGCGCAGAGCTGGCTGGCGGACTTTGACGGGGACGGCGACGTCGACATCGTCTCCCAGAGCGGCCGCGCGCTCTACCAGAACCAGGGCAACGCGGTGTTCGTCGACGTCACCGCGAGCGCGGGCCTGTCGACCACGCAGTGGGGTCTGGGCGCGTTCGACATCGACCTCGACGGAGACGTCGACATCCTGACCTCGACCCACGTCGCCTGGAACGACGGCGCGGGCGTGTTTCACTACGTGCCGTCCCCGGCGCCGGTGACCCAGGCCGAGCTGCGCGCCGCTGTCGCCGCGGACTACGACGGCGACGGCGACCTGGAGCCGCCGGGCCTGCCGAACCTCCTGCGCCACGTGGACGCGCCGGCGCCGCCTGGGATCGGCAGCGGCTACGCCGTCGAGCTGCACACGCGGCCGGGCGCCGTCGATCCCGGGGTCCTGATCGCTTCGATCGGCGGCGGCGCGCTCTCCCTGGGGCCCTACGGGACCCTGCAGCTCGACCCGGCGACGGCCGTCGTCGTAGGGTCGCAGGTGGGCGCGACGCCGCTCGTGGTGACCTGGACGCTACCGAACCTGCCGGCCCTGGTCGGCACGCCGCTGCACTACCAGGGCGTCGTGCTCGACGCGCTGCAGGGGCTGGTGATCACCAACACCTTCGGCGAGCTGGTGCAGTAGCCCGCGCGCGTCGAGGGTCGACCTGCGCCGTCCCTCTCGCGCGCCGAACGACGCCTACCTCGGTCGATCCTGGTGGGCCTCGCCCAGCGCGGCCTCGGCGACGGCGACGGCGTTGGACGCCGCACCCTGCCGCAGGTTGTCGGCCACCACCCAGAGCAGCAGCCCGGCGTGGGGCCGCTCGGCGTCGACGAACCGCAGCCGCCCGACGTGCACCGCGTCCGGGTCGTCGATTCGCCGCGGCGTCGGGGCGCGCTGGTGGAGCTGGATCGACGGCACGGCGGCGAGCGCCTGGCGCGCGTCCTCCAAGGCCAGGCTGCGGGCGCAGCGCACCTCCAGCGTCATCCCGTGGCCGACGGCCGTCGGCACGCGCAGGCAGCTCGCGGCGAGGTCCAGCGCCGGCGCGTCGAGCAGGCGCCGCAGCTCGTCGACGACGGCAGCTTCCTCCTCGCTCCGGCCCGCGCCGTCGAGGCGGCCGATCGCGGGATGGACGTCGGCGTGCAGCGGCGCGCCGGAATCGGCGAGGGACTCGAGCAGCCGGCGGCCGCCGCCGCTGGCCGACTGGGCGGTGTGCACGCGCACCCGCTCGAGGCCTCCGCCCGCGCCCTGGAGCGCATCGAGGACGAGCGTGAGCGCGGGGTTGGTGCAGTTGGGCAGCGCGACGACGCCGCGGTCTGGCAGCGCGTCGGCGGATCGGTGGCCCGCCACCGCGAGCGGCACCTCGGAATCGAGGCGGTGCGCGCGGCTGAAGTCGAGCACCAGCGCGCCGACGTCGGCCAGCATCGGCGCGACGCGCCGCGCCGTCCCCTCGTCCACGGCGAGGAAGGCCAGCCGAGGCGCGGCTGCAGGGTCCAGCACGTCCGCGAGCCCGTCTTCGCCGCGGGCCACCGTCGCGCGTACGCAGCGCAGCTCGTCGCAGCGATCGGCGAGCAGCGTCTGCAGCGCCTCTCCGACGAGGCTGCGGGCGCCCACCACGAGGGTCCGCGGCAGGCCTGCAGGCTTCGCTGCGACGGGCGACATGCCGCGCAGTCTACCCTCGCCGTCGGCCAGCAGAGCGGAAGAGTCCCTCCCAGGCCTCGGCGTCCGGCTCGGGCCGGTCGGGTCTCGCGACCTTCGCGCCGGGTGCCATGTCGGCGGCTGCCCGGCGAGCGCGGGCTGACGTCAGTTCCCGATCGTGATCGCGATGCCGTCGGTGAGCGCCAGTTCGCATGCCCCGATCTGGTACTCGGCGAACTGGCCGGTGACCGTCACCCCGCACAGGGCCTGGTTTACCGGCACCTGCAGGTTGAGCGTCGCGGCGCCCGCCGGGTCCGTCGGCATCGGCACGAAGATCGGGTTCGGCGTGTGGATGGTGCCCGAGCAGGCGGGGAGCAGCGCGTTGAGGGGGACGGAGGTCACGCCGATGCCCGCGGCGAACACCCCGAGCGCGGCCGGAGTCGCGCTGGTCACCGACCAGTTGAGCTTGCAGCCGAGGCCGCCGGTGCTGGTCGTTTGGATCACGCCGTTGGTGCCGCCGCCCAGGTTGACGACGCTCGCCGTCGCGCCGTTGGCGCAGGTCACGCAGCCGTCGGCGAACGCGACCGCGACCGACCGCAGCCGGACCAGCCCCGAGGTGACGAACGTCGAGGTCGCGAGGCCGGGCGCTGGCACGAGCTGGTGTCCGGAGCAGAAGCCGGCCCATGAGTTGCCCCACTTGTCGGCGTGGTCTTCGATCAGCGGCGCAGCAGCGGCGGGCTGGCCCGCGCCGTTGCCGTTGGAGGCTTGGCCGCCGTCGAGGATGCCGGCGAGCACCAAGCAGTTGGGAGTGGTCGTGGTGACGTCCACGGCGGGGCCCGTCGACTGTCCGACGGCTTCGACGCCAGGCGCGACGTTCGACAGCGCGTAGACGGTGGCGCGGCCGCCGTTCTGGTTTCCTTGGATGATGCGGATCTCGCCTGCAGGTCCCGGGTTGTCCAGGTAGAAGATCGCCGCCGCGCCCGGGAGGGTGTTCTCCTGGACGGCCTGCGTCATCGCGACGCCGTTGTATTCGATCGAGTTGATCACCATGCCGGCGTTGATGCCGAACGCGTGCTCGGTCGCGTAGACGACGACGAGCTTGTCGGAGCCGCTGGCGTCATAATGGGCGACAACGGGGAGACCGGTCGATCCCTGGTTGCCGACGCCGACGATGACCGGGAGGATGTCGTCGATGACGACCTGCGCGTTCGCCGCGCCAGCGGCCAGCGACAGGGCGAGGCCGAGACAGGAATGGTGAGGCGCACGGGGCATGATCAATTCTCCTTGGTTGTCAGGCGCAGGGCTGCGGACAGCGCGAGGCGGTCGTCGGCGCTGTCACCGCGGCGTGCTGGAGAAGTGAATCACGGCACGGAGCCCCGCGACAGCGCGCGCTTGGATTCGCGTTACGCCGTAGCGTCATCTATGAGAGAGGAGGACGCGAGCGCGCGCGACGGCAAGCCCGCCGGCGTGTTGGCCGACGCGACGGCGCTTCGGTCGATGTCCTGCGAGCGGTCGCGCGCTCGCGCCCTGGTGGTGCTCGCCGCGGCTCTCGCGGCAGCCTGCGGGGGTGCTCCTGTCCCGGTCGTCTCCGGCGGAGTCCTCGACTCGAGCGACGCCGCGCCCGTCTACCACACGCTCAGCGGCTACAGCGATCGTTGGCGCACGCAGGTCGAAGACGGCGTCGAGCTCGCGCGGGCGTTCTGGGGGAGCTTCGGCCCCGTGCACGTCTGGATCGCCGGCCGCGACGTCGACGAGGAGGTCCCCGAGGCCGCCGCCGTCGCGTTCTTGGACGAGTACTGCCGGTGGCGGGCGCGTGGGGCGCAGGGGGACAGGGCAGGTCTGCGCGCGCGGGCGAACGAGCGGCTCCTCGACGTGGTCGCGCGCGGCGAGGCCCAGGCCTACCTGTCCTTGGTGGACGACTTCGAGCAACCAGCAGCCGAGCTGGTGTTCCTGAACGTGCACCGGTGGTTCTTCGCGCGCGACCCGATCCCGGACCCGACGCTCCGCGGCGTGCACGAGTACACGCACGTCTTTCAGCAGGCGTTCGCAGATACGCCGACCTGGATGACGGAGGGCTGCGCGGTGTTCGCCGAGGCGTGGCTCCCGTGGGCCGCGGGTAGCTGCGATCAGGAGGTGATGCAGCGGCGCCTCTTGGTCAGCGCGCAGCAGGCGCGGCGGCCTGCGGAGCAGGGCTTGTCCATCGCGGAGATGGAGGACATCGACCGGGCGTCTGCGCCCGCGCGCGGCTTCTACCGCGAGCTGGCCTACGACGCGGGGGCCTGGGCGATCGTCGCGCTCGTGCACCGGTCGCCTGCCCGGAGCGTCGCGGGGCTGCGCGACGAGTTCTTTCCGCTGGCGCGCGCTGTCGGTTGGGAGCAGGCGCTGTGCGGCTACCTGGGCCTGGAGCGTAAAGACGCGTTCTACCGGGAGGTCGACGCGCTGCTGCGGGCGCCCGTCGAGCGGCAGCGCGCGGTGCTGGGCGCGCTGCGCCCGTAGTGCCTTCGGACGGCCTCTGGTGAGGCGCGCCCGACGCGCGCACGCTGCGCCCCCAGCTCGCCTCGCAGGACGATCGCCAGGCGCTGTTCGCGAGGGCCCTGGCGCCCGGCTGGGGCAGGGCCTGGGACCTCTGGCGCAGCGCTGCGCTATGCTCGGGTCCATGTCCTCCACGTTCGCGACGAGTCGTCTCGCCGTGCTCATGCTCGCGTCGGCAGCTCCGAGCGCGGCGCAGACCGGCTGGAAGGCTGCGCAAAAGGAGCTGCGCGGCGCGGTCCGCGCGCTCGACGTCTCCGCGGAGAGCGGCGACCGCGCGGTCGCCGCCGTGCGCGCGGTCGCCGGGTTCGACGACGCGGCCGCGGCCGATGCGCTGCTCGCGGCTGTCGCCCGGCTCGAGCGTCGCGCGCTCGAGGTCACGGAGACCCGCCGCAAGGGCCTCGCGCGCGAGGGCGGCAGCGGTCGCCTCAAGCGCTCCCGCTACGAGCTGCGCTACGTCGCTGACGCGGCAGAGGAGGCGTCACGCGCGCTCCTCACGATGACGGACCCGTCGGCGCTGGGCGCGATCCTCGCGGCGCTTCAGAAGAAGAGCAGCTCGATCCCGCTGTGGCTGCGGCTGCGACTCGCCGGCCGCATCTGCGAACTCCCGGAGCCGACGATCGGGTGGGGACGCCGGGGCTTCGCTCGTGGGGAGCGGGACGTCGCGCTGGGGCTGATCCGCGTCGCGGCCGCGCTGGGCACGCGCGCGGGCGCCGCCTGCGGGGGGTGGCTGGTCGAGCAGCTGGAGCACGCCAACCCGGACGTGCGCGCCGCCGCCGCCGACGCGCTGGGTCAGATCGCGTGGCCTGGCGCCATCGAGCCGTTGATCGGGCGGCTCGAGAAAGAAGATGGCCGGCTGCGCGAGCGGCTGCTGGACGCGCTGGTCGTGTTGACGGCCCAGGACCCGGGCAGCTCCGCGGCCTCGTGGCGCGCGTGGCTCGCCGCCGAGGGCGCGCCCTTCCTCGCCGGCGCGCGCGCGCTCTCCGAGGGGGACGCGAGCGCGCGCCCACGGCCCGCCGGCGGCGGGACGTCTGCGGGGACCTACTTCGGCATCGAGCAGTCCGGCGCGGGCATCCTCTACGTCTTCGACAACTCGCAGTCGATGCAGGCCAAGCTCAAGCGGTCGGCCGCGGGTGAGGGGCCGACGACCGGTGGGGCGGCGACGACCCGCTGGGAGGCGTGTCGCCAGGAGCTGCGGCGGGCGCTGCGCGGGCTCTCGCCGGACAAGCGCTTCAACCTCGTCTCGTTCGCCAACAAGGCGCGCTGCTTCGCGCCGACGGTCCTGCCCGCGACGGAGGCGAACATCGAGCGCGCGATCGGGTGGATCGACGGCCTCGAGCTCGAGTTTCAGACCAACGCCTTCGACGCGCTGGAGCTGGCGTTCCAGGTGGCCGGGCGCGGCGTGCACGACCGCTACTACGAGAGCGACGTCGACACGATGTTCTTCTTGTCCGACGGCGCGCCGACGATCGCCAAGCTCAACGCTGCCGGCATCGTCCAGGACGACAGCGACCGCATCCTCCGCGCCGTCGCGCGCTGGAACGCGTTGGGTCGCGTCCGCATCCACGCGATCGCCCTCGGACTGCAGAAGCGCAAGAAGGAGCGGAACGGCAAGGGGCGCCTCTGGCCCTACACATTCTTGGCGAGGCTCGCCGCCGAGCATGGCGGCGAGCTGGTCCTGCGGCGCTGAGCGGCGCGAGGCGGACTGCGCCCCGGAGGTGCTCGTCGCGGTGGACCTCGGGGCACATCGCGTGCGCAGGTGGAGGTGCGCGTCACGGTCGTCTGGGTCGCAGCGCCGCGCGGCAGAGATGGAGCTCGGCCGCCGACGTCGGCGGGCTTGGCGTCATCGGTTGGCGGTGAGAAGTGTGTCGATGGGTCCGGCGCCGCCGTGACTCGCGGTGAGGTCCGCACCGAAAGCGAGCGCCGAGTGGCAGACTGGGAGCCGACCGATGCCGGGACGTTCGGGGTCGACAGGGAAGCCGGGCCCGTCGATGCCGACACCGGTTCGCCACGGGTCGCGAAGTTCGACTGGGTCTCGAGCTCGGCCTCGGCGGCTACATCGGGTGGAAGGACCGCACGTGCGAGGTGCCGCCGACCTTGTCGTAGTGGCTGCCGTCCCACTGCCAGCCGTAGGTGTTGCCGCTGTCGCTGGACCAGACATCGAGCGCATAGCCGAACCCATGGGGCTTGGTGCTCGCGGCGCCGTGGATACCGGTGTCGTCGCCGGTCCGCGTCTCGATGACCCGGAGGGTGTAGACCTTGCTCCCGAGCGGGCTGACGCCGACCAGCTCGAACTCGACGTGGTAGCCCATCGGCTGGTTGTTGCCGTCTCGGATCTGCCACTGGCAGGAGTCGAGCGCCGGTGGAGGCGCTTGGCTAGGCGTCGGCCCCTGCGCGGTGACGAAGCCGGCGGTGAAGGCGAAGATCAGGACAGCGATTGCGCGTTGGATCATGCCCAGATAGGCGTCGAGGCGTCGCGTTCGTTACGCGTGGAGGACGGTATTCTCTTCGGCTGCGTCCATCTGCGTCGCGCGGTCACGTCGGCTGGCGTGGTGGCCGGCAGCGCAGGGCGAGGGGCTCACCACGTGTGCGGGGCTCGGTCGCGCCGCGCGACGGAGAATCGTCCCCGCGACCTTCTAGGTGCACCCGGCGCGGTGCTATCTTCGGGCGCACATCTCTTGGAGTCGAAAAGATGATCCCCACGCTCTTCGCCCTCAGCGCGCTCGCGCTCTCTGGTTCCAGCGACACCACTGGGCCGCATCCCGAGACCACGCCCGACGTCGTGGCGGGGTTCCCGCACGGCGTGCGCGTCGACGGCTCGCTCGACCTGTCGGCCGTGCGCAGCGGGTGCTGCGTCCAGTACGTGATCCAGAAGGGCGACACGATCGCGAGCATCTCGAAGCGTGCGCTGGGCGCTGCGGAGCGCTACGTGGACATCGCGGCGCTCAACCCGAAGCTCGACGCCGCCCGGCTGAAGCCCGGCGCGCGCATCTGGCTGCCCGCGAAGGACGCCGCAGCTGCGCCGCTCTTTCTCTACATGGCCACCTGGGACCGTCCGTCGTTCCGTGAGGCGAAGCTCGGCCAGGCCCCGCTGAAGTCGCTGCGGCCGCTGGCCGAGACGGACGCGTATCCACACAGCGGCGACGTCGCCTGGGGCATCTTCGCCGTCGACGACCGGCACCGACGCGGGCTCGTCGCGCTCGCGGCCCAAAGAGATCGCGCGCGCGCGATCGCCGAGATCACGCAGATGGTCCAGGCCAAGAAGCTGTCGTTCGTCCTCGTCGACAGCCACCCAGGTATCGTCGCCGGCGAAGACGCCGAGAGCGTGGTGCGCGTCAAAGAGCGCGTGCGCCTGGTGCGAGATCGGGAGGGCGTCTTCGCGGCGCAATGCGCCCTCGAGCACTTTGACAAGTCGGGCAAGGTCGTCCGACGCAAGCAGCAGAAGGGCGTCAAGCAGCAGGTCTGGCTGCTCTTGGTGAGCCTGATGGGCGCGTGCTGGGTGCTCAGCCGGCGCGCGAGGACCCGGGCCGCCGCCGCGCCGGCCTGATCCGACCTCACGCCGGGAGAGCGGGCGGCGCCGTGCGCCGCAGGTCGCGTTCGCCTCGGAGCTTGGAGCAGCAGCTCCGGTGGACGGCGGCACGCCTGGGCACCGCCTCGCAACACGAGGCATCTCGCGTAACGCCCGACACGCGCGGACGTCTCCGTGGGAGTCGGGCTGCGGCGTGTCGCGGTGGCCGGTGTCTCTTTGTAGGTCGGCGTCGACCCGCGTGATCCTCTGGATGTCTCGTAGCATGTCTCAACACAGACCCCGTTCCGCTCTGTTGGTGCTCCTCCTGTCGGCTGGGCCGTTGGCAGCCCAGTGCCCATTTCACTGGCAGCCGGGATCCGAAGCGCCGAGCCCCACCGGCCAGATTCGCGCGATCCTGCCGTCGTCCGGCGGCGACCTTTACGTTGGCGGGAGCCTGCTAGGGGGCGGCTCGACGCTTTTTCAGAACATCGGGCGCTTCGACGGTTCAGGGTGGACTCCACTGGGAGCAGGAGTCGACGGCGCCGTCGAGGAGTTGATCGCGCTGTCGAACGGCGACGTCGTGGCATGCGGCGCGTTCGCGCTCCCCGGAAACGCCGTCGCCCACAACATCGCCCGGTGGGACGGACTGACCTGGTCTTCGCTGGGTACAGGCTGCGACGGCCCTGTCTGGGACATGGCTGTCTTGCCTGGCGGAGACTTGGTCGCGGTCGGCCTCTTCTCGGTGGCGGGCGGGGTTCCAGCGCCTGGCGTGGCCGTCTGGGACGGTGTGTCCTGGTCGGGGCTGGGGGCTGGGCCGTCGCTCTTGGGGGTGACGGCGGTGACCGTTCTGCCCAGCGGTGACGTCGCCGTGTGTGGCGTGGCGCCGCAAGGCAGCCCTGACGTCCAGGTCTGGGATGGTTCGTCGTGGTCCGGGCTCAACGGGGTGTCGGCTGGCCAACTGTCCTCGGTCAAGAACGTGCACGCGCTGCCCAGCGGCGAGCTCGTCATCGACGGCGCGCTGCTCGGGCCGAGCAGCTTCTTCAACCTCTCGATCTGGGACGGTGCGGCCCTGCAGCCGTTGGCGCCGCCTTTCTCGACCGTGCACGACCTCGCGACAGCGCCCAACGGCGACCTGCTCGTCGCCGGCCAGAACGCGCAGGCCTCGGGGCCACCGGTCGCACGCTTTGACGGGTCGTCATGGACCTTGGTCGGCAACAGCCTTGAGCCGGGCTTCAGCCTGCTCGAGGTGTCGCCGAGCGGGCAGCTCGTCGTCGCGCGAGAGGGCGCGAACCCTTCGGTGAGCAGCCTCGGGAGGATCGCAGCGCTGCAGGCTGCCCAGTGGGTGCGCATCGACACGGCGCCCCCCGTCCTGGGGACGGCGCTTGCCGCTGCGCCTGGCGGCGACGTCTATTGTGGCGGGACCTTTGCTGCAATTGAAGGAGTCCATGTCAGCAACGTCGCCCGGCGGGCGCCCACGGGCTGGGTCGCGCTGGGCCAGGGCGTCGACGGACCCGTCGATTGCCTCGCGGTGGCGTCGGACGGCTCGGTCCTCGTGGGCGGCAGCTTTCAGGCGGCCGGCGGCGTGCACGCCAACCGCGTCGCTCGTTGGGACGGCAGCTCCTGGAGCGCGCTCGGCGCGGGACTTTCGGCTGTGCCGCAGGCTCTCGGCGTACACGGCTCGGGGGCCGTACTGGCGGTCGCTGGTGGCGGCGTCTATCTGTTCAACGGGCAGGCCTGGACGAGCGTCGGCAACTTGATCGGCACACCGAGCGACGTCGTGGCGCTCGACAACGGCGATTTCTTGATCGCGGGTTCCTTCTTCGACTGGACCTCGACTCCGCCGCTCAAGGGCATGGCCCGGGTCAGCGGCGGGCAACTCTCGTTCGAGTCTGTCTTCGACGGCGCTGCGGTCTATGCCATGGTCGGGGACGGCGCGGGTGGGGTCTACGTCGCGCGCAGCGGCAGCTCCGTCGGTCATTACGACGGAGTCGGGCTCTCCTGGGTCGCGTCGACCAGCTCGCTCGGCAGCGTGCGGGTGCTGCAGGTGGCTCCCAACGGGGACCTAGTGGCGGCTGCGGGCGCGACCGGCAGCAATAAGCTGCATCGTTGGGACGGCGCGTCGTGGACCGAGCTTGTCGGCAGCCCGGCTGCGAGCGTTTTCGACATGGTCCTCGGCGCCCGCGGCGAGATCTACGTCGCCGGCGGCTTCTACACCGCCGGGGGCGTCGTTTCATCGGGCGTCGCGCGCGCCGAAACCTCCTGCCCAGCCAGCGTGTCCACGTTCGGGGCCGTCTGCGTCGGCAGCGCGGGCCTCGTCGAGCTCGAGGCGAGGGCCATGCCGTGGCTCGGCACGACGGTGGAGCAGGTCGCGACCGGCATAGCGCCGGGTGCGCTTGCCCTGCACTTAATCGGCACACATGCGAGTGTGCTGCCGCTGCCGTTCGGCGTGCCGGGGTGCTCGTTGACCGTCGCTCCGGACGTCAGCGAGGCCCTGCTGCCCCAGAACGGCGAAGTCACCGCGCTGCTGACGATTCCGTCGCAGGCTGCGCTGATCGGTCAGGATGTGCTGACGCAAGTCTTGGGTCTCGAGCCCAGCGCAGGGGCCGCGCTGCTGCAGACCACCGGCAGCAACGCGCTGCAGCTGACGATCGGCGCGTTCTAGGGGGTTCTTCGTCCCGCTTCGGTGCCCCGGCCGGTGCGGTCGACGAGGGCGCTGGCTGCGGGAGGGGGAGGGGGCTTCGCTGACGTCAGACGGACCAGGGCCCGGGATCGCGAGGGGCGCGGGCACGCGAGCCATCGTCGCCCCTCGGCGGGCGCGCTGGAGGAGCGGTCCTCGGCAGGTCGAATCGGAGGGGGCGAGGTCCGCGGTCGCGGCCAAGCCCTCGCTCGTCGGAGGCCTGGACGATGGCGAGGCCGTGCGCGCTCTCCGGCGGTCGCGGGCGACGCGTGCTTTTCTCCCCGCGGGTGCGTAACGCCGCCCCTGCTCTTGCGCCAATCCAGGCGTGAGGCCAGCGCTCCGCAGGCCGCAACTCCTTGACCTCGTTGCTCCACACACCTCGATTCCTCATGAAGACCTCTCAGAAGTTCGCCGCCTGCACCCGCTTCGCGCTGACGGCGCTGGCGCTCCTGCTCACGCTCAACACGGCCACGGCGCAGTTCCCCAGCCCCAACCAGCCGCAGATGCCGGAGCCGGGTTTGCCTGGCACCTATGACATCCTCGACGAGCTCGGCGAGCCGATCCGTCCCGACATGGACGCAGGCGTCAACGTCACGCCCAACCCGGACGGGAGCATGACCGGTGAGGTCTGGGTCTGTATCGACGGTGTGGTCCACGTCGTCGCCCAGGAAGAGATGGTCATCTATGCGACGACCGTCCCGGGCAGCTACGTCTGGGAGAACGCGCGCGGGAACCACGGCATCATCGTGTGGAACGCCTACTACGGCTACTACGAGTCGCTCGTCATCTCGGGGCCCAACGCTGGCACCAAGCGGATCTGGGCGGACTGATCCTGGCGGCGCAGCGACGGGGCGCGATCCTCGCAGCGGGTGGCGCGCGCCTACCCTCGCCGTCTCGCAGGCTCCGCGTCGCGCGCGCGGCGGACGGCAGCCATGGTGCTGCCGCGGCTCGCGCAGCGCGACCGAGCAGCGCGGCTCCGCGGTGCATACGTCGCGCCTGGCCCGATCAAGCGGCCGCCGATCTTCTGCAGGCGACCGATGCGCAGCGCGCAGGCCGCATGCGTCGTCTTTGACGCCAGCGGCTGCCGCCGCTGGCGAGCGCCAGCCACCGGTCTGGAGTTCGCGTTGGGTCGAGCGTGACGGAGGCTTTGCGCGAACGTCGGCGAGGGCGGCCTATGATGGATAGAGTCCGCAAGTCGTCGAGCGGGCCAGGTCGGTCTCGGCGCTCCGCGAACGTGCGGCTTCGGCAGCGTTCGAGCAGGGCGAGACGCGACGATGCTGTCGAACAGGGGCGATGGGGCGCATGAGATCGGCCGCCTGCGTTTGCACATGATGGTCTCGATCCGGCAGGCAACACGGCTGTTCGCCGGGCTTCGCGTGCGAAGTCTCTTGTGATCCACACGCAGCCGCGCTGCAGCGCCTGCGCGCACCGCTGCCGAAGGTGGCGCGCTCCCGGAGAGCGTTCGTGGGCTGTTGGCCCGTGCCGCACGGGGCGCTTTTCAGGACAGGGCGCGAACGAGATCGCTGCGCGCTGCGTCCACCGCTAAGAAATTGGGGCCGATGAAGTCCTCGTGCGAGAGGTCGTAGTCGCGGAACTCGACGTGCGTCGGGAAGACCTTCCCGACCCGGTAGCCGAGCCGGTCGAAGAACTCGTGAAAGTCGCGCAGCAGGTGATGCGTGAGGATGTTCACGCGACCGTACTCGAACTGGACGACCGAGACGCGGCGCTCCTCCAGGGTCTCGCGGAAGCCCTCCAGGACGCGTGGCTCGGCCCCTTCGGTGTCGATCTTGAGCAGGTCGACGTGCTCGATGTCGTTCTCGGCGAGATAGTCGTCGCCGGTGCGCGTGCTCGCCTGCACGCGTTCGTGCGGCAGCTCGTGTGGAAACTCCGTCATCGTCGTGAGCTGGCTCTCCTGCGAGAAGACCTTGAGCGTGACTTCCTCGGCTGCGTCGGACAACCCGACGGCGTTGAGGCGCGCCGCCGGATCTCTTCCCAAGGCCTCGCTCAGCTGCTGGAACGTCCCGGGGAGGATCTCGAAGCAGTGCAGCCGCGCCTCGGGGAAGGCCGCGCGCGCCATGCGCGCCCACTCGCCGACGTTGGCGCCGACGTCGAAGACCTCTCGCGCCTCGAGGTGCTGTCCGAGCACGCGCAAGAGGCGCTCTTCGCCGTTCGAGGTTGCGTCGTAGTCGAGGTTCTCAGCCCCTTCCACCACGCCGCTTGCGAGGCGGACGAGGGCCCTCACCATGCGGTTGCGGCGGTGGCGCGCGAGGAATCTCTTCATGGTCGGTGGCGGGCTCGTCCGCGGAGCGGCCGTGTCGTACGCCGTCCTTCGATACTAACCCGGGATGTCGGCGCAGGGGCTGCGGCGGAGACGGCTGTCGTAGCGGCCCGTGCTCTGGCATGAGGGCGAAGCATGCTCGACGGCGATCGATGCGTTGCGCAGGCGGCGGGGTGCCTCGTCCTACGAGCCATGGCATCGGGCAGGTGGCCGCGCGGCGGGGACCGCTTCCGAGCCTCGCCGATGATGCGAGGTTTACCTCTGGCGCGATCCGTAGGTCGTCGAGCGTCTGCAGGTGGGGCTTCTGCCGCAGCTCCGGAGCATGCGGAGCACCGCGTATGGTGCGCCGGCCTGCACGTCGACGAACCGATCGCCGCGGCGATGCAGACCGATCTCGAGCGAGGCCGCTGAACGGTGGCATACGGACGGCCTCGGGTGCGACGCGCCGGCCCGATCGAGATGCGACGGGCCTCGCCACACCCGCTACGGAACCGTGAACGTGAACGACGGCTGGCCCGACGCAGACGTCCCGAGCGGGGTCACCGGGGCCGGCTTGTAGCCGGCAGCCGCCAACAGCGCAGCCTGCGAGTCGAACTCCGGGCGGGTGTCCTGCTCGGCCTGGCCGATGCCGAGGACGTTCCAGCGATCGGTGACGTCGCCGCCGTCCAACGCCAGGAACGCGTTGTAGCTGGCACCCGTCGTGTGGCTGAGCGTGCTGCCGAGCGTCGAGACCGGGTCGACTCCGAAGCGGAACACCGACGCGCCGGGCGTCGGCAGGCGACCCCGCAAGCCCAGGATCTTCCACCGGAAGACCCGCGCGGCGTCGCCAGCTTTCCAGACGTTGTCGATGTAGTAGGCCCGGATGTCGCGGAACTCGGCGCCGTTGGCGTCGCCGTCGAGCTCGCGGAACGCCTTGACCGCTCGCTCGGCCCACGCCTCGAGCACCAGCTGCTCATCCATCGTCCACGAGCCGTAGGGGTGCGGAGCGGGGGCGCCGCGGACGCCGCGGTGCATCTCCTCCAGGAAGTTGAGGCCGCCAGCCGCGCGGTTGCCGTAGATCGCGGCGAGGTTGGCGAGCGCAGCGTCGAGCTGCGGGTCGCCGGTCGATTGGGTGTTGGCGGTGCCGAGCTGCGGCTTGCTGGTCGAGAACAGCGCGGCCAGGATCGCGCCCTTGGTCACACCGGTCAGCTCGCCTCCGCTGGTCAACCAGCTGTAGATCTCGGTCGCGAAGGTCACCGAGTCGGGCGACAGGTTGCCGCCGTTGGCCCCGATGTAGGCCAGCAGGTCCGCCAGCAACACCGCGCTCACGCGGCCGCGGTCGGCGGGGAACGCCTCCAGGGCCGCGCGCGAGATCTTGCCGGACGGCGACGCCAGCGAGACGTCCATGAGCCGACGCAGGGTCAGGCTGCGCTCGCCGACGTCCCCGCCTGCAGCGTACAGCGCCTTGAGCGGGTGCCACGAGCCGACGCTCGCCTGGTTGCCGTTGTGCAGGTAGCCGCGGTGCGTGCCAGGGGCGTGGATGACGCGCACGCGGTGGGCGGGGTCCACGTATTCCTGCCACTGATTCGACGAGTCGTTGCCCTGCAGCGGCAGGATGCCGGCGAAGCGCTGGGTGGCTTCGTCAGGCGTGTTGATCCAGACCGGGCGGCGCACCGGCAAGGCGCCGGTCGACGTGTAGCCGATGTTGCCGTCGCTGTCGGCCATCGTCATGTGGGCGGCCGGGTAGGTGTAGCTGGAACGCACGACGTCCTGGAACGCCGGCAGCCCCGACGCGCGGATCATGGCGTCGCAGGCCACGAACGTGTCGGGCGGCCGCACCTGGCTGGTGTTGGAGGTCGGCGCCGTGAAGAACGGCACGTGCATCACGGAGTAGTGCTTGGTGTTGTTCGGGAGCTTGTCACGGACAAGCTCCGTCACCACCGGTCCCCAGACGGACTCCTTGTACTGGACGGTGACGTCGGCGCCGTTCCGCACCTTGATGGTCTCGGCGAACGTGACGAACGGCATCGAGACGCCGTCCAGCATGTACTCCGCACCACCGCTGCCTGCTGTGATCTCCAGCTCGACCAGGTCCGAGATGTCCTGCCCCGCGGATGTCATGGTCCAACCGACCGAGACGTGGGTCGGGTCCCCGTTGCCGGCGTTCGATCCGAACAGCATGTTCGGTGAGCCAGCGATACCCGCTCCGCGCGCCTCGAAGCCCGAGCTCTCCGGAGACCTCTCCGACGAGCGGATGTAGTATTCGTACAGTGGCCCTGGTGCCGTGACGGGGATGCGGGGCATGCCTACCAGGAACGCGGCGGGATCGCCGTTCGGATCGTGGACCTTGTCACCGGCGACCGCGATCGCGTTGCTGAAGTGCGGGACATATACGCCGCCGGTGGTCGACTTGCTGCGCACGTAATGGAGCATGCGATGCGACGCCTTGTAGGCTTGCGCTGCGGCGAGCTCAGCCGCGTCGTACTCGCTGGCCGACGGGATCGTCGCCGTGCGGTTGACGATGATGCGGTCGCCGAAGATGAGGGCGAGCTTCTGATCGGGAGTCGTGCCGCTGCTGGCGCGACTCTCCAGCAAGGCCTCCAGGATCATGCTCTGGTGGAACGGCAGCATCTGCACCGTCCACACGAGCATCGAGTCGCTGACCTGCCAGTCGTCCTGCGGGACGCCGAACGTCGTGAACAGCGGGTCGAGGCCCGCGCCGGCGGCGATCGCGTCGTCACGGAACCGGTTGATGCCGGCGGCATACGCCTGCATCCGCGCGAACGCGGTCGGGTGCGTGGACTGCATCTCGAACGCCAGGCGGTCACAGTGCCTGCGGAAGCCGGTGATGCGCGCGAGCTTGTCTGCTTGGAAGTAGACGTCGTCGCCGCTCTCGGCGACGGTCTGGTCGGGCGTGCCTGCATTCAGCAGGATGTCGTCGGCGTGGCGGCCGAAGAACTCGGACATGCGCCCCTGCCCGGCGAGGCGGAACAGGCACATCTGGAAGTAGCGATCGCGCGCCTGCGCGTAGCCAAGACCGAAGTAGGTCGCGCGGTCGGTGGTGCCGTCGACGTGGGGCACACCTTGGTCGTCGTAGGTGATCGTCACCGTGCCGGGCACCTGCTGCGCAGAGATCGGGGCCTGTGCAGACATCGCCCCGGGGATCGCGAGGACGCTGCCGGCACCGCCCAGCAGGACACGGAAGATGCCGGCTCTGGGGCCTGAGAAGAGCTTCATGGGACAGCCTCTGGATTGCATTGGATAGCCTCTGGATAAATTGCGTCCTCGGCGGACGCGACATAAGAAGACGGCAAGGCCCTGACGAGCGCCGCGGGGGTGTGAATCGCGGCGACAACTCCGCAGCGATGCATGCACAGCCCCACGCTCACGGCGCGAGCACAGGCCATCCGTTACCAACATTTGGTGTGTCGAGCGCGGGGCGCTGTCGGCGCTCCCCGCGGCTCCCGCCCCACTCACCCGTCGTTGCACCGGCGGGAGGGGGGGATGGGTGTAGGAAGCGGCGCCCTAGTAAGGGGGTGGCGAGCGCTTCTCGTTGTATTGGGGGAGTTCGGGCAGGACCGACCGCCGTCACAACCGCCAATTATCGGATCAATCAAGTCCTACCAGTCGATGTGCTCGCCGGCGGAGACGCCGTTCGTAGTGAGGCGGAAGAACTGCGACCGGAAGCCAGACATGAGGAGGCTGGTTTGCACAGGGTTCTGGGCGGTGAGGGTCACGCCTCCGCCCGAATTTGCAGGGAAGAGAACTGCGTCATCAACCAGGACGCTCCCGACGCCAGGGGCCAGGATAGGCAGGGCCCGAGGACGCCCCAGGGCCAGGACCGACAGGCCGAGCGGGTCATATGCTAGGTCCACAACCGACACGCCGGTCGCGGGGTCACGGACAAAGCCAGTGTCTTGGAACGGACCGAGCGCGGCCTGAACGCCGGGATGGAACGATACCGTCATGACCGCGATCTGCGTGCCGTGGTAGAGGCCGCCCTGCTCAAATTGCGGCTCCGTTCCCACGGTAATCCACGAACCGAGAGAGAATCGAAGGAACGCGCGCTGTGGGTTGAAGGCAGGGGTAGG
The DNA here is from genome assembly GCA_049889335.1 of Planctomycetota bacterium. Classification (GTDB taxonomy): domain Bacteria; phylum Planctomycetota; class UBA1135; order UBA1135; family UBA2386. Next base: position 24,016 of record JBMHDP010000289.1, read on the forward strand.
GACCTCAGCAGGACGCGAGATGGGGCAGTCGATGTCCCGGACAATCACGAACATCGCCGATATCTGCATCAGGTTGCGACTGCTGCTGCTGCCGCCGTTGATTGACAAGATTCCCGGAGTAAGGTCTCCGGCGAAGATGACATCTACGGATGACACCGGGGTGAAACGGACGCGCGTGCCCGGAAGGATCCCGTAGGAGTAGCTGAACGAGAAAGTGACAACGCCAGGGCTCGTCTCACGGATGTCCACCTGGGAGCTGGCATATTCACTCGACGCAAGCGCGAGGTTCGCCTGAGCGACTCCCCCGCCTAAGTTGGGGAGGGATTCGACTGACACGACAGGGACGCCGCCGACGTCGATGTCCGCCTTTGCGACGGACATTCCGACAAGCTGTGCGGGGACACCTTGAGACTGCACGGGACAGGAGGCAGCCGCGAGGGCCAGGAGCGATCGAACCAACATCATCATTCCTCCTTCTGATTCTTCGCTGATGGAAAAAGGACGGTGGGCGAAGCGTCCACGGAGAGCACGGCTACGGGTCAAGGGACGCAGCTAGGCATCCACAGGATCAGGCCGCTGCCAAGGATTAGCGGAGCGACGGCGGCGCGTAACAGCTATGCCTTGTGATGGTCGATGTTGGTCAGGGAGGTCCCGATCTGTGCAATGCCGGACGCCGCGTCGTGTGATACGTCGTGCCTACGAAGCTGGCCGTAGTCGGAGGGCGATATTTGCGGGGCAGGCCAGGTCTGCCGACCGGCGCACTCGCGGATGTTCGCGACCGGTTACCTGGGGCCACCCGTGGAGGGGGGGCAGCGCGACCATGGTCCGCCAGTGACGTCGCGGGTCGTGCGACACGCTCCCTACGCTCACGGCGCGAGCGTGGGCCAACCGTGCCCAGCGCTTTGTCTCCCGGCCTGCTCATCCGTCGTGGCCTCTGCGCGGTGCGACGGTCTGTGGCCCGTTCGTCCCTGCTGGAGCGCCGTTCGCACCTTGCGATCCCGGGCGGCCGCGACGATCTTTGCGCGGCATCGCCGTTGGCGTCATCCTGGTGGCGATTCGTACCGCAACGCATCGGCTCGGCGGCTCAATGCCGTAGATCGAGGTCATGGACAACTCACCTACATCGTGCGGATGGCTGGCGCCCAAGGTCTGGCTGTTCAGCTTCTTCTTCTGGGCCTCGTATCTGCTGCTCACCCTGTCCGCCACCTTCCTCGACCACGACGGCAGCGCGTTCTGGGAGATGATGCCGCTGCAGTCGGTCCCGGTCCTGATCTACTGGATCGCGACGCCGCTGCTGTTCGAATACGTGCATCGACTCGGGTATCGCGGGCGGTCGCCGCGGCAGTACCAGCGAGGCCTGCTGCTCGCCGTGCTGACCGCCGCGGGTATCGCCACTGCGATTCTCTCGGGCAGCTTCGTAGGCTGGCGCCCCAGCTTCTACGCCGGGCTGCTGCAGACGCTGACCATGTGCACCGTCTGGGTCTTCCACTTCTTCGCCATCGGCGGCGTCGCTGTCGCCGTCAGCCAGGCGAAGATGGCTCAGGCGCGGCGTGAACAGGTCTTGTCGGCGGAACTGCGCGCGTTGCGCTCGCAGCTCCAGCCGCACTTCCTGTTCAACTCGCTGCAGGCCATCTCGGTGACGATCAAGCAGGACCCCAACGCGGCCGTCCACATGGTCACGCTCCTCGGTGACCTGCTGCGCCAGACGCTGCGCCAGCGCAGCGACGACCTCGTCTCGCTCCAAGAAGAGCAGCAGATGCTGGAGCCCTACCTCGAACTGCAGCGTCACCGCTTCGCGGATCGACTGAACGTCGAACTCGACCTCCCCAGCGAGGTGCTTGGCGCGGCGGTCCCGGATCTGTTGCTGCAACCGCTGGTCGAGAATGCCCTGCAGCACGGCATCGAGAGCATGCCCGGCAAGGGCACGGTGCGTGTGCGCGCGCGCCGTGATGCGGACCACCTCCAGATCGAGGTCGCCGACGACGGCGCAGGTCCGGAGCGAGAGCAGGTCGACGGGATCGGCCTCGGCGCGACGCGGGCCCGCCTGCGCGCGCTCTACGGAGACCGCGCGCAGCTGACGCTGGCCCCGGGCAGCATCTCGGGCGCCGTGGTGACGGTCCGCATGCCGTGGCAGGAGGTCCAGGGTGCCGCCTAGCGAGGCTGCGCTGCGGGTGATCCTCGTCGACGACGAACCGCTGGTGCGCGCCGGTATCCGGGACGTGCTCGCGGCGCAGTCGGGCATCGAGCTGGTCGGCGAAGCGGGAGACGGCTTGTCGGCCGTCTCCCTGATCGAGCAGTCGCACCCGGACCTCGTCTTCCTGGACGTGCAGATGCCCGGCTGTGACGGCTTCGAGGTGCTGGAGTATCTTGAGGACGAGGCGCGGCCGGCGGTGGTCTTCGTGACCGCCTACGAGCAATACGCGCTGCGGGCGTTCGACGCGCACGCGATCGACTACCTGCTCAAGCCGTTCGACGACGCGCGCCTGCTGGCCGCGCTCGAACGCGCCCGCGCCTGGCTACAGCGGCAACCGACGAGGCCGTCGAGCATCCCGGCTCTGCTCGACGAGGTGCAGGCAGCGCGCACTCGCCATCGCTTCCTCGTCAAGAATGCGGGCCGCCTGCGCATGGTGTCTGCGGACGAGGTCGAGTGGATCGAGGCGCGCGGTAACTACGTGAATCTGCACCACTCCGACGGGCCGTTCCTGATGCGCGAGACCCTATCATCGCTCGCAGAGACCCTCGACGCCGGGCGCTTCCAGCGTGTGCACCGCTCGGCCATCGTCGCGCTGTCCGAGATCGTCGAGGTGAGAAAGCGCGCCGCTGGCGACCAGGAGTTACTTCTGCGGTCCGGGAGCCGGGTGCCGCTGGGGCGAAGCTACCGCAAGGAGTTTGCCGCGAAGTGGTGCAGCTGACGGCTCCACCTCTAGGTCTCGGAGCAAGGCGCCAGCGTTGCCGGAAGCAAACCGGCGGCTGTTGGCGGCGATCCATGACCCGGCGTCGATGGAGTTGAGGCAGCGCGCGCCCCGCCAGGCGGGCCGCGTCGGTGCTGCGGGCGATGGGTTTGCCGTGCGAGGCGCCGGACGTGGCGCAAGCCAGGGTACAATCGGGTAATGCGGAGTGGTGGGGAGCGTGAGGTGACGGCAGGTCAGGCTGCGATCAGAGCGTCGTGGCAGGGCCCGGGTGCGTGCTGGGGCAGCAGATCCGAGCAGAACGCCCGGCTAGCAGGGCGCGCGGCGGCGGGTTGA
>JBMHDP010000290.1:0-8328 GCA_049889335.1 Planctomycetota bacterium
CGGCGCAATCCCGCGCCGTCGGGTTCCGCTTCCGGGACGTGACCTCGGCGGGGCTGGGATTCGAGCTGCCGCTCCGAGAGGACCTGCACCTGCTGGTGCAGGCGGAGTGGGAGACGTCGACGCTCCGCGACGTCGGCGCCCCGCTCGCGAGCCGGGATCAGGCGCTGCTGGGGGTCGGCGGACGCAGGAAGCCCAGCCCGCGCTGGTCGATCGAAGCGGGCTTCGCCGAGGACCTGGTCGCCAAGGCCTCGCCGGACTTCACGGCGTGGATCGGAATGGAGTGGCGCTTCGGCGGCGCCGGGAGGCCACGTTGACCCACCCGACCCACTCAACTGCACATAACATATCTTATCGGAACACAGGCGATGGAGCGGGCGGGGAGGCTGGCGTGCCGCTCCGGGCCGCCCTGGCGCTCGCCATGCGCGCCGGTCGCAGGCCGCTGGTCGGGATGGCGGCGATCGCTGTCGCGCAGGCCCTGCTCCCCGTCGCCGGCTTGTTCGCCATGCAGGCTCTGGTCGACGCGGTCGCCCAGGGCGTCGCCGGTGGACTCGCGCCAGAGGACGCATGGCGGCAGGCGCTGGCCGCGACGGGCGTCGCCGCTGCGGTCGCGTTGCTCGGCGCGGGCTTGACCAGCGTCGCCAGCGTCCTCGGAGAGACGTTCGGCCGCCGCCTCGCGGACGCCTCGGTCCAGCACCTGCAGCTGCACACAGCGTCGCTGCCGCTGCTGGAGTTCGAGCGTCCGGGATTCCACGACGCCATGCAGCGCGCCGGCGCGGAAGCCGCGCAGCGCCCGGTGCGGCTGGTTCAGGACCTCGTCGCCCTGCTGGTCGCAGGGCTGTCTCTGCTCGCCATGGGCGTGCTGCTGGTGCGCGTCGAGCCCTGGCTGCCGATCGTCGTCGGCCTCGCTGCGGTGCCGATCGCGTGGTCTCGACGAAAGCACGCCCGGCTGCGCTTCGGCTGGCAGCGAGAACACGTCGTGCCGCAGCGCGCGGTCGCCTACCTCGGGGCCGCGCTCACCGGCCGCGCCACGGCCAAGGACGTGCGAGCGCTGGGGCTCGGGGCGGCCTTCGGGGCGCGTCTCGCGGCGCTTCGCGGAGAGCTGCGCGGCTCGCTCGCGCGCCTCGCGCGTCGGCGCGCGCGGGACGAGCTCTGGGTCCACGTCGTCGCCAGCGCCGCCTTGTTCGGCGCCTACGTCGTGCTCGCCGACGCCGCGCTCGCCGGCCTGATGACGCTCGGGGGGCTCGTGCTGCACGCGCAGGCGGCGCAGCGCACCCAGAACGCGGTCCGAGACCTGCTCTCGGCCCACGCGGCGCTGCAGGAGCATCGCCTGTTCTTGCGGCCGCTCGTCGACTTCCTGGCGCGCAGGCCTGCGCCGCCGACGACCGCCGCGGCCACCGCCGAGGGGGCGCTGCTCGGCCTCGAAGGGGTCAGCTTCGCCTACCCGGAGTCTCCGCGTCCGGCGCTCGCTGACTGCAGCCTCCGGGTGCAGCGCGGCGAGCGCGTCGCGGTCATCGGCGCGAACGGCTCCGGCAAGTCGACGCTCGTCAAGCTGCTGGCAGGGCTCTACCCGCCCACCGACGGCGCCGTCCAGCGCGCGCCCGGCTGCTCGGTGGCCGTGCTGCTGCAAGACGCGGCGGCGTTCGAGCTGACCCTGCGCGAGAACCTGACGCTCGGCGCCGGCGACGCTGCGAGCGAGCAGGAGCTGTGGCAAGCGCTCGGAGTGGTCGGACTCGCCGAGCGAGTGCGCGCCCTGCCGCTGCAGCTGGACACGTCTTGGAGCCGCCGGCTCGAGGGCGGCGTCGACTGGAGCGTCGGGGAGGCGCGGCGGATCGTGCTCGCGCGTGAGCTGCTCCGCCCCAGCGACGCGCTGCTGCTCGACGAGCCGTTCGCCTCGCTCGACGGCCGCGCGGCCAAAATGCTCGCGGGGCACCTCGCCGGCGCGCGTCGGGACCGGTCGCTCGTGGTGGTCGACCATCGCGGCCCGGCGCTGGGTCTGGTGGACCGCGTGATCTGGCTGGATCAGGGGCGCGTTCGCTTCGATGGCTCCCCCGCCGGGCTCCGCGAAGCGCCCGGCTTCGCCGACCAGTTCCCGGAGTGGATGCAATAGCGGTGTCACCAGCCGAGCTCACGACGGATCCTGCGTCGGTTCGCGGCTAGGCTAGCGAACAGGCCCATGCACGATCTCGTCCCCCTGCATCGTCTGTTCTCCGATCTGCCGCGCGCGTCGGTCCAGCTGGTCCTCGGCGCGGCGTTGGCCTGCGCGCCGCTCGCGCAGCAGGACGGCGCCCGCGCGGAGCGCGCGGCGGAGGCGCCCGCGCAGCAAGCCGCGAAGGCGGAGAAGAAGAAGACGAAGCCCGGGATCCCGGTGGACGACGTCCTGGTGCAGAGCCTCTGCGGTCGTTGCCACACGCGGGACGACCGGGAGCACATGACGCGGATCTCGTATGTGCGCAAGTCGCCCGAGGGGTGGGCGCAGACCATCAAGCGGATGGGACGGCTGCACGGTCTGCAGCTGACCCCCACCGCGGCCAAGGCGCTGGTCCGCAGCCTCTCCAACTCCCACGGGCTCACCCGCGCCGAAGCAGAGCGCGGGCTCTACGAGAGCGAGCGCCGCGTGCACTGGAGCGAGGAACACCACGAGGAGGACTTCAAGCGCGCCTGCGCGCAGTGCCATCCGCTGGGCCGCGCGCTGCTCCAGTACCGTGACGCCGAGGAGTGGGAGCTGCTCCGCGCGACGCACGTGGCGATGTTCCCGCTGTCGCAGCGCCAGGTCGGCGGCGGGCCGCCGCGGGACCCGTCCGCGCGCCGCTGGAGCCCCCCGCCGTCGAGCGCCACGACGTCCAGCTCGCGCGGCTCCAGCAGCCGCGGCTCGAGCGGCCGCAGCTCCAGCAGCCGCGGCAGCGTCGGAGATCGCGTGCTCGAGAAGCTCCGGAAGGAGCAGCCGCTGTTCACGCCGGACTGGGAGCGCTGGACCCGCAACCGTCGCGAGGTGCCGCTGGCCGGCACCTGGACGGTTACAGGACACGAGACCGGTCGCGGCGACGTCTGGGGCACGCTCGAGCTGACCCGCACCGAAGCCGACGGCTACGACGGCGTGTGGTCGCTGCAGTGGTCGGACGGGAGCCGCGCGACGCGGAGCAGCAAGGGCATCCTCTACGCTGGCTACTCCTGGCGCGGTCGGGCGGTCGACGGTGACACGACGTGGCGCGAGGTCTTGCTCCTGGACGACGGCTGGGAGAGCTTTCGCGGGCGGCTGTTCACCGGCGCCTACGACGAGATCGGCCTCGACGTGACGCTGCATCGCGACGACGGCCGGCCTCGCCTGATCGCGACCCAGCAGGGCGCCCTCGAGGTGCCGTCCAAGGGCCACGTCGTTCAGGTGCTCGCGAACAGCGCGCTGCCCGCGACGCTCGCGGTGGAGGACTTCTTCGCGGGCGAGGGGCTGCAGGTGACGCGCGTCGAGCGCGTCGGCCCCCGCCGCGCGGAGGTGACCGTCGACGTCGCGGCCGACGCCGCGCTCGGCGAGGTCACGCTGGCCTACGGGGCAGATCCGATCGGCGTGCCGCTCACGCTCTACGACACCGTGGATTACGTGCGGATCCGTCCGTTGCAGGGCCTCTCGCGGGTCGGCGGCGCCCAGCACCCGCGCCAGCTGGAGCGCTTCGAGGCCTACGCGGTGCACCGCGGGGAAGACGGCGAGCTCTACACCGACGACGACGTCGACCTGTTCCAGGTCCGGCCCAAGTGGTCCCTGCAGGAGTTCCGGGTCCGAGACGACGACGACGACGTGCAGTTCGTCGGCAGCATCGACCCGGAGTCCGGGGTCTTCACCCCCAACGTCGACGGCCCGAACCCCGAGCGGAAGTGGCAGCACAACAACATCGGCGACGTCTTCGTCTGCTGTGAGCTCCAGCTGGACGTGCCGGTGCGCGCCGACGCGGCTCCCGACCCAGCCGCCGCCGAGTCGGAGGGTGAGCGTGAAGACGACGACGCGCCGCAGTCCTCTGCGCCCGCCGCGCGTGAGAGCAAGCGCTTCTTCGCGCGCAGCCACCTGCTGGTGACCGTGCCGATCTACGCGCGCTGGCAGGTCCTCAATTGGGAGGACCGCTGATGCAGCTGCGCACGGTCCTGCACCGCCGGTTCACCGACGACGCCGGCACGGAGTTCGTCTATCTGGCGAACTCCGCGGCGATCCTCGCCCTCGACGAGCCGACCGCGGCCGTGGTCGACGCCTTCTCCGGACCCGACGGCCTCGACGGGGACGCGTGGGCCACGGAGCAGCCCCACGCAGCGCAAGCGCAGGAGACCCTGAACGACCTGATCGACCTCGGCGCGATCCGTCCGCTCGGCGAGGCGCCGGCCCCCCGGCCGCAGCTGCCGCCGATGCCGTTCCCGCTCGCGACCCTGGTCCTCAACGTCACCAACAAGTGCAACCTGTCGTGCACCTACTGCTACGAGTACGGCGAGGACAAGATCGGCGACGGCCAGGGCAGCAACGGCACCGCGCGGATGGACGACAAGACCGCGCGCGACTCGATCGACTTCCTGATGCGCAGCAGCGGCGATCGGCCCCAGGTGTCGATCACCTTCTTCGGCGGCGAGACGCTGCTCAACTTCGACGCGATCCGGGCGGCGACCGAGTATGCCGAGCAAGAGGCAGCCAAGCTGGCCAAGCGCGTGCACTACTCGCTGACGACCAACGCGACGCTGTTGACCGAGGAGATCGTCGATTTCCTGACGACGCACCGCTTCGGCATCACGGTCTCGATCGACGGGGACCAGGGCGAACAGGACCGCCACCGGACCTTCAAGAGCGGCAAGGGCTCGTTCGAGGTGATCGAGCCGCGCATCCGCCACCTGATCGAGACCAACAAGGCCCGCAAGGGCCGCGCGATCGGCGCGCGGGTGACGGTCACGGCAGGCGCGACGCCGGTGGTCGACACCTACCGCTACCTGACCGAGGACCTCGGTTTCGACGAGGTCGGCTTCGCGCCCGTCACTGCAGGTCTCGAGCGCGAGTACGCGCTCGGCGAGCAGGGCTACGAGCGCCTGCTGGCGGAGTTCGCCGCGCTCGGGGACGAATACGTCGCGCACGCCGTGGAGGGCAAGCACCACGGCTTCAGCAACCTCGGCGACCTCGTCCGTGAGCTGCACCAGGGCGTCAACAAGGCGCACCCGTGCGGCGCCGGCCTCGGTCTGCTCGGCGTCTCGACCGAGGGCGAGCTGGGGCTCTGCCACCGGTTCGTCGAGTCGGACTCGCACAGCGTCGGGACCGTCCAAGGCGGCGTCGATCAGCAGGCGCGCGCGGCGTTCCTGGAGAAGGCGCACGTCGACAACAAGACCGACTGCACCAGCTGCTTCGCCCGGCCCCTCTGTGCAGGCGGCTGCTACCACGAGGCGCACGTCCGCTACGGCGAGGCGACCCGCGCCAACGTCCACTACTGCGAATGGATCCGGGGGTTCGTCGACCTCGGGCTCAAGAGCTACGGCCGCATCGCGGCGGCCAACCCGACCTTCCTCACCCGCTTCGACCCGTCATGACCGACCCAAGCTCGAACCCGCCCGAGGGCGCTGCGCCCAAGCGGCAGCCGCGCATCGTCGCCTGCAACCAAAAGGCCCGGCAGCTCGCCGGCATGGTGCTCGCGCGCCGCGGCGCCGCGCGCGCGCTGACTCAGGACCCGCCGCCGACCACTTACCCCTACGGCTGCACGACCGTGTTCGCGCCGGGCTGGGAGGTCGACTCCGGCAACGGCACCGACGGGCTTTGACAGCCCATCGAGCGCGATCTGTACGATTGCTACCACACGTGCTACTGGCCGGCCCAGGTCCCCGACGGCGTGACGAACGCGCCGACCTGGACCTCGTCCTGTGGCGCTCCCATGCAGGACTGGAAGTCCATCGACCTCGTCTTCCCCTAACGGCCCGCGTCATGACCAAGCCCCACCTCCTCTTCGGGCTCGCCGCCGCAGCGTGGCTGTGCCCGACCGGCTCGGCGCAGCAGGCCGAGGCGGTCGAGGCCCCCGCCGCTGCTGAGCAGGAGACGGACGGCGGCCCGCGCGGGCGCGGCGGTCGTCGCCGCGGCCGCGAGCAGGGCTCGGAGTTGCCCGAGTTCACGCCGGTCGCCGCGCCGAGCCTCTCCGACCTCGAGTCGAAGAAGCAGTTCTTCTGGTTCACCATGTATCCGGACTTCCTCGTGAAGTTCGATCCGAGCACCGACCAGGTCGTCCAGAAGGTGAAGCTGAAGGGCGGCCTGTTCTGGCGGACGACCCTGACCCACGACCGCCGCCGGATGCTGGTGGTGACCAACCAGCAGCGCTCGGTCGAGGTCGTCGACCTGCGCACCGGCGAGCTCATCGACGATCACTTCTTCCAAGAGGAAGGGATGATCCTGCGCGTCAAGAGCGTGCGGGAGTGCCCTGGCGGGGTGCACTGGTTGGTGCAGACCGACAGGGTGAAGAAGGAGATCGACCGCTACAGCTTCGAGCCGACCGAGTATCTGCTCTACGACAGCGCCAAGAAAGAGGTCGTGCGCAAGCTCAAGAAGCTGCCCGACGGGATGTCGCGCGCGCGCCTCAACGCGGCCGGCGATCAGTGGATCGCGTCGAAGGACGGCGACGTGGTGTTCCTCAACGCCCGCACGCTCAAGGAAGAGGCGCGCATCGCGCTCAAGGAGCCGAGGTTCTTCGGGGCCGGGGCCATCCGGGTCAGCTCGACGGACCTCCTGGACGGCCGCGATCCGAACCGGGCCCTGATGACGTTCACCACGACCGACCCCGTCGAGAAGAAGCGCACGAACTGGGGGCTGGTCGAGCTGGACCTGCAGAACCACAAGGTGCTCAGCGTCACCGAGTGGGGTCCGAGCAAGAGCTCCTGGGGCATGCGGGTCGCCCACAAGAAGCGCATCGGTGTCGCGATGAGCGGCAGCCGCGGCGAGCAGCGTCGGCTGGTGACCTACGACATGCAGACCGGCGACCAGCTCGCCGAGGCCTACTACGAGTTCCGTCCGCGTCGCTCGCTCGTCGCCGTCGCGCCCGACGCCAGCAAGGTCTACGTCGGCGTCGCCGGCAGCGACTTCGAGGTGTTCGACGGCGCCACCCTGGCGCGGCTGCCCTCCGTGGAGCTCGAAGGCGAGATCGTCGGACGCATCTACGTCGTCGACGAGTGATGTCCCCGCCGCGCGTGGTCGTCGTCGACAGCGGCGTCGACCCTGGACACCCCGGCTTGCGCGGGCGCGCGGACGTCGTGGCCGGCCCGTGTTTCGACCGGGACGGGGCGCGGGACGGCGGGCACGGCGGCGAGGACCTGCTCGGTCACGGCAGCGCCGTCGCCGCGACGGTCGCCGCCTTCGTCGAGCGCATCGAGGTCGTCTCGCTGCGCGTGTTCGACCACGAGCCCGTCTGCGACTTCCGGGCGGTCGTGCACGCGCTGCGCCACGCGCTCAGCCTGGAGGCGTGCTGCGTCAACCTCAGCTTGGGCACCACCTCGCTCCGCTATCGCGCCGAGCTGCTCGAGCTCGCCGAGGAGGCGCGGTCCCGCGGCGTCCGTGTGATCGCCCCGGCGAGCTACGGCGGCCTGCCGTGCGACCCCGGCTGCCTGGATGGGTTCGAGGGGGTCGTCGCCGACACCAACGTTCCGCCGATGGTGCCCGAGCTGCGGCGGCACGGCGACCGCTGGGTGTGGTTCGCGTCGCCGCTGCCGCCGCGTGACGCCGACGGCGGGCGCAAGCTGCGGGCGCGCGGCGACAGCCTCGCGGTCGCCGCGGTCAGCGGGCTGCTCGCGCGCACGGTCAACAGCTGACCAGCCACCCCTTGGCGTGCAGCCACTGGAGCGCGTCCGCGAGGTCGCGCGGCGAGCTGGTCATGAACCTCGGATCGCTGGCGGCAGCCTGGAGCGCCTCTTCGATCGAGCGACCTTGCCCGACCAATTCGAAGAGGCTCGCCGTCACGACTCGGCCGGCGCGCGCGACCTCGTCGCCGGCTGCGGGGTCCACGAGCCCCGCGACCTCGACGAACGCGTCGCCGTGGCGGAGCAGCGCGGGCCCTGGCGCGACGCCGTCGCGCCACCGCAGTCGCTGCTGCGGCGGCGGCGGCGGCGGCTCGCGGAAGACGTCGGCCGCGGCGCGCCGCGCAGCCCAGAACGGCGCGTCTTTGAACCGCCGCTCCTCGCTGTAGAAGGTCGCGCTGGTCCGCCAGTGCGCCGCGCACAGGTCGCGCTCCCACTTCGCGTGCGCCAGCACCAGCCGCCGCCACCAACCCGGGCGTCGCAGCGCCCTGCACACAACCGTGGCGGCGTGCGCCGCGGCGGGGCCCGCCATATACCCCCCCAGGC
>JBMHDP010000291.1:0-16012 GCA_049889335.1 Planctomycetota bacterium
CGCCGCGGGCCTCCGCGCGGCTGCGGCAGGGCGCGCTGGCCCGCGCGCGCCAGCTCCGCCGGTACTCGACCGCGCCGCCGTCGGGCACCCGCCACCGCGCGTCCGGCTCCGGCCCGCGCGGCACGGGAGACGTCAGACACAGCACGCACAACAGGGCTCCGCTCCGCTTGCTCCTCACGCCCCTGTCGTGCGCCACCAGGGGACTGGAAACTCTGTGGAAGGATGATGCGGAGCGCGAGAACAGCCGCGCGCGGGTTCTCCGAACGCGCTTGCCTGGCGCCCGCGCGACCGCTCCGATGACGTCATGTTCGCGCACCTCACCCCGCTCGAAGCCCCACTGCTGTGGGTCGCGTTCGCCGCCGGCGTCGCCGTAGGCGCCCTCGGCATGTTCGTCTTCAAGCAGCGCGCGAGCAGGAGCTGAGCAGCGTGACCGAGACCCAGCCCGCGGCCGACACGTCCGGCTACAGCGCGTTCGAGCGCGACCTGCTCGGCACCTACTTCTCGGTCGTGGACGGGCCGGAGCACGCCGACATCTACCTCGTGCGCGACCTCCCGGCCGAGGTCGCCGCGACGCTCAACGGCGTCTACTCGCGCAGCAGCAAGTCGATGCGCGACCAGTTCCTCGACCGTCTCCGCCAGGGTCTCGAAGCCCAGGGCAAGCGGCTCGAGGACCTGCCGCTGCCGCGCGCCGAGCAGGACCAGCTGTCCGCCGTGATGGCCGACAAGTCCGGCAAGTTCCTCAAGACCTACGCGATCGACCACGGCCACAACTCGCTGCGCGAAGGCTCGGTCGTGCACCTCGCGATCGAGCGCGTCAGCCAGCTGGTCACGCGCTTCATCCAGCGCGAGCGCCGCTGCAGCTTCGAGGAGTCCTCGACCCGCTACATCCCGTTCACCGCCGAGACCCACTTCCGCGACCCGGACGTCGTCGCCGCCGGCGGCGACGTGCTCGAGGACTACGACGCCGCGCTCAAGGAGTCGTTCGACCTCTACACCAAGGCGACCCAGGTCCTGCTCGACCACCTGAAGCAGGTCCGGCCGCTCGGGGAAGACGAGAAAGAGGGCCCGTACCTGCGCACGCTCAAGGCTGAGGCCTTCGACGCCGCGCGCTACCTGCTGACGCCCGCGATCGACACCAAGTGGGGGATGGTCGCCGACGCGCGCACGCTCAGCGACGTGATCACTGAGCTGGTCAGCCACCCGCTGGCCGAGTTCCGCGAGGTCGGCGAGCGCATCAAGGAGCAGGCGCAGCAGGTGCTGCCGACGCTGCTGACGCACGCCAAGCCCAACGCCTTCCTGCGAGCGCAGCACGACGAGCTGCCCAAGGTCGCCGACGAGCTCGGCGTGGCGGCCGCCGCGCCCGTCGTCGGCCCTGCCGAAGGCCACACGACGCTGCTGCGCTACGACCGCGACCTCGACGACCGCCTGCTGGCTTCGCTGCTCTACGAATCGAGCCAGCTGCCGTTCTCGGCGCTCGTCGACCGCGTCCAGGCGATGTCGAACGAGGAGCGCGAGCAGCTGCTCAAGCGCCTGATGGCCGCGCGTGGCTCGCACGACGCGTGGCCGGCCGGCCTCGAGGGCGGCGACATGTTCGAGTTCGAGACCGTGCTCGACTTCGGCGCCTACCGCGACATCGGCCGCCACCGGAAGGGCTTCCAGCAGCAGCAGACCCTGACGACGACTCACGGCTTCGCCGTCCCGCCGCTGATGCGCGAAGCAGGCCTCGGCGAGGAATACGAAGCGGTGATGAAGCGCGTCGCCGAGCGCCAACAGCGCGTCGCGCAGCGGTTCCCGCAGGCCGCAGCCTACGTCACGCCGTTCGGGTTCCTGCAGCGCGTGCGCCTGGTCTTCGACCCGCGCCAGGTCGCCTACTTCGTCGAGCTCCGCAGCGGCCCCGAGGGCCACTTCTCCTACCGGCAGGTCGCGCTCGACATGCTGCAGCACGTGCGCGCGGTGAGCCCGCTGTTCGCGAAGTTCATCCGCGCCAAGGAGGGCGCGGCGTTCCTCGGCCGCCTCGACAGCGAGATGACGGCCGACGAGCGCCGCAAGCGACGCATGGAAGCCGCCGGCGACGCCTGACGGCGCGGCCGCCGGCGGACCGCGTCAGGCGGCGGGGGCTCCGCCGCAGACGAGGTCGACGGTCGCCGCGACGTCGGCGCCGACCTTGACGCGCTTCGCCGGCACCCCGAGCGCGGCGACGAGCTGCGCGTCCGCCTCCGCCTCTACCAGGACCGCCTCGCATACGTGCAGGCTCGCGACCAGGAGGTCGGCGCGGTTGCGGAGGTCGTCAGCGCGCGGGCGCGCCCTCCAGGACCACCCCGGCCGCGCGCAGCACCAGCGGCAGCGCTCGGCGTCGTCCCACGCACGGCAGGGCCGCTGCTCGCGATCCAGCAGGTCCCCGCGGTGGCAGACCAGCTCCGCGCCCCGCGCCACGGCGAAGACCCGGCTCCCCAGCCGCTCCGCCAGCCACAGCAGGTTCGGCGAGCCCTGGGCGCCGAGCCCGAAGTGCACGACCGCGCAGCCCGGGGCCGCCCGCGCCGACTCGGTGAGCGCGCGCTCCAGCGCCGGGTCGCGCTGACTGGCAGCGACGTCGTGCAGGGCGTGCTCCCGACGCTCACGGAAGGACACCACCTGCACCCCGTCGCCGCCGGCGGGCGTCTCCTCGTCTCCGTGCAGCGCCACGAACCACCGCACGCCGCCGCCGCGCGCCGACGCCAACCGACAGAACGCACCCGCCGCCGCCTTGCTCCAGTGCGCTGCGGCCGTCGCGCCCGGCGAGCTGACGACGAGGATCTCCACGTCGTCACGTTCGCACGACAGCCGACGCGCGGCAATCGAATCTGCGCGCGGGCGCGCGTTGCGTCGCCCTCCCCTGCACCTATCCTCAACGCACCCCCGCGACCTCATGGAGTTCCACAGCGCGCTTGCCGAGTCCGAAGACCTCACCGAGGCCTGCGACGCCGTGGCGAGCGAGCTCCGACGCGCGCTCGGCGCTGCGCCGCTGGACCTCGCGGTGGTGTTCGCCTCTGCCGACTACGGCGAGGAGCTGGCGGCGCTGCCGGTGCAGCTCCAGGAGCGGATCGGCGCGCAGACGCTGGTCGGCTGCACCGGCGCGGCGCAGCTCAACGGCGACGGGATGAGCTCTACGACCCCGGCCGTCTCGGTGCTGGCCGGCCGGCTGCCCGGCGCCGAGGTCGCCGCGTGCACGGTGCAGGAGCCCGACCTGCCGCACGCCGACGCCGCGCCGGCGGCGTGGCGCGCGCTGCTGCCGCGTACGCAGCAAGCGGTGCGCGGCGTCGTCGTGCTGGGAGAGCCGTTCCACTTCGACGTGCGACCGCTCGTCGACGGGCTCGACTTCGTGCTGCCAGACGCGCCGAAGGTGGGCGGCATCGCCAGCGGCAGCCGACACCCGCACGGCAACATGCTGTTCTGCGGCCGCGAGCGGATCACGCAGGGCGCGGTGCTGCTGACCCTCGCAGGCGACGTGACCGCGTCCCCGGTCGTCTCCCAGGGGTGCCGACCGATCGGACGCCCCGGCAAGATCACGAAGGCCCGGGGCAACCGGCTGGTCGCCGTCGACGACGTGCCCGCCAAGCAGTTCATCGAGCAGCAGCTGCAGCAGGTCCACGCCTCGGAGCTGCCCTCGGACGCCGAACAGAACCCGCTCTTCCTGGGCGTCGCCAGCGACCCGTTCGCAGTCGCGGCGCCAGAGGCCGGGGACTTCCTGGTCCGCAACGTGCTCGGCATCGACGAGGACGCGAACCTCGTCGTCGGCGAGCAGCTCTACGTCGGACGGACGATCCAGCTGCACGTGCGCGACCGCGACGGCGGCCTCGAAGACCTCGAGCGCCGGCTCCGACGGGCGAGCGCTCCACAGGCCGAGGCCGCGGTCATGTTCCGCTGCGTCGGACGGGCGGGGGCCGACCACGCCCGCTTCCGTCGCGTGGCGGGCGACGTGCCGATGGTCGGCGGCACGTGCAACGGAGAGATCGGCCCGGTCGGAGCGCAGACCTACATGCACGGCTACACGGCCTCGTGCCTGCTGCTGCGACGCGGAGCGCCGGCGTGACCGCGGCCCGACCTCGTGTCCAGATCGCCGCGCTGATCCGCGCCTGGGTCCTGCTGGACTTCTTCGGAGACGCGCGCCGCGACGGGGACGGCGCGGGCAGCAGCCTGACGACCACGATCATGTGGCAGTCGCTGCTGGCCTTCGGCTTCGCCGTCCTGCTCTACCCCGACGTCCCGCCCGTCGCCTTCGTCGCCGCCAACCTTTCGCTCTCGACGCTGCTGATCGGCGTCGCGTCCCTCGGGGACGAGCAGCGGCCGCTGCGCCTCGCGGCCGACGAGAGCCTGCTCGCCGGCGCGCCCGTGTCGCACCTGAGCGTCGTGCTGGCGCGCGCCGGCCACGCGTCGTTCCACCTCGTCCTGGTGACGGCCGGCATGGCCATCTCGCCCGGCATCCTGCTCGCGCACCTCACGGGGTCGCCAGGGCAGGCGCTGGGCTACGTGGCGGCGGCCTGCGCGTGCGCGGGCGTCGCCTGCGGCGGGCTCGCGACCCTGCGCGTCGTGCTCGCGAACCTGCTGGGCGACGCGCGCGCGACGCTCGCCATGGGGACGACCAAGGCGGCGCTCCTGGGCGGCGGCTTCGTGCTCTTCGCGCTGTCGCTCCGGCAGCTGGACGGCACGGCGGACGACCTGCCGATCGCCCGGATCGGCGCAGAGCTGCTCCCGACCTACCACGCCGCGCGGCTGCTCGCTTCGCCGCTCGACGAAGCGTGGCGGCTGCTGCCGTGGGCCGCGCTGACGATCGCGATGCTGGCCTGCAGCGCGGCGCTGCGCGCCGGCCGCCGGCCCGCGCGCGCCGGCTCGCAGGGGCGCCGCCCGCTGCTCAGGCTGCTCGCAGCCTGGACCGGCGACGGCCCCGAACGCGGCGTCGCCGAATTCGTCGCGATCCAGATGTGGCGCAGCCCCGGCTTCCGCGCGCGCGTGCTGCCGCTGCTCGGGCTCCCGGCCGGCATGGCGTTCTTGACGCTGGGAGGCAGCGAGGCCAGTGAGGACACCTACTCGCTGCTGTGCCTGCTGCTGATGCTGCCCGCGATCTACCTGCCGTTCCTGATCGCGTTCCTGCCGCGCGCCGACCAGGCGGGGACGGGCTGGGTGTTCGCGCACGCGCCCGCGCTGACCCGCGGCGCGGTCGCGCGCGCGACGTGGCGAGCCGTCACGACGCACGTGCTCGTGCCCACCTACGGGCTCGCGCTGGTTCTGGTGCTCGGCGCGGACCCCACGCAGGCCGACCGCGCGGCAGCGACGGTTTTCGCCTTCTCGGTCGCGGTGCTGGCCGCAGCGCGCATGACCCAGGTCGACCGCGTGCCGTTCACCGACGACCGCGAGGAAGACCGAGGGCTGGACTTCGGCGCGCTGATGGGCGGCGCGCTGGTCCTCGGGCTCGCAGGCGCAGGGTTCGGCGGGTTCCTCCCCGCGTATCTGCGGTGGCCCGTCGCGCTCACCGCCCTCGCGACCGCGGCGCTCCGGCTCCGACGCGCTCCAGCCGGCGACCCCACGGAGCTCCGCGTCACGACAGCGACGCCGGAGCTCGCCCCTGCGACGTCCGCGTCCGACAGCGACGTCGACGCGACCCGAGACGCCCCGCCCGCGCCCACCATCGGCCGAGAGCTGCGCGCCGTGGCGGTGCTCTACGCCGTCCTCTGCTTGATGCCGTGGCTCGCGGGCGCAGCGTTCGGGCCGTAGCGCCTCCCCTTCGTCGGCGGCGCGCGGGCGACGCCCTCCCGCGGCGCCGCGCTGCGCGCTTGCTGATCGAGCTGCCGACCCGGCCCCTCTCGGTTCGTTCGTGGTCGAGGGGCGCAGCGAGCCCGGTGCCCGACGCTCAGGCCATCAGCTCCGCGAACTCTTGCGGCAGCGGGGCCTCGATGGTCACGTCCCGCCCGCGCTTGGGGTGGAAGAACGTCAGGGAAGAGGAGTGCAGCGCGTGCCGGTCCAGCACGAGCGCTTCGCGGCCGGCGTCGTCCAGCTCGCCAGCGATACCCTTGAGGAAGAGCTGCTCGTCCGGGCCGTAGAGCTTGTCGCCGACCAGCGGACACCCGATCGCGGCCATGTGCACGCGGATCTGGTGGGTGCGACCGGTCTCCGGACGCACCTCGACCAGGGAGAAGCGGGCGTTGCGGCGAAGTACGCGGTAGCGGCTGACCGCCGACTGCCCGCTGCCGGGCTCGCAGGTCGTGAGCTTGAGCCGCACGGCCGAGGACTTGTCCGGCACGATGCCCCGGTCGACGACCCCCTCAGAGACCGCGGGGCAGCCGTGCACGACGGCGACGTAGGCCTTGTGCACCAGCCGGTCCTCGAACTGCTTGCGCACCTGGTGGTGGAAGTGTTCGTCGAGGCCGACGGCGACGACGCCCGACGTCTCCATGTCGATCCGGTGCAGCAAGCGCGGCACGACGTCGTATTCCGGCTCGTCGGGCCTGCGGTAGCGGCGGTGCAGCTCGTGGATCAGCGTCCCGTGCAGGTGGCGCCCCGAGGGGTGCACCGCCATGCCGGGCGGCTTGTCGACCGCGATCATGCACTCGTCCTCGAAGAGGATCGGCAGGTCGAAGGCCGCGTCCGGGTTGGGCTGCGCGACCGGGTCCTGAGGGATGTCGACCTCGATCGTGTCGCCGACGCGGACCTTGCGTGACGGCGGGACGACGCGCCCCTGCAGCCTCACGAGGCCGTCGTCGATCATGCGCACGATGCTCGACCGCGAGCGCCACGTCAGCACCGCTGCGAGCGCGAGGTCGAGGCGCTGGCCTGCGGTGCGCGCGTCCACGAGGACGCGCACGCGCTCCAGGGGCTTGCTCAGGTCACGCGGACCTTCGCCCGGGAAGCGAGGGAGGGACACGGGCCGAGCCGCCGGCCGGCTCCGGCCCTACGACGCCGCGCTGCCGCTCGGCGCGGCGGCGGGCGTCGCGCCCGTCGCGGCCGCCGTGTTGGCCGCGGCCTCGCTCGCTGCCTTCGTGTCGAGCGTGGTGTCGGCGGTCAACGGATCGAAGTCCGGCTGGTTGTCGCGGCGCTCCTTGCCCTTGCCGCCGCGCGTGCGGCGCTTCTTGCTGCGGCCACCCGAGATGCCCTGGCGCTTGCGCTCGGCCATCATGATGTTGCGCTCACGCTCCCGGCCCTCGCGACGACGCTTGTCACTCGACTTCTCGTGGAAAGCGTGCTTCTTGGCGAGACGGAAGATGCCGGCGTAGTTGCACTGGCGCTTGAAGCGGCGCAGCGCAGCCTCGAGCGGCTCATTGGGGCGGACCTGAACGCGGATCATGCGGAAGGGAGGGAGGTGGAAGGAGGAGGCTGACAGTTGCCCTGGCGGCGCGTTGGCGCCGCGCGTCGGGCTGGCGTATCCTGCTCAGTCCGTGCTGACTGAACGGATGAAAAGGGCGTAACACCTTAGCGGATGGTGGCGTGAACACAACACGCCGCGCCGCCCAACTTTCGATGAGCAGCGACAGCCAGAGCTCTGAGGTAGAACTCGAAGGCACGATCGAGCGGTTTACGTTCCGCAACCCGGACTCCGGCTGGGCCGTCCTGAAGCTCGCCGAAGAAGCGACCGGTAAGACGGTTACGGTCGTCGGGCCGATGGCTGAGCTCAAGGAGGGGCAGCGGCTGCGGCTCCGCGGTGAGCGCGACACGCACCCGAAGTTCGGCGAGCAGGTCAAGGTGGAGACGTTCGAGGCCGTCGCGCCGTCGACCGCTGCGGGGATCGAAGCCTACCTCGCGTCGGGCCTCGTCAAGGGCATCGGACCGGCGACCGCGGAGAAGATCGTCCAGAAGTTCGGCGACGAGACCCTCCGCGTGATCGAGGACGACCCCGAGCAGCTGCGCGCCATCCGCGGCCTGGGCCCGCGCAAGATCGAGGAGCTGTCCGACGCGGTGAAGGCGCAGAAGGACCTGCAGAACGTGCTCGTGTTCCTGCGGGCGCACGGGCTCGGCGCCGGCCTCGCCGCGCGGATCGTCAAGCGCTACGGGGCGAACGCGTCGGCGCTGGTGCAGGCCAACCCCTACCGGCTCGCCGACGACGTGATCGGAGTCGGGTTCCGCATCGCGGACCGCCTCGCCGGCCAGCTCGGGATCGAGCCCATGGCAGAGGAGCGACTCGACGCGGCGCTCGAGTACGTGCTCGGACAGGCGGCGCGCGAAGGACACTGCTATCTCCCCGAAGAGGTCTTGGTGCGACGCACCGGCGAGCTGATCGCGTGCCCGGAGGAGGCGCTGACGGCGCGCCTGCCGGAGCTCGCGAGCGCCGGACGCGTCGCGCGGCAGCTCCCGCCGGGTCCGGTGCTGCTGCACGACGACCCGTCGCCCGTCGTCTACCCGACGGCGCTCGTCGAGGCCGAGGACGGCGTCGCGCGCGCCCTCGACGCGCTGGTCCAGAGCGACGCGGACCCGCTGCCCGTCGAACCCGAGTCCGCGGTGCGCTGGTTCGCCCAGGTGTCCGGGATGGAGCTCGCCGATCAGCAGCGCGACGCGATCGTGCGCGCGCTGCGCGAGCGGGTCTCCGTGATCACCGGCGGACCGGGCGTCGGCAAGACGACCATCGTGCGCGCGATCGTCCAGATCCTCGCGCAGAAGGGGCTCAAGCTGTCGCTGGCGGCGCCGACCGGCCGAGCCGCCAAGCGACTCGAGGAGTCGACGGGTCACCACGCGAGCACGCTGCACCGCCTGCTCGAGTTCACGCCCGGCGCCGGCCGGTTCGCGCGGGACCGCGCGAACCCACTCGACGGCGACATGCTGGTCGTGGACGAGGCGTCGATGCTCGACGTGCAGCTGGCCTTCTCGCTGCTGCAGGCCGTGCCACCCACCATGACCCTGGTGCTCGTCGGCGACCAGAACCAGCTGCCCTCGGTCGGGCCCGGCAACGTGCTCGCCGACGTGCTCGCGAGCGGCCGGGTACCGGCGACCGCGCTGACGCGGATCTTTCGACAGCAGAACGACTCCGACATCGTGCGCGTCGCCCACGGCCTGCTCGCGGGCGACCTGCCGCGGAGCGGCGCGGAAGACGGCGACTTCTTCTTCGTCGAGGCGGACGACGTCCGACGCGCGCGGGCGCTGCTGCGCGAGCTGATCGGCGCGCGGATCCCCAAGCGCTTCGGCATGGACCCGCTCCGCGACGTGCAGGTGCTGTGCCCGATGTATCGCGGCGAAGTCGGCGCCGACGCGCTCAATCGAGACCTGCAGGACCTGCTCAATCCGGGCCAAGTGGAGGTCGAGCGCGCAGGCAAGCGCTACCGCGTCGGCGACAAGCTGATGCAGATCCGCAACGACTACGACCGCGAGGTGTGGAACGGCGACGTCGGCCAGCTGACCTACATCGACGCGAACGCGGCCAAGCTCTACGTCCGCTTCCCGGAGCGCGAGCACGAATACGGCTTCGAGGAGCTGGGCGACCTGATCCCCGCCTACGCGATCTCGGTGCACCGCGCGCAGGGCAGCGAGTATCCGGCGGTCGTGGTCCCGGTCTCCACCGACCACTTCTTGATGCTGCGTCGCTCGCTGCTCTACACCGCGATCACCCGCGGCAAGCGCCTGGTCGTCCTGGTCGGCTCCCGCCGGGCGCTAGAGATGGCCACCCAGAACAACGACGACGGGCAGCGGTGGTCCGGACTGTGCGAGCGGCTCCGTGACCTCGTCCGGCACGACGGCGTGCATCCACGTCGCGCCGACGACGGCGCGGCGGCCGCAGGGGAGCCCTAGCGACGCCTCGCGGCGCAGCTGCGCCGGCCTCAGGCCGCCTACAGACCGAGCGCGGCGTGCACCGCTAGCGTCGCCGAGGACCGGTTGAGCGTGTAGAAGTGGAGCCCAGGCGCGCCGAACTCGAGCAGCTCGCGCCCCTGATCCACGGCCCACTGCACGCCGGTCGCGACGACCGCGGACGTGTCGCCCGCGACGATCTGCAGGCGCCGATACAGCTCCTGGGGGATCCGGCTGCCGCACATCTCGGTGAAGCGCTGGACCTGCGTCGCGTTCGTCACCGGCATGAGGCCCGGCACGATCGGCACCTGCACGCCGGCTGAGCGCGCCCGCCGCACGAACGCGTGGTAGTCGGCGTTATCGAAGAACAGCTGGGAGACCAGGAAGTCTGCTCCTGCCTCGACCTTGGTGACGAGGTGGGCAAGATCGGACTCGAGGTCGGCTGCTTCGACGTGACCTTCGGGATAGCAGGCGGCCCCGACGCAGAAGTCCAGGTCCAACTCGCGGATGAACGCGACCAGCTCAGACGCGTAGCGGAAGCCGCCGGCGGTCGCCGTGAACTCGGACTCCCCCTTGGGGGGGTCACCGCGCAGCGCGAGCACGTTGCGGATGCCCGAGTCGTAGAGCCGCTGCAGGGTGTCTCGGATCTCGTCCTTGGTGCTGCCGACGCAGGTCAGGTGCGCCATCGTCGTGATGCCGAGCTCACCCTGGATACGCGCAACGAGGGCGAGCGTCCGATCCCGCGTGCTACCGCCGGCGCCGTAGGTCACGGAGACGAACGATGGGCGGCACGGACCGAGCGCTTTGACGGTCTCGTAGAGCGCCTCCACGCCCTCCTCGGTCTTGGGAGGGAAGAACTCGAACGAGATGACTGGCTCGTCCCCAACGAAGAGGTCCACGATTTTCATGTCCGTAGGGGAGCCTAGGCTCGAACTCCCACTGCCGGAAGACCCCGGTCAAAAGATGCCGGAGGCCGGCCTCGTCTGCCCGGCGTGTTGGTTCCGGATGCCCGGCGTCGAAGGCGGCAGCGTAGGCGGACACGGCCCGATCGCGTGCGGTGCGGGGCCACGATGCCGCGCGCGCCAAAGAAAACAGCCCCACCGTCGGTGGGACGATGGGGCTGTGAAGAATGACCCGGCGCTAACCTACTTTCGCGCAATGCACTATCATCGGCCCAGGCTGCTTGACTGCCGTGTTCGGAAAGGGAACGGGTATTTCCAGCCTGGTATGGGCACCGGGAGGCGCTTGATCTGCCGGCGGGCCAGCGGCGCTGGTCCCGGGGCAGAGAGAAGAAGGGTTGGTGGAACGAGTCGTCGAGAATCGCTGCAGCCTGGGTCGCTTGGACCGAGTCTGCACGAGTGGAAATGAGATCAAGCCGATCGACTGGTTAGTACCGGTCAGCTGAAGACATTACTGTCCTTACACTCCCGGCCTATCAACCTGGTGGTCTACCAGGTGTCTCAGGGATGACCAGTCTTGGAGTTGGCTTCGCGCTTAGATGCTTTCAGCGCTTATCCGGTCCGTACTTAGCTACCCAGCGATGCCGCTAGCGCGACAACTGGCACACCAGAGGTACGTTCTTTTCAATCCTCTCGTACTAGAAAAGAGTCTCCTCAATCATCCTACGCCCACACCAGATAGGGACCGACCTGTCTCACGACGGTCTAAACCCAGCTCACGTACCGCTTTAATGGGCGAACAGACCAACCCTTGGGACCGCCTTCAGCCCCAGGATGCGATGAGCCGACATCGAGGTGCCAAACCACGCCGTCGATATGGACTCTTGGGCGTGATCAGCCTGTTATCCCCGGAGTACCTTTTATCTGATGAGCGATGGCCCTTCCACACGGGACCACCGGATCACTAAGACCTACTTTCGTACCTGCTCGACCTATATGTCTCGCAGTCAAGCACACTTATACCTTTACGCTCTACAAGCGATTACCAACCGCTCTGAGTGTACCTTTGCACTCCTCCGCTACTCTTTAGGAGGAGACCGCCCCAGTCAAACTACCCGCCTAACACTGTTCCCATGCCGGATAACGGTCACAGGTTAGACTCCAAATATGCCAAGAGTGGTATTTCACCGGTGACTATCCGACGGCTGGCGCCGCCGGCATCAACGTCTCCCACCTATGCTACACATGACAAACCTAGAGCCAGTATTAGGTTATAGTAAAGGTTCACGGGGTCTTTCCGTCTTGGTGCGGGAACGTGGCGTCTTCACCACGACCACAATTTCGCCGAGTCCTTCGTGGAGACAGTATGGCTGTCGTTACGCTATTCGTGCGGGTCGGAACTTACCCGACAAGGAATTTCGCTACCTTAGGACCGTCATAGTTACGGCCGCCCTTCATTGGCGCTTCGACTCGCAGCTTCGATTGCTCTAACCACTCATCTTAACGTTCCAACAGCGGGCAAGCGTCAGTCTCTATACGTCGTCTTCGACGACTTAGCAGAGACCTGTGTTTTTAGTAAACAGTCGCAGCCATCGTTTTCCTGCGGCCACCTCGCGGTGGCTCCCCTTATCGCGAACTTACGGGGTTAATTTGCCTAGTTCCTTCACGTAAGGTTCTCTCGAGCGCCTGAGGCTATTCGCCTCACCCTCCTGTGTCAGATTTGGTACGGTCACTGCTTCGCTCCAGCGAAGGTTTTCTTGGACGGACTTCCACGCGGTTACCACCCGAGCCGGAGATCACGCGAACGGATTTTCCTATCCGCCACCCCAGCTCAGCAACCAGAACTAATAACTGGCCGCACTTCAACCCGCCGTCACTCCTCTTTCAACGCTAACAGTGGTGCAGGAATATTGACCTGCTTCCCATCGACTACGGCCTTCGCCCTCGCCTTAGGGACCGACTAACCCTGGGCGGAATTGCCTTGCCCAGGAAACCTTAGGTTTACGGCGAGCAGGATTCTCACCTGCTTTCTCGCTACTCATCCCGGCATAATCACTTGGACCACGTCCACCGGTAGTTACCCTCCGGCTTCAACCGCTCGTCCAACGCTCCCCTACCAATGCACACATCAACGTGTGCAGTCTGGAGTTTCGGCTTCATGCTTAGTCCCGTTCATTTTCGGCGCAGAGTTGCTCGACTAGTAAGCTATTACGCACTTTTTAAATGATGGCTGCTTCTAAGCCAACATCCTAGCTGTCTATGCAACCCCACTTCCTTACATACACTGAGCATGAATTAGGGGCCTTAACTGCCAATCTGGGCTGTTTCCCTCTCGACCACGAAGCTTATCCCTCGTAGTCTGACTCCCAGGCTATCAACGACGGTATTCGGAGTTTGTCTGGGTAGGGTAGGTTATGCACCCCCCTAGCCTGAACAGTCGCTCTACCCCCGTCGCGAAACACCTGAGGCTAGCCCTAAAGCTATTTCGGGGAGAACCAGCTATCTTCAGGTTTGATTGATCTTTTACCCCTAACCACAGGTCATCGGAAAATTTTTCAACATTTACCCGTTCGGTCCTCCAC
Source organism: Planctomycetota bacterium (assembly GCA_049889335.1). GTDB lineage: Bacteria > Planctomycetota > UBA1135 > UBA1135 > UBA2386. The sequence goes on from JBMHDP010000291.1 coordinate 13,223, forward strand.
GAACTGTTACATCCGCTTCAACCTGCCCATGGTTAGATCACCTGATTTCGGGTCTGGCGCACTCGACTGGTATCGCACATTTCGCACTCGCTTTCGCTTCGGCTTCGGACTTCTAATCCTTAACCTTGCCGCCTACGCCAACTCGCCGGGTCATTATGCAAAAGGCACGCCGTCACCCCATGAATAGGGCTCCGACCGCTGGTAGGTATACGGTTTCAGGTTCTATTTCACTCCCCTAACAGGGGTTCTTTTCACCTTTCGCTCGCGCTACTCTTCACTATCGGTCACCAAGGAGTATTTAGCCTTGCGCGGTGGGCCGCGCTGATTCACGCCTGGTTCCACGGGACAGGCGCTACTCGAGATATCCGGCGGAGGCTGCTCGCTTTCGACTACGGGGCTATCACCCTCTATGGCCCGGCTTTCCAGCCAGCTCGTCTAACGAACAACTTGGTAACTCCGTGCAGGTCCGCAACCACTGCTCCGGCTCTCACAACCCCCTGCATGCAACGCCTGCGGGCTTACACATACAAGGTTTGGGCTGATCCCTTTTCGCTCGCCGCTACTGGGGGAATCGATGTCTCTTTCTTTTCCTGCAGGTACTTAGATGGGTCAGTTCCCTGCGTTCCCTACCGCACACTATGGATTCATGTGCGGCTCACGAACGTCTAGTCCGTGTCGTTTCCGAATCTCGGACACCCCCGGGTCAAAGACCGCTTGCGTCTCTCCGGGGCTTTTCGCAGCTTAGCCACGTCCTTCGTCGGCTCTTGGTGCCTAGGCATCCTCACGTACACCCTTTCTAGCTTGATCTGATTCTCACTCGAGATCCTCGACGATCTCGTTCCACCAACCCTACTTGTCAAAGAGCACGTCGACCAAACGGTGAGCGGCGCTCGAACCAGGTGGTCGTGTTCGCTTCTCTCCAGCCGGCGCGCATCGCGCGCGGGGAGAAAATAGGGTGGCCTCGAGAAGAGCGTGCAAGCCCCTGTGGTTATCGGTGGATTAGAGGTCCACCGACAAGGTTCCTTAAAAGGAGGTGATCCAGCCGCAGGTTCCCCTACGGCTACCTTGTTACGACTTAGTCCCAATCACCAAGCTCGCCTTCGGCGCCGTCCTCCTTGCGGTTGGACTAGCGACTTCGGGCGCTCTCAGCTTTCGTGGCTTGACGGGCGGTGTGTACAAGGCTCAGGAACATATTCACCGCGGCGTAGCTGATCCGCGATTACTAGCGATTCCAACTTCATGCAGGCGAGTTGCAGCCTACAATCCGAACTGGGGCTGGCTTTATGAGGTCTGCACCACCTTGCGGCTTCGCGTCTCTCTGTACCAGCCATTGTAGCACGTGTGTAGCCCTAGGCGTAAGGGCCATGATGACTTGACGTCGTCCCCACCTTCCTCCGTTTTGACAACGGCAGTCTCACTAAAGTGCCCGGCTTTACCCGCTGGTAACTAGTGATAAGGGTTTCGCTCGTTAAGGGACTTAACCCGACATCTCACGACACGAGCTGACGACAGCCATGCAACACCTGTGCAGGTCACACCCGAAGGTAATCAGCCGACTTTCACCGGCCTAGCCCCTGCATGTCAAGCCTAGGTAAGGTTCTTCGCGTTGCTTCGAATTAAACCACATGCTCCACCGCTTGTGTGAGCCCCCGTCAATTCCTTTGAGTTTCAGCCTTGCGACCATACTCCCCAGGCGGGGTACTTATCACTTTTGCTTCACCTGGAAGAACACAGGGATCCCCCAAGCTAGTACCCATCGTTTACGGCTAGGACTACCGGGGTATCTAATCCCGTTCGCTACCCTAGCTTTCGTACCTCAGCGTCAGTTGTGGACCAGAGAACCGCCTTCGCCACCGGTATTCCTCATGATATCTACGCATTTCACCGCTCCACCATGAGTTCTGTTCTCCCCTACCACACTCTAGCATAACAGTTTGCCAGGCAATTCCACGGGTGAGCCGTGGGCTTTCACCCGACACTTGTTACGCCGCCTACGTACGCTTTAAGCCCAGTAATTCCGAACAACGTTCGCACTCTCTGTATTACCGCGGCTGCTGGCACAGAGTTAGCCAGTGCTTCCTCTCGAGCATTCGTCAATGCATGCCGGTATTAATGGCATACACTTCTTAACTCGTGACAGGAGTTTACAACCCGAAGGCCTTCGTCCTCCACGCGGCGTCGCTCCGTCAGACTTTCGTCCATTGCGGAAGATTCTCGACTGCAGCCTCCCGTAGGAGTCTGGGCAGTGTCTCAGTCCCAGTGTGACCGACCACCCTCTTAGGCCGGCTACCCGTCGTAGCCTTGGTAGGCCGTTACCCTACCAACAAGCTGATGGGCCGCAATCACCTCTGGCAGCAGACGATCCCGGAGGATCCCGTCCATTTACACACAGCAACATGCGATGCCGTGAGACCATCAGGTCTTGTCTCCGGTTTCCCGAAGTTATCCCTGTCTGCCAGGTAGCTTGATTACGTGTTACTCACCCGTCCGCCACGCTACTCACCCGAGGGCTTTCGCGTTCGACTTGCATGCCTCATCCACGCCGCCAACGTTCGTTCTGAGCCAGGATCAAACCCTTCACTTGATGTTCATTGAACAACACAGGGTCATTCTCTTTGGCTTTGTCGCTAACTCACACCCGCTCAGCACGATGCTCTCGCACCACGCCTCAACACGAGCGTGAGCGGCTTGCCGGCCCCCGCACACCCAGCGCAAGCGCCAGGTCCACGCAGACCAACCTCATTAAGCTCACACGCTTACTTTCGAGGCCACCCAGAATGCCAAAGATCA
>JBMHDP010000292.1:0-7273 GCA_049889335.1 Planctomycetota bacterium
CGCCGCCGGGCCTGCCGCCGGAGGCGCCGGGGCGACGGCTCTGCGCCTCGTCCCCCGCGCCAGGGCCTCGCGCCCCGCGGTCCCCGCGGCCGCGCCGCCGTCCCTTCTGCTGCTCCATCCGCTCTCCCAGGGTCGGCAGCCGACCTTCCGCGAGGTGGCGCGGCTTGTGCATCGACAGCGAGATCTTCTGCTTCTGCTGGTCGACGTTGAGCACCCAGACCGTGACGACCTCGCCGACGCGGAGCGTCTGGTTCGGGTCCCGCATGCGGTGGCCGGGGATCTGGGAGATGTGCACGAGTCCGTCCTGGCCGATCCCCAGGTCGATGAACGCGCCGAAGTCGGTGATGCTGGCGACGCGCCCCTTCAGCTCGCGATCCTGGTGCAGGTCGTCGAGCGTGTGCACGCCTTCGTTGGCGGTCGCGATCAGCTCGCCGCGCGGGTCCTTGTCGGCGCGCTGGAGCTGCTGCAGCACGGAGACGACCCGCGGCTTGGGCGACGCGTCGGTCACCAGCGCGTCCGCGTCGACGTCGCGGAGGTTCTTGCCGACGAGCTCGACGGGCTCACAGCCCCGCTGCGTCGCGACCGCGCGGACCAGCTCGTAGTCGTCGGGGTGGATCGGGGTCGCGTCGAGCGGTTCGCTGCCACCTTCGAGCCGCAGGAAGGCCGCGATGTTGCGGTAGCAGGCCTCGTTGATCGACTCGACCTCGGCGACCTCGCTGCGCGACTGGAAGCCGCCCTTCTGCTTGCGGTGCTTGGCCAGCGCCTGGGCGCGCTCGTGGCCCAGTCCCGGGATCATCTGCAGCACCTCGGCGGGCGCGGTGTTCAGGTCGCAGCCGACCTCGGCGATGCAGCTGGACTTCACCCGGCCGAGCTCGCGCTGCAGGGTCCCTTGGTGGACGTCGTCCAGGGCCTGCCCGAGGCCGAGCGTGCGGACCTCCATGCGGGCCAGCTCGAGCAGCGGGTCCTGGAGGCGTCGTCCCAGCGAGATCGCGGTGCGGACCCCGACGTCCACGCCCGGGATGGCCTTCTTCCCGCCGGTGCTGGTCGCGAAGATGGTCGAAGCCGCCTCGTCGACCGGGACGACCATCGGCAGCGGGCTCTCGCCCAGCGCCTCGCGGAGCTTCGCGACGACCTTCTCGCTGCCTGCCTGTCGGCGGCCGTGCGGGACCGCGATCGCGTCAGGGGCCTCGTTCTTGATCCACTCGACCAGCAGCTCCAGGGCGCCTTGACGCTGTTCGTCGTTGTCCGTCGGCATCGTCTTGCGGGCGCCGATCGAGCCGTCCTCGTTGAGCACCACGGCCCAGATCGCCTTGCCCGAAGTCCGCAGCGAGAGCACCTTCTTGCCGCCGAGCGGGGGCGCCAGCAGCTGCGAACGAAGGTTGCGGCTGAAGGCCCGCATCGACTCGCGGTCCGCCTTCTCCTTGAGGCGACGCCGGACGTCGTTGCCGCAGACCTCCAGGAGGCCCTTCGCGGCGCTGTCGAAGACGAAGTCGTAGAAGTCGCCGAGCTGCGTCCCCGGGACCGCGTCGGTCGCGTGCAGCGCGCGCAGGATCTCGCGGTGGCGACCGCGCTTGAGCCCCAGCTCCAGGCGGAGGATCTTCTCCCGCTCCGCGCGCCGCAGCGCGAGCATGCGGTTCGCCGGGATGCGGTTGATCGGCTCGGCGAAGTCGAAGAACTGCTTGTACTTGCCTGGGTCGCCGTCCGGATTCACCGGCTTCGCGCGAAGGATGCCGCGGCGGAGCTCGTCGCGGAATCGGGCCCGCGTCGCCGGATCGTTGAGGATCCGGTCGGCGAGGATCAAGAGCGCTCCCTCGAGCGCGGCCTCGGGCGTGGGCAGCCCGTTGTCCGACGAGACGTAGGGCTCTGCCAGCTTCTGGAGGTCGACATCCGGGACGGGCTCGGCGTCTGCAGCCTCGGCGGCTCCGCTTGCTTCGACGAGGGGCTCGGCAGGCGTCTCGGCTGCTTCCGGCGGCGGGGCATCGGTCGCAGGGGCCGGCGAACTCGCTGCCTCACCGGGCGCGTCACCCGCGGCGTCCGGCGCATCCGGCGCGTCCGGCGCGGCTGGCGCTGGCAGGGGAGGCTCCGCCGCCGACGTCGACTCGTCTGCGGGGGCGTCCGCGCTCGGTTCCCCTGCCTGTGCTTCTGCGGGCGCTTCGGCCGCGCCGTCAGGAGCAGGGCTGTCCTCGGCTGCCTGCTCGACCGCCGAAGGCTCAACGGGCGGGGTCGAGGCGGCGTCGCCGGCGGCGGGCTGGGCGGCGTCTTCCCTGGCAGCCGTCGGCGCGGGAACGGTCGTGGTCGCCGCGTCACCGAACTGCCGGTGCTGGATCGCCAGGGCCAGCGGGGCGAGCCCCTTCTCCTCCATTTGCATGGCGATCCCGCGTCGCCGCGGCCGCATCGACTGGTAGTAGTCGTCGATCAGGTCCTGGTCGGCGGTGTTCGCCAGCGTCTGCTCCAGCTCCTCGGTCCTGCGGCCGCGCTCCTCGGCTTGCTCCAGCACCGAGGCGCGGCGCTGCTCCAGCTCGTTGAGCGCCTGCAGGCGCTCGGCGATCGCGGCGAGGCGCTCCTCGGGCAGGCTGCCGATCGCGTAGCGGCGGTAGCGGGACAGGTAGGCCGGCGTCGCGTTCTGCTCGAGGAGCTCGACGGCAGCGAGGATGTGCTCGGACGCGGAGTCGAACTCGGCGCAGAGACGATCGAGGGTGGCTTGAGATGCCATGTTGGATGATGGAGTCGCCAGGGGAGAAGGAGCGGCGACGGCTGCGGAAGATAACAAGCGCGCGGGCGTGAGGGAGCGAGAGGACGCAAAACAGCCGCGCGGCGCCGGCATACGGCGCGCCGCGAGGTTGCCTCGACCGCGGTGAGGCCGCAACATCCCGGGGGTGAGCTCTGCCGTCGACCCCCGCGAGATCGAGCGCATCTGGATTCGGGTCCCCAACTGGCTCGGGGACTTCGTGATGGCGACGGCGACGTTCGAGCGGGTCCGCGCGGCGTTCCCGGGCGCCCACATCACGGCCGGGATGCGCCCCTATCTGCGCCTGATGGCGCACGGCAGCGACTACTTCGACGAGATCGTCGAGACGCCGAAGGAGGCGGGGCTCCGGGCGCTCTGGCGGCAGGCACGCGACATGCGCGCGCGTCGGTTCGACCTGGCGATCGTGCTGCCGAACTCGCCCTCGACCGGCCTCGTGCCGTGGCTCGCCGGCGTGCCCCGCCGCCTCGGCTACCGCCAGGGCCGGCCGGGGCTGATGAACCTGGGCCTCACCGCGCAGGTCGGACGCCGCTGGTGGCAGAAGCGGGCCGGGCCGCGTCGGCGCCCGATCCCGATGCCTGACTACTACCACGACCTGCTCGACGTGCTCGGCATCCCGCCCGGCGGGACGCACCCCAGCCTCGCCGTGACCGCCGAGGACGACGCCTGGGTGACCGAGCACCTCGCGGCGCTCGGCGTGCCGGCGGAGCAGCGCCTGCTGCTGCTGGTCGTAGGGGCCAACTACGGCGCCTCGAAGCTCTGGATGCCCGAGCGCTTCGCCGCGGTGGGCCGCCACTTCCAGGACCGGCACGGCATGCGCGCGCTCGTGCTGGTCGGCCCCGCGGAGATCGAGCTCGGCGAGCGGATCGCGGCGGCCGGCGACGCGCTGGCGATGACCGCGCCCGTGCTGCCGCTGAACAAGCTCAAGGCCCTCGTGCGCCGCGCGAGCCTGATGGTGACCGGGGACACGGGGCCGCGGCACCTAGGCAACGCCTTCGACTTGCCGGTCGTCTGCATGATGGGGCCGAACGATCCCAACTACACCAACTACTGCATGGAGCGCACCGCGCTGATCCGCAGGGACCTCGACTGCATGCCGTGCCAGCGCAAGATCTGCCCTTTGGGCCACCAGCGCTGCATGACCGAGATCACCGTCGACGAGGTCGTCGCGGCGGGCGAGCGGCTGCTGGGGCTCTGAGCGAACCCGCGGCGGAGCGGAACGGGCGCTGGATCCGTCCGTATCTGAGCGCCTCCACTTGTTACGCTCCGTCGGTCGCGACCTAGGTCGTGGAGCCGTCATGCCCGAAGGCCCATTCCTGCTCATCGTTCGTCACGGGGACGAGTCCGAGACCCACGCGTTCCACAAGGACGTGGTCACGATCGGCCGCTCCCGGGAGTGCGACCTGTTCCTGCCCGACCGCCTGATCTCCCGGATCCACTGCCGGGTCGAGCGGCTGGACGGGGGCTTCGCGCTCGTCGACGCAGGCGCGCAGAACCCCGCCAAGCTGCACGGTCGCCCGGTCATGCGCGCGGCGTTGGCGGTCGGGGACGAGTTCTCGGTCGGCGGCTACGCGGTGACCCTGGCCGAGCCGCAAGACCAGAGCGTCTCGGTCGACGAGACCCGGCCCGGCGCGGACACCAACCGAGGGGCCCAAGATCTGGTGGCGTTCCTGCAGATCGCGCGCGCCCTCAACGAGGAGCGTGACCTCGCGCGCCTGCTGACGCAGATCGTCGACGCCGCCATCCAGATCTGCGGCGCCGAGCGGGGCTTCCTGATCCTGAGCGGCGCGGAGCAGGCGGCGGAAGGCGAGCGCGGCGACGACCCGTCGGTCGAGGTCGCGCGCAACTTCGCGCAGGAGGAGGTGCTGTCCCCTGAGTTCAAGATCTCGCGCACGATCGCGAACCGCGTGATGGCGACCGGGGTCGCCGAGTTGACGACCAACGCGCAGGAAGACGATCGCTTCCGCGACCTCCAGTCGGTCGCCGACCTGCGGCTGCGCAGCGTGCTCTGCATCCCGATCCGCACCCGCAACGAGGTCGGCGGCGTGCTCTACGTCGACAACCGCCTCCAGCAGCAGGTCTTCCAGGAGCGTGAGAAGACGCTGCTGATGTCGCTGAGCGATCACGCCGGGACGGCGATCGTCAACGCCCGCGCCATGGACGATCTGCGCCGCAAGCAGGGCGAGCTGCAGGCCGCGCTCGACCGCGTCGATCAGCTCAACGGTGCGCTGCGAGGTCAGCTCCAGGAGACCGCGAGCGAGCTGACGCAGATCAAGGAGGAGATCAGCGCGCAGAGCCTCGGCCTGCGCAGCAAGTACGACTACAAGCAGATCGTCGGTAGCGGCGGCGCGATGCGCGGCGTGTTCGACCTGCTCGACAAGTACGTCGAGGCCGACGACCCGGTGCTCGTCACGGGCGACAGCGGCACCGGCAAGGAGCTGGTCGCGCGCGCGATCCACGTGCACAGCGCCCGGAGCGCCCGACCGTTCATCAGCGAGAACTGCGCGGCGCTGCCCGAGGCCCTGCTCGAGAGCGAGATGTTCGGCTTCGTCAAGGGCGCCTTCACCGGCGCGACCGCGTCGAAGACCGGGCTGCTGGAGGCGGCAGACGGCGGCGTGTTGTTCTTGGACGAGGTCGGCGACATGGCGCTCGACCTGCAGAAGAAGCTGCTGCGGGTGCTGCAGGAGGGCGAGGTCCGTCCGATCGGCAGCCAGCAGCCGGTCAAGGTCGACGTCCGCCTGATCTGCGCGACCAACCGAAACCTCGAGCAGATGGTGCGCGACGGCGAGTTCCGGGAGGACCTCTACTACCGGCTCGCCGTGCTGCCGGTGCACCTGCCGCCGCTCCGGGACCGCAAGGAGGACGTGCCGCAGCTCGTCAAGCGCTTCCTCGGCGACCTCAAGCGAGAGACGCCCGGCGGCCGGGTCCGGGTCTCCCCGGACGCGATGGAGAAGATCGTCGGCTACAGCTGGCCGGGCAACGTGCGTGAGCTGCAGAACGAGATCCGGCGCGCGGCGATCCTGTGCGACGGGATCATCCTGGAGGCGCACTTGAGCCCGCACGTCCGGGAGGGACGGCGCGGTCCGGGGGCGGCCGCACACGACGACGGCTCGGTGCCGGCCGAGCGCGGGACGACGCTCCCCGACATGGTCAAAGACCTGGAGATCCGCGAGATCGAGAAGGCGTTCGATCGCGCGCAGTCCAACAAGTCACGCGCGGCGGACCTGCTCGGGCTGTCCCGCTTCGCCCTCCAGCGCAAGATCGAGAAATACGGCCTCGACGCGCAGGGCAAACCGTCGGCGGGCGCCGACGAAGAGCCCACGGGGTCGTGACGGGGACGGCGTGAAGGTCCAGGGTCGCAGGGACGTCCTGGCGTCGGAGGACTACGCAGGCTCGGCAGGCGATGGCGCCGGCGGCGGCGGCGGCGGCGCCCGCGGCGCGGCCGGGCGGCGGCAGCACGAGGGCTATGGCATGATGGAGGTCGGGTGACGAACTTCGACCAGCCTTTCCCGGACTACGAGCTGCTCGACCGCGTCGGGGCGGGCGCCATGGGCACGGTGTTCAAGGCGCGCCACAAGCGGCTCAACCGCGTCGTCGCCCTCAAGATCCTCAAGCCGTCGCTGGCGCGCGACAAGCGCTACGTGGAGCGGCTGCGCCGCGAGGCGCGCATCGTCGCCTCGCTGAGTCACCCCAACATCGTCACGGGCTACGACCTCGGCGAGGAGAGCGGCTACCACTTCTTCGTGATGGAGTTCGTCGAGGGCAAGTCCCTGCGGCAGCTGCTCGTCGAGTGGGGCATGTTCGCCGAGGAGTATGTCCTCCGGGTCGCGCGGCAGGTCGCAGCGGCGCTCGACCACGCGTATCAGCGCGACATCATCCACCGCGACATCAAGCCGGGGAACATCCTGATCAACGAGGACGGCAGCGTGAAGCTGACCGACATGGGGCTCGCCAAGGGCCCCGCCGACCTGACGTTGACGCGCGACGGCGCCACCGTCGGGACGCCGATGTACGTCTCGCCCGAGCAGGCGCGCAACCCGCAGGACGTCGACGTGCGCAGCGACCTCTACTCACTCGGCGCGACGATCTACCACATGGCCACGGGCGTGCCGCCGTTCGCCGGCAACACCATGGCCGAGCTGATCACCAAGGTGCTGCACGAGAACGTGGTGCCGCCGAGCGAGGCCAACTCGGCGGTGTCGCCAGGGCTCTCGCTGGTGATCCGCAAGCTGCTCGCCAAGAGCCTCTCGGTCCGGTACCAGACGCCCCGGGAGCTGCTCGACGACCTCGACCGACTGGATCGCGAGCTGCCGCCGTCGGTCGACGCCGCGCGCCTCGACGCCACGGCGCCGCGCGAGAGCCGCTGGTCGCGTCCGGCGCTCGCTGCGGCGGGCGCAGCGGCGCTCGCGGTCGGCGCCTGGTTCATCGGCCGGGGCATGGTCGAGCCGCGCCCGTCGGAGCCCGACGCGCAGCAGTTCCTCTCGGCGCTCGACCGGGAGCTCGCGGCGCTCCCGAGCGCGGCGGCGC
>JBMHDP010000293.1:0-3355 GCA_049889335.1 Planctomycetota bacterium
GGGCGCCGACGTCGCGGAGCGTCGACGTCTCCCACTCCGCCTGCACCAGCAGGTGCAGGTCCTCTCGGAGCGGCAGCTCGAATCCCAGCCCCGCCGAGGTCACGTCCCGGAAGCGGAACCCGACGGCGCGGGATTGCGCCGGGGTCCCGGCGAACGTGTGCTGGACCTGCGCCGTGCAGCCGACGCCGCCGAACCGGTACTCGGCGACGGCGCCGAGCGCCGCGTCGACCTCGCCGTTGCCGTAGCCGGCTCCTGGATCGCCCGTCGGCAGCTCGGCGCCCGCGCGGAGCGCCAAGCCGAGCCGGCGCTCGCCGGGCTCGGCGAGCTGCCACGCGAGGTGCACCGGCACGTCCAGCAGTTCGGCGCTGCTCCGCTCCATGGACCACACGGCCTGGCCGCCGCGGCTGGCTTCGACCGCGAACTGGTCCCTGGGGTTGTCGCTGCGGTCCTGGTCGGGGAGCCCGAAGAGGTCGTGGTAATCGATGATGAACGAGTCGAGGAAGCCGCCCGTCGTGTGCGCGAACGGCACCTGTAGCCCGAGCTGCAGCCCGTGGCCGAGCCCGACCTTGGCGTCGACCGCGGCGCGGAGCAGCTCGCCGTCCATCCGCCAGGCGCCTGCAGGGCTCGCGCCGAACAGGAACAAGCTGGTGTAGGCGAAGTCCGTGCGCAGCGACGTCGCGCCGGCGTCGAGCACGCCCGCGCCGGCTGGGTCCAGGTGCATGACCAGCAGCTGGGCCGGGTGCTGGTTGCGCACCGGCAGCGGGCCGCGCAGCGCGGGGCGCTGGACACAGCCGGTCCACGCCAGCGCCGCGACCCCAGCCGCGATCCGGACCCTTGTCGTGCGCATCCTCGCCAACGTAGGAACGGGCGCGGGCCCGCGCCAGCACGACCCGCGCCGACGCGGGCCCGCCGCAAGGTTGTGCAGCTACGGGGCGCCAGCGCGTAAGATCTCGCCGTGACGAAGCCCACCTACCTGATCCCTCTCCTGGCGCTCGCGGCCTGCGCGGAAGGCGGCGAAGACGAGCGTCCGCAGAGCGACGTCCTGATCGCGGCGCAGCACCACATGTTCGCGCTGCGCAGCCTCGCAGGGTTCGGGACCTTTCCGGTGCCGCCCTCGGCCGTGCAGACCGACCGCGGCATCCTCAACATGTTCGACGACAGCACCTACACGGTGACCCGTCCGTCGGGTACGTCGGGCGCCGACCGCTACGCGCTGGAGACAGACGGCGTCCTGAGCGTCCTCGTCAGCGGCAGCAGCACGGAGCCGACGACCGTGTTCCGCGGCGGCTACAGCCTCGTCGGCGATCAGGCCGACTACTTCTTCACCGACCGGGTCTCGACCAGCGGCAGCCCGCGGATCGGAATGTTCTTCGGCACGCGCGTGGTCAACGGGCAGCTCGAGCTCGAAGGCGGCTGGCACCTCCTCTCGCTGCACGTGGTCTTCGACCAGGCCATCCTGTCGCCGGACAACGTCGGACGCGGGGCGTTCGGCGGCGTGAGCATCGCGGCCGGCGACCCGGGCACGCCGCGCTCGATCAGCGGCACGGGCTTCCAGGGCGCCACCAACCAGGCGACGGCGGCGCTGACCTTCGGCGGCACGGTCCAGAACCTGCTCGACCCCCAGAACATGGGCACCGGCGAGCTCAACCTGACCCTCGACTACCAGCTCAACGGGCAAGCCGTCGACGCGAGGATCATCGAGTCGGCAGGCAACGAGAACGTCGTGTTCGGGGTCGACGAGGACACCGGCGACGGAGAGGCCGGCCTGGTCACCCTGTTCCGCAAGTTCGACGCGCCCAGCGCCCCCGCCGACCCGGCCCTCGTCCCCGGCACCTTCTTGGTCGGCGGCCACACCTTGTTCCTCAATCCCAGCAACTCCGGGTCGGACACCTTCGTCGGGACCGTGACGCTCACCCCGCAAGGCGGGTTCCGCCTCGACGCGACCGGCAACACCGGCGCGGACTTCGCCTACATCGGCACCTACACGCTCGCGGCCGACGGCGGCATCGCCATCGACATCGAGGGGACGAACGAGGACTGGTTCGCCGCCATCGACCGGACCTACGACTCGCTGGCGTTCGTCGACTACTTCCAAGAGCTGCGACCGAGCAACAACCCCGAGCTGAACTTCGGCTTCGGCGTCCGCAAGAAGGACAACCCGTAGTCCGCCCCGCGGCCCTCGACCTTGCCACGCAGCCGCTCGACCGCGCATGATGTCGCGCGCATGGACCCTGTACTGACGCTGGAGCTGCCGTTCGCCGAACGCCTCGGCCACGGCAAGGTGCGCGAGATCTTCGCCCTCGGCGACGACCTGCTGCTGGTCGCGACCGACCGGGTCTCGGCCTTCGACGTCGTCATGACCGAGGGCATCCCTGGCAAGGGGCGCGTATTGACCGAGACCACCGCGTTCTGGCTCGACCAGCTCGCGGACGTCGTGCCCCACCACCTCCTCTCGACCGACGTGCGCGCGTGGCCTGAGGTGCCGCAGGAGTACCACGCGCTGCTCGACGGGCGCGTCATGCGCTGCCGCCGCTGCGAGCCGCTCCCCGTCGAGTGGGTCGTCCGCGGCTACCTGACCGGCTCGGGCTGGCTCGACTACCAGCGCACCGGCGCGGTCAGCGGGGTCCCGCTTCCCGCTGGACTCGCGCACGCGAGCAAGCTCGAGCAGCCGATCCTGACGCCCTCGACCAAGGCCGAGAGCGGCCACGACGAGCCGATCGACTTCGCGCGCTGCGTCGAGCTCTGCGGCCGCGCGCTGGCTGAGCAGGCGCGGGACGTCGCCTTGGAGCTCTATGCGCGCGGGGACGCCTACGCGAACCAGAGAGGCATCGTCATCGCCGACACCAAGTTCGAGTTCGGGCTCCACGCTGGCGCGCTGACGCTCATCGACGAGTGCCTCACGCCGGACTCCAGCAGGTTCTGGCCGGCCGCCGAGGTCGCCCCCGGCGCCAAGCCGACGCAGTACGACAAGCAACACCTGCGCGACTGGCTGCTCACCCAGGACTGGGACAAGTCGCCGCCGCCGCCGCCGCTGCCGCCGGAGGTCGTCGCGTCGACCGCCGCGACCTACCGCGAGATCCAGGAGCGGCTGACCCGATGACCGCGCCGACGCCGCTGCCGCCGACGATCCGCTGGGTCGGCGGTCTGGACGGTCACCTCGAGCTGCTCGATCAGACCCGCTTGCCGCACGAGGTCGCCGTGCTCACGCTGCGCGACGTGCCCGCCGTCATCGGCGCCATCCAGCGGCTCTCGGTTCGCGGCGCTCCGGCGATCGGCGTCGCCGCCGCCTACGGGCTGGTCCTCGGGGTGCGCGAGGCCGCCGACGTCGCCGCGGCGGGGGCGCGCGGCGCCGCCC
>JBMHDP010000294.1:0-10510 GCA_049889335.1 Planctomycetota bacterium
CGGGCGCCCGACCGACGCCGTCGACCAGCGCGCTCAAGCCCCGCAACCCGCGCAACCCTGCCGCGGCCCCGAGCGCGGTCGTGCCCGGCGCTGTGCCGCTCGCGCCGCGGCTGGGTTCTCCGCGGCTGGGCTCTCCGCGGCTGGGCGCTCCGGCGAACCGCGTCGGCGGCCGCACCTCACGCAGCTTCATCGGCTATTCGCCCTACTCCACCCGTTCGTACGGCCTCGGCCGCGTCTGGACCTGTGGCTGGGGGTGGAACAACACCTGGTGCGGCAACAGCTGGGGCATCGGCCTCGGCGTCGGCTGGGGCTACAACCCGTTCGGCTACGGCTGGGCGACCCGCTGGGGTCTCTGCGGCTGGGGCGGCGCGGGCTTCAACCCGTGGGCGTGGAACGTCGGCGTGCTCGCGCCCTACTACGCGTGGCACTCCACCTACTGGAACAGCTGCTACCAGACCACCTACTGGAACAACTGGTCGGTCCCGAACGCGCTGCCGTCGAGCTACTGGTGGTACCCCACCACGACCTACTGCCCGACCTATCTCTACGTGCCGAGCAGCGTCGCCGTCGTCGAGGACGAGTCGCTGGCCGCTGGCTACGGGGACAGCGCCGAGGTCCTGGTCGCCGGCAGCGACGTCGTCGGCAGCGCCCGCGCGACCGAAGGTGAGCTGGGCGACCCGCTCCGCGCGGGCCCCGCGCCTCGGAGTGAGGCGATGGTACTCGCGGAGAAGTACGTCGAGCTCGGCGACTTCTACTTCCAAGCCTCCCGCTACGACGACGCCGCCGAGGCCTACGCCAAGGCGCGCAACTACATGCCCGAAGACGCTTCGGTGCACTTCGTGCTCGCCGACGCGGTGTTCGCCAACGGCGACTACCACTACGCGGCGTTCCTGATCGCCGAGGCCGTGCGCCTCGAGCCGGGGATCGTGACCGCGGCGACCGACAAGCGCGCGTTCTACGGCGCAGCGGCGGAGTTCGAGGCCCAGATAGAGGCGCTGCAGCGCTACTGCAACGACAAGCCCTACGACGCCTGGGCGCAGCTGCTGCTCGGCTACAACCTGCGGTTCTCGGATCGCCCCACCCGCGCGATCGCCTCGTTCCGCAAGGTGCTCGAGCTCGACCCGAGCAACCCGACAGCGGCCGCGTTCCTCGCCGACCTCGAGGAGCCCGCGGGCGCCGCTGGCGCCGGCGGCGGCCGCTGAGTCGCCCGGCTGTCCGCCGCGGACGGCCGATGCGACGGGGCGCTGCGGGGCGCTGGTGTAACCCATGGGCCCGTCCTAAGGTGTTCGCGCCATGGCACGCCGCATTGACACGTACCTCGCCGGATTGATCGACGAGGACAAGTTCGCCTTCTACGAAGCTGTCCGCGACTTCAGCGACGAGCAGATCGCGCCGCACCTGCTGAAGTGGGAGCGTGAGCACCAGCTGGTCCCGGACTCGTGCCTGCAGGCCATGGGCGAGATGGGGCTGTTCGGGCTCCCGATCGCCGAAGAGTACGGAGGCCAGGGCGGCGACCACCTGGACCTGTGCCTCATGGGCCTCGCGCTCGGCTACCACAGCCAGGCGGTCGCGATCACGCCGGGCGCCGCCATCTCGCTCGGCGCCAAGCCGCTGCAGCTTTGCGGAACCGACGCGCAGAAGCAGGCGCACCTGCCCGCGCTCGCCGCCGGCGAGCGCATGTTCGTGTTCGGCCTCTCGGAGCCCGGCCGCGGCAGCGACGCCGCCAACCCCGAGGTGACCGCCGTCAAGCAGGGCGACAAGTGGGTCATCAACGGCGAGAAGTGCTGGTCGACCAACGCCCGCTGGGCGAGCCACGTGGTCGTGCACGCGCTGACCGACCCGGACGCCCCCAACGGCAAGCGCTCGACGTGCTTCATCGTCCCGATGGACCAGCAGGGCGTCTTCTACCAGGAGATGCAGGGCAAGAAGGTCTGGGAGCAGTCCTCGACCGGCTCGATCATGTTCGAGAACGTCGAGGTCACCGACGACGAGATCCTGGGCGAGGTCAACAACGGCTTCAAGGTGATGGTCACGACGCTCAACGGCGGGAGACTCTTCATCGCTTCGCTCGCGCTGGGGTCGCTCGCCTTCGCGCTCGACAGGTGCCGGACCTACGCCGAGGAGCGCAACCAGTTCGACGACCAGCCGATCGGCCGTTTCCAGCGCGTCCAGGACGTGATCGTCGACATGGACATCGCGCTGGAGAGCGGCCTGACGTGGCTGAAGCACTGCTGCGACCTCTACGAGCGGGGCACGCTGGGCCGCGAGCAGGCGGCCAAGATCAAGGTCGAGTGCAGCCGACGCGCCAGCGAGCTCGTCGCGCTCGGCATGGAGATCTGCGGCGGCGTCTCGTGCTTCGACGAGTTCGGCCTCATCCGCCACCACAACGACCTGTTCGTCACCCGCGTCGGCGAGGGCAGCAACTTCGCGCTGAAGGACCTGATCGTCCGGCCGCTCCGCAAGAGCTGAGCCGGCGCGGCCGGCCCGCGCTCCCTCTTCGCTAGGCGCCGGCCTTCTTCTTGCCGGCGCGCGCCTTGGCGCTCTTCACATACTCCAGCAGCTGGCGCACGTCGTCGGAGTCCGAGAGCTGCAGCGACGCCTCGAGCAGCCGCTCCGCGTCGGCGAAGCGCTTGTCGTTCGCCAGCATCTGTCCGTGCAGGCGCTTGGCCTTGGCCGTGAACGCGGCGTTGCGCGCGGCCTGCTCGTAGCGGAACGCGGCTTGCTCGAGGTCTCCCTCGGTCTGGAAGTGCACCGCGAGCGCGAGCAGCGCGTCCCCGTCCAGCGGGTCGTCCTGCACGATCTGCTGCAGCAGCGCCACCTGCTCTTCCGAGGCGCCGGTCTGCGCCGCCAGCCGCGCGCGCATCCGCAGCATCGAGAGCTTGGCGTCCTGGTCGAGCT
This sequence comes from Planctomycetota bacterium, assembly GCA_049889335.1. Classification (GTDB taxonomy): domain Bacteria; phylum Planctomycetota; class UBA1135; order UBA1135; family UBA2386. The sequence continues at coordinate 2,899 of JBMHDP010000294.1, forward strand.
CCGCTGCGTAGGCCGCCTCGATCCCATGCACGAGGCGCGTCGCCTCGTCGTACTTCGAGAGCTGCGCGAGGCGGGTCGCGACGCCCAGGACGTCGCCGTGACTGCCGCGATCCTCGCGCTCGATGGCCCGGAGGTACGCGTCGACGGCGAGGGTGTAGAGCCCGTCGTTGAGGTAGATCGTGCCGAGGTTCGACAGGGTCACGAAGTCGCCCCCGCCGAGCCGATCGACGATCTCGATGTTGGTCGCGGCCTTGTCGGTCTCCCCGATGTTGGCGTAGGCGTAGGCCTGCGACTTCCACAGGTCGACGTTGTCGCGGTCGTTGGCGAGCAGGCCGTCGATCAGGTTGATGCTGTCCGCGTACTTGCGCTGACGACCGAGCGCCTCGGCGAGGGCCAGCTTCCAGCGGTCCTCGCGCGGGTCCATCATGATCGTCAGCCGGAACGCCGACTCGGCCGACGCGAAGTCACCGCCCTGGAAGTGGGCGATGCCGAGCGCGCCGTAGGTGGACGGGTCCCCTCCCCCGAGGCTCAGGACCTCGACGAAGGACTCGGCCGCCGACCGGAACTTGCCCCCGCGCATCTGCGCGAACCCCAGCTCCTGCCACGCCCGGCGGAAGCTGGGGTACTTGTTGACCGCCTTCACGTACTCCCTCGCCGCGCCGTCGAAGTCCTCCTTCGCCGAGTAGAGCTTGCCGAGCATGTAGTCCCAGACGGGGCTGGCGTCTTCCCCCTGCAGGTCCTGCAGGCGCGCGGTCGCCTTGCCGACCTCGTCCTGGGTGATCAGCTCCAGCACTTCGAGGCGGAACTCTCCCTCGCGGAGCGTGAGCGGCGGGTCGACCTCGCTGCCGCGGAGCCAGTTCTGCGCGAGCTGGCGCTGGAAGTTGGGCTGCTGCCAGAGCTGCCGCAGCGCCTCCTGTGCTTCTCGCTGCGCGGGGTCGGGCTCCGCTGCGGGCTCGTCCTGGGGGACCGGGTCCTGCGCGGCGCTCAGGTCGCCTGCGCCCGCGACGGGTTCTACCGGGGGGAGCGTCTCGACCGCGGCGGCCGGCGCGCGTTCGCGCTCCAGGGACGGCTTCGGGTTGACGGAGCACGCCGCGAGGACAGCGAGCGCGAGCAAGGAGCAGCTCTGGATGCGGGGGGACATGCGTTCTCTCTCTACTTGAAGGTGATCGGCTGTCGGACGCGGAAGTCGTCGGGCTTGCCGCGACGCTTGCCGGCCTCGAACTTCCACTGGCGGATCGCCGCGAGCGCCGAGGCGTTGAACAGCGGGTCGTCGCTGCGCACGACGACCGGGTTCACGACCCGGCCGAGCTTGGTGACCGTCATCGCGATCAGCACGGTGCAGGGCATCCGCTTCTTCATCTCGCGGGTGAGCTCCGGACGCGCCTTGAAGACCGCGCGCGGCTTCTCCTCGAGGCTGCCCATGTCGAACATGTCCGACATGTCGCCGCCGCTGCCGCCGCGCGCCATCATCAGCGGCATGCTGCCGGCGAAGACGCCCGCGCCCCCGCCGAAGCCGCCGCCGCTCAGGACCAGTTCGAGGTCGGCGAGGTCCATCGGCGGCGCCTCGCTGTCCACGCTCGGCGGCGGCGGCGGCTCCGGCGGATCCGGCTCTTCCTCCTCCTGCTTGGGCGGCGCCGGCGGCGGCTCCTCGGTGGTGCCCGCGCGCCGGACCTCCAGGTCGGCCTTCGGCGGCGCGCTGATGGCGCGGAGCACCGGCAGCAGCAGGAAGCAACCCAGGGCGAGGACGAGGCCACCCGCCATCACGGCGAGCGTGTGGCCGAGGCGACGGGCGGAGCTGACTTGGCGCGGGTCGGACACGCTCAGCCCCCCTTCTTGGTCGCGATGTTCACGATGCACTCGGGGTAGCCGAGCTTGCACTGGTCGATCACCCTGGTCAGCAGGCCGGCGGAGGCCTCCTTGTCGACCTGGACGATCACCGGCACCTTCTCCTGCATCATCTTCCGCGCCACGATCCCGCGCACTGCGGCGACCCCGACCGGCTTGCTGTCGAAGTAGACCTCCCCCGCTGCCGTGACGCCGAACATGACGCTGTTCTTCTTCAGCGACACCGAGGCCGCCGCCTGCGGCTTGTCGACCTCGACGCCGGTCTCCTCGACGAAGGTCGTGGTCACGATGAAGAAGATCAGCAGGATGAAGACGCAGTCGATCATGGGCGACATGTCGATGCCGCCCTCGGCCTCACCTTCGTTGCTGAAGTCGCGGAAACGTCCCATGGTGGCTCGTGCGTAGGTAGGGGTTGATCGGTCGGCCGCTCAGGCGGCGTCGGCGCCGGCGCCGGCGCGGGCAGCCTCGATGCGGCGGTAGAGGTCCTGCGCGCAGCCGGTCTCGAGCCGCGCGAGGAAGGCCGCGTAGGTGTCCCGCATCCGCGAGAGGAAGTACTGGAAGAACAGGCCGGGCAGCGCGACCACCAGACCTGTCATGGTGGTGATCAACGCCTCGGAGATCCCCTGGGAGACGGCGACCATGGTCTTCTCGCCCCCCTGCCCGGCGGCGAGCGCGGCGAACGTCGCGAGCATCCCCGTGACCGTCCCCAGCAGGCCCAGCAGCGGCGCAGCGGCGATGCAGACCTTCATCATCTTCAGCTCGCGGTTGAGCGGCGCGAGCTCGGTCTGGCGGACGCCGTCGAACACGGCGGCCGACTGCTCGAGGGTCTCGGCGAGCGTCACCTCGTCGAGCAGCTCGCCGACCTTGCCCTCCCGGTACTCGGGGTGCTCGATCCAGAGCCGCCACGTCTTGTCGCCGACGCCGCGGAAGCTCTTGTTCGCGATCTTCAGGAAGGTGTGGGTGCCGAAGCCGAACATGATGACCGCGTTCACGAAGATCGCGCCCATCGCCCAGCCGCCCTTCTGCCAGATGTCCCACGCCGCGTCCCAGAGCAGCCAGAACTGCTCGAGGAACGTCTCGGACTCTTGCGCGAAGGCGAGCATGTCGACTCAGCCCGCCTCGACCGGGTCCGCGGGCGCAGCCGAAGCCGGCGCCCGGACGTGGTTCATGAACTGAACGGCCATCTTCTCCATGCCGTCGGTGAGGCCCTTGGCCTTGCGCGACAGGAACGCGTGCAGCAACAGCGACGGGATCGCGATGACGAGGCCGTTCTCGGTCGTCACCAGCGCCTCGGAGATCCCGGAGGACAGCACCTTGGGGTCGCCGCCGCCGAACTCGGTCATCAGCGCGAACGTGCCCATGATGCCCGTGACCGTGCCCAACAGCCCCAGCAGGGGCGCCGACGTCGCGCAGATCGCGACGAACGGCAGCCAGCTCTGCAGCTTCAGGCGCGCCGTCAGGAGCTTCTCGAACATGACCTCCTCGATCAGCTCACGCGGCTGGCCGAGGTGCGCGGCGCCGGCCGCCAGCATCTTGCCGCCCGGCCCCCGCATCGCGCCGGCGATCTCGGCTGCCGAAGCGTGGTCACCGCCCTGCAGCGCGCCCAGCAGCTGGTCGATCTGTCGGCGCGACGGCCGACGGACGAACGCCATCGACAGCCACTTCAGCAGCACGACGAGCAGCGCGGCGCCGGCGAGCGCGGCCATGGGGATCATGATCGGGCCGCCCTTCTGGACATGCTCCCACCAGGTCTCCTGGATCGACTCGACCTTGCGCGCGTTGCCGAGCGTGACGTCCATGGGGAACTTGCCGCCCGTGCCCTGCACCACGCGGCCCGCGGCCTCGCGGTCCGGCGCTTCGGCGAAGGTGTAGACGGAGGCTTCGAGGGAGCTGCGCCCCTCCTCGATCGCGCCGACGTCCTGCAGGTCCGCGGACTGGAACAGGGCCATCGGCCCCAGCAGCACGACCCTGCCGTCCTTGATCTCGCCGCTGTCGACCTTGGCCCGGCCCTCGAACCGCACCCCGCCGAGCGCGTCCTCGAGCTTGTCGAGCGAGAGGTCGACCACGCTGAGCTGCGCGCGGAACCGCTGCTCGTCGGTGAGCTTGTCGTTCTCGAGCGCGAGGCGGGCAGCCTCGAGCGGCGCGCGGTAGCGCTGCACCTCGGCGATGTGCAGGCGGCTCTCGAACTCCTGGTTGTACTGGCCGAGCAGCGTCGACAGGTAGTCCGACTGCTGCCGCAGGCTCTTCAGGGTCCCCTCGAGGCTGGTCAAGTCGTCCGTCGCCTCGACCAGCTGACTCGAGACCGCGTCGAACTCACCGCGGACGGTGCTCAGCCTGGCTTCCGCTTCGCTGAGCGTCGCGGCGAGCGGCATGCGCTCGTCGCCGATCTTCTCGCGCAGGGCGCTGAGCTCCTCGAGCGCCGCCTTCATGTCGCGCTCCATCGAGGCGGCCGCGCCCGAGAGCGTGGGCTGCGGATCCTGTTCGCCCGCCTCACCTTGCGCGCAGGCGACGCCCTGGAGACAGAGCGCGGCGGCGAGGAGCGCGGGGATCGTCATGCTGGTGTTCATCGTCGTGCCCTCTCTCACAGGATGCTGACCGGCAGCTGCACGAGGCGCGCGAGCTGCTCGTTGCGGTAGACGGAGACCGCCGTGGCGACGTCGGCCGCGAGGTCGTTCTGCGGCGTCCACCGCCAGCCCTCTTCCGACGAGGTGCCCGTGCCGGCGACGTTCGGCGCGCCGTCCGGCCCCTTGCCGCCGACGTAGTAGGCCTGCGCGAGGCCGACGTAGATCACGGTCACCGAGACCGTCGTGCCGTTGGGCAGGTCTCGCTGCTCGTCGAGCACCTTGACCTCACGGTTCCACTTGTCGATCGGATTGAGCACGCCGATCACGTTCTGGTAGCGCACGCTCAACGAGATCTCCTCGCGCTCCTGGTCGTTGTCCGGCAGGCGCTGCGAGATCAACTGGACGCTGTCGGCGAGCGCCTCGGGCACCCGCGCGAGCAGCGCCTTGGTGCGCTCCTCCAGGGCCGTGATGCGCTCCTCGAGCAGCCCGGAGACCTGCTCGAGCGACGCCTTCTCCTGCTTCAGCTCGCCGGTCTTCTTCTCGGCCGTCACGATGCTCTCGCGCGCCTCCGCGATCCGCGCCTCGAAGGCGGAGACCTCGGTCCGGATCACCTCGACCTGCGTCTCCAGGGTCTGCTTGCCCTTCCGCCACGCCTCGCGCTCCGTCGAGATGTCGCGCTTGGCCTGCGCGTACTGCTCGTGCGCTGAGCGGAGCGCCTTGGCGAGGACTCGGGGGTCCTGCGCGCCGCCCTGGGCGGGCAGCGCGGACGCAGCGAACAGGGCCAGGAGCGCGCCGAGCGCTGGGGCGCGCGCGGGCTCGTCAGGTCGCGAGGAGGCTTGCATCGTGGATCGGGTCGCGGCAGCGACGGGGGGTCGGGGTCTCGGTGTGAGGTGGGTTCAGAAGCGGATCTCGCCGCCGATCGACAGCGAGTAGGTGACGCCCCGCGTGTAGTCGCGGCGCACCACGTCTTCGGGGATGTACTTGGTGCGGTAGACCTGCTGGCGGTTCGCGTCCGTCAGGTTGCTGGCCTTGAGCGACAGCGTGACGCCGCGCCCGAGCGCCTGACGGAAGGTGACCGTCAGGTTGTCGTAGGACCTGTCGAACGTCGCCGGGATGAACGCGCTGTTCGACGGACCGGGGCCCTGGATCAAGGTGTCCCCCGTGACCGTGTAGAACGCCGCGAGGCTGGTCCCGGTCGCCTCGATGTCGTAGGTCGCGTAGACGTTCCAGAGGTAGTCCGGCGCGTCGGTCATGCGCCGGCGCGGGTCGTCCTCGACGCCCTGGAACTGCAAGAACTGGTCGAGCTCGACCTGGGGGCGCTGGACCGTCGCGTCGATCCACGTCGAGTTGCCGCCGAGCTGCAGGCCGGTCAGCGGGCGCCAGAGCTCTCCCATCTCCTGGCGGATCTCTGCCTCCCAGCCGATCAGCTTGCCGCTCGGGTAGTTGACCGGGCGCGTGAAGGTGAAGCCCTGCGCCGCCTCCACGTACTCGATCGGCTTGTCGATGTCCTTGCGGAAGTAGGACACGGAGAACAGCGACCCGGGCGCTGGCGTGTAGTCGATCCGGAAGTCGGTGTTGGTGACGTCGCTGATCTCGAGGTTGGGGTCCCCGATGAACACCGGGCCGCCGATGTACTCCTGCTGGAAGACCGGCGACAGCTCCTTGAACGTCTGACGCGCGAGCGTCTTGGTGAACGAGGTGCGCAGGATCAGGCCGTCGACGGGCTCGTAGATGAGGCCGATCGCCGGCAGCACGTCGTCCTGCGACGTGCGCGGGTTCGCCAGCGCGAGCGCGTCGGGGTCGTAGGAGGGGTCGCTGGGGTCGCTGACCGGGAAGTTCGCGATGCCGAAGTTCGGGTTGCCGTTGGGGTCGACCGACGGGACCCAGGTCGCGTCCGCCTCGGGGTCGCTGGTGATCGAGATGTCGGTCGTCTCCCAGCGGAAGCCGCCGACCATCCGCAGCTCCTCGGTGACCGGCAGGTCGAGCATCACGTACTGCGCGCGGATGTCCTGGGTGCCGGTGTAGTCGACGTCCGTCTCGGCCGGCGTGATCAGGTGCTCCTCGAAGATCCAGTTCTGGGCCCAGCCCGGCCCCGTCCAGCTACCCGTGAAGGTGTTGTTCGGGTCGTTGAAGTTCGAGAACGTCTCCTGGTCGAACGTGCGGGTGACGCTGTCCTGGAACCAGCCGAACTGGAAGGCGCCCTCGCGGCCGCCCCACAGCTCGAGCGGCAGCTTGAAGTTGAGCGCGAGCTCCTCGCTCTCCTCCTCGATCGTGATGAAGGTGCGCTGCAGGTTGCCGAGGGTGAACTCGGCCGCCGGCTTGAGCTGGAAGAACGTCCCGTTGCCGTCGCCGGAAGAGGCCCAGTAGGTGCCGAACTCGCGGCGGTCCGGCGTGTCGCGGAAGGCCTTGTTCTTCGCCACGGTCCAGTCCACCTCGACGCCGCGCAGGGCGCCGAACCCGTAGAGGTCCCAGCGGTGGCGGCCGGCGAGCTGCAGCGCCTCGGTGCCCCGCTCGACGTAGGCCAGCGTCTGCTGCCGGGTCCAGGGCGCGGAGTCCCCCTCCGCGTAGCCCGGCGAGGTCGGGTCGAGCGGGTCGTAGCCCGGGAACAGGTAGCTCTTTCCCTGCGTGTCCTCGGCGAACGTCACCGTGTCCTCGGCGACGCGCGAGAACAGGTGCGTGACGTTGAACGAGTGGTCTTCGCTGGCGAGGCCGAAGGTCGACAGGCCGCCGAACTGGAGCGTCTCCTGGCTCCGGTCGATGCGGAGCAGCGAGGTCGTGTACGGCGGCTGCGTGATCGTGCCGAGCTGCGTCTGCGGCGTCATCAGGCTGCCGACCTGCCCGACCTGCCACGACTCGTCGCGCGCGCTCTCGCGGTGGTTCGAGCTGCGATCGTAGAAGAAGTTGACGAAGCCGCCGACGCGCCACTCGTCGTCGAGCTCGTAGCGACCGCCCATCGAGCCTGACCACTTGAAGTTGTCGGGCGCCTCGACGGCGTCCGCGCCGACCGCGCCCTCCCAGTTCTGGCCGATCTCCTGGATGTTGCGCTCGCTGCCGCTGCGGCCGAAGGCGCGCACGCCGCCGTCGGCGTAGCTGAGGAAGTCGCGGCGACCGGTGGTCTGCGTGTTGTAGCTCGTGCCGACGCTGTAGTTGGCGAAGAACGGCTGGTCGGGGACGCTGCGCAGGATGACGTTGACGGCGCCGCC
>JBMHDP010000295.1:0-6315 GCA_049889335.1 Planctomycetota bacterium
CGAGCGGTGGGCCCGCGGCGTCCGGCGCGCGCTGCGCCCGGGCGGCCGCCTCGTGCTGCTCGAGTTCCACCCGCTCGTCTGGAGCTACGGCGCCGGCGGCGCGCTCGCCGAGCCGTACTTCCTCGACGGCGCCCTCGACGAGGACGGCGTGCGCGACTACGTCGGCGAAGGCCTCGCGCCGTCGGGCTACCTCCCGGGCGAGGTCGACTTCGTCAACCCGGAGCGGTCGTTCGGCTTCCAGTGGACGGTCGCGCAGATCCTCCAGGCCGCCGTCGACGCAGGGCTCCGCGTCGAGACCGTGCGCGAGTACCCCTACGCCAACGGCTGCAGGCTGTTCGAAGGGATGACCGAGCTCGAAGGTCGCCGCTTCGCGATGCCCGCGGGCGCGCCGTCGATGCCGCTGATGTTCGGGCTGGTCGCCCGCGCCTAGCGCGGCGAGGGGCTCACCGCGAGCTGCTGCGCGACCTGCTCTTGCTGCTCCCACTGGCCGTACAGCGAGCCCTTCGACGCGAGGTTCTTGAGCCGCAGGCGCACCTCGGGCGTCAACGCGCCCGGCGCCGCGCGGCGGAACGGCGTGCCCGGCAGCGGCATGAAGGTGTGCCCGTGCACCTTGGCGCCGACCGCGACCAGCCGGTCCATCTGCTGCAGCGTCGCCTCGACGTCGTGCGGGGTCTCCTCGGGCATCCCGAACAAGAAGTCCACGTGCGGCACGAAGCCGTGCTCCAGGCACAGCGCGGCCGCGCGCTCCACGGTCGCGGCGTCGTGGCCGCGCGCGCTGTGCTGCAGCACGCGGTCGCTGCCCGACTGGCCGCCGACGATCAGGGTGCGGTTGGAGACGTACTTCTTCAGCAGCCGCAGCCCCGCGTGGCTGACGTGCTCGGGCCGCACCTCGCTCGGGAAGGTGCCGAACCACAGCTTGCGGTCCGGGCCGATGTCCTCGCGCACGCCGCCCAGCAGCGCCTCGATCGCGTGGAGGTCGGGCTCCACGGTCCGCGCGCCGTAGCTCATCGATGTCGGCGTCAGGAACCGGTAGTCGCGGAAGCCGCGGCCCACGAGGTGACGCGCCCACTCGCGCACGTTGGCCACCGAGCGGTGCCGGAAGTTGGCGCCGGCGAAGTACGGCGTCTGGCAGAAGCGGCACGCATAGACGCAGCCGCGCGTGATCTCGATCGGCCCGAACCTGCCGTGCTCCGGCCCGAACGGCGGGTAGTCATCGAGCTCGATCCGGTCGGCGCGCCCGTTCTTGCGCAGCGCGTCGCCCTGGAGCGTGGCGACGCCGCCGACGTCCTCGAGCGGCGCGCCGCCCTGCAGCGCGACCACGAGGTCCTGGATGAGCTGCTCGCCTTCGCCGACCGCGACCAGGTCGAAGCCGGCGCGCAGCGTCTCCTCGGGCGACGCAGACGCGTGCACCCCGCCGGCGACGTGCCGCGCCCTCGGGTCGTCGACGAGGGCGCGCACCTGCCGCAGCTCGTCTCGCAGCAACGCGAAGTCCGGCGAGTAGAACGACCAGCCGACCAGCACCTGCCGGCCCGCGGCGAGCGCAGCCGTCACCGCCCCGGCGACCGCGTCGACGCCGTTCGCGAACACCAGCGGCACGTCGCGAGTCCGCGGGTTGGTGGAGAGCGCGCCCGTCAGCACGTGCAGCGCGAACTTACCCGTGCGGCGGTAGGCCCAGACCACCGTGACCGGGTCGGTCCCCCGCGGCTCGCCTCGCTCGGCGCTCATGCCCTGTGTTTACCCGCTGGAGCGCGCGCGAAGAAACCGCTGCGCGCGCCGCAGGGCTGCTGTATCAACGTGCCCTCATGACCGCTGCCGCCTGGACCCGCCTGCTGAGCGCTGCCACCCTCGCGCTGGCGAGCTGCGCGGGCGACGCGCGGCCTACGGTCCGGGTCTTCGCCGCGGCTTCGCTGACCGCGCCCTTCGGCGAGCTCGTCGAGGCCTTCGGCGCGGCGCATCCGGAGCTGCGCGTCGAGCTCCACTGCGCGGGCACGCCGCAGCTGGTCATGCAGCTCCGCGAGGGAGCGCCGGCCGACGTCTTCGCCTCGGCGGACCGCGTGCAGATGGACCGGGTGGTCGCGGCGGGACGCGCGGCCGGCGCGCCGCGCGTGTTCGCGGGCAACACGCTGAGCATCGTGACCCCACCGGAGAACCGCGCGGGCGTCGCCTCGCTGGAGGACCTCGCGCGCGACGGGGTCGTCGCCCTGCTCTGCGCGCCGAGCGTGCCGGCGGGCCGCTACGCGCGCGACGCGCTCACGCGCGCGGGCGTCACCGTCACGTCCGCTTCGGACGAACCGAGCGTGCGCGCCGTGATCAGCAAGGTCGCGCTCGGCGTCGCCGACGCAGGCGTCGTCTACCGCACCGACGCACTGGCTGCGGCAGAGCGCGTCCAGGCCCTGCCCATCGCCGCGCCGCACAACGTCACCGCGAGCTACCCGATCGTCGCGACCTCCGCCGGCGCGGAAGCGGAGCACGGGCAGGCGTTCGTCGCCTTCGTGCTCGGCGAGACCGGACGGCGCGTCCTGGCAAGGCACGGGTTCACTGCCCCATGAGCCGCCCGCACGCTCCGCTGCCGCGCTGGGTCGGCGCGATCGCGGCCGTCGCGCTGCTGCTGTTCCTGGCGCCGCTCGTCGCCCTGGCGGTCGACGCGCCCTGGTCCGCGATGGGTGAGCTGCTGTCGGCCGCCGAGACCCTCGACGCCGTGTGGCTGTCGCTGACGTGCTCGCTCGCCTCGGCCGCGCTCTGCCTCGCGCTCGGCCTGCCGCTGGCGACCTGGCTCGCCCACGGCGACGGCGCGGTGCGCCAGGTCGCCCGCGTCGTCACCACGCTGCCGATGGTGCTGCCGCCCGTGGTCGGCGGGATCGCGCTGCTGCTCGCGTTCGGCCCCCGAGGAGTGGTCGGCGCGCCGCTCGAGGGCTGGTTCGGCGTCCAGCTGCCGTTCTCGCGCGTCGCCGTCGTGCTCGCGACCACCTACGTCGCCATGCCCTTCTTCGTGCTGACGGTAGAGAGCGGGCTGCGCAGCTTCGACCGCCGCTACGTCGACGCGGCGACGACGCTCGGCGCTTCGCCGTGGCGCGCGTTCGTGACCGTCACGCTGCCGATGATCGCGCCGTCCGTTCGCGCCGGCCTGCTGATCGCGTGGGCGCGCGCGCTCGGAGAATTCGGCGCGACGATCACGTTCGCCGGCAGCTTCCAGGGGCGGACCCGCACGCTCCCGCTGGCCGTCTACCACGCGCTCGAGTCGCAGCCGGCGGCGGCGATCGCGCTCAGCCTCGTGCTGCTCGCCGTGTCGGCGGCGGTGCTGTTCTTCCTGCGACGCCGGTGGTTCCCGCTGCGATGAGCCTCGACGCCCGGTTCTCTCTGCAGCGCGGGACGCTGTCGCTCTCGATCGCGATGCAGGTCGCGAGCGGCCAGACGCTCGCCCTGCTCGGGCCCAACGGGGCGGGCAAGTCGACGACGCTCCGCGCGCTGGCCGGCCTGCACGCCGTCGATCACGGCTACGTGCGCGTCGACGACGAGCTGTTCGACGGCGGCGACGAGCCGACCTTCGTCCCGCCCGAAGGTCGAGACGTCGGGGTCGTCTTCCAGGACAACCTGCTGTTCCCGCACCTGAGCGCGCGGGACAACATCGCGTTCGGGCTGCGGAGCCGCGGGCTGAAGCCGCGGCTGGCGCGCGCCGCGGCGGACACGTGGCTGCAGCGCGTCGGCCTCCCGGGCCTCGGCAGCGCCCGCGCGGACGAGCTGTCGGGCGGACAGGCGCAGCGCGTCGCCCTCGCGCGCGCGCTGGCGACCAAGCCGCGGCTGCTGCTGCTCGACGAGCCCCTCGCAGCCGCCGACGCGTCCGCCCGGCTGGCGCTCCGGCGCACGCTGCAGACCCAGCTGCGCACCTTCGCGCCGACGTGCCTCGTGGTCGCGCACGACCTCGACGACGCGCTCGCGCTGGCGGATCGGATCGCGGTCCTCGAGAACGGCCGCGTCGTGCAGTGCGGCAGCATCGACGAGCTGGGGCAGCGGCCGGCGTCGCGCTACGTCGCGGACCTGATCGGCCTCAACTGCTTCCGCGGCGAGTGCGTAGGCAACGAACTCACCGTCGACAGCGGCGCCCGGCTGTTCGTCGGCGCGCCCCACAGAGGACCGGTCCTCGCCACCCTGCACCCGCGCGCCGTCGCGCTGTTCCGCGAGCGACCCTCGGGCTCGCCGCGAAACGTCTGGATGGCCCCGATCGAAGGCACGGAGCGGAGCGTCGACTGCGTGCGAGTCCGCCTCGGCGGCGACCTGCCGGTGATCGCAGAGGTGACCGAAGCAGCGGTCGAGGACCTGCGGCTCGAAGAGGGCGGCGAGGTGTGGGCCGCGATCAAGGCCACCGAGTTCCGCGTGTCCCCGGCGTGAACCGACCGGGTCCTCAGCGCGACCAGGCGGTCAAGAGGAGCGGCGCGAGCGCCGCCATCGGACGCGCGACCTGGTCCTCGGGCACGTCCAGGCCCGCCGCGAAGCCGGCGTCGAGCAGCGGCTGCAGCAGCTCGGGCCGGCTGCTGATCACGTGCACCGGCACGTCGTGCGTCACGTCCGAAGGCGACAGCGAGCCCGCGATCGGCGGCTGGTGGTCGCCGAGCACGACCACGACCGCGGGGCGGCGCACCTGCGTCGCGAAGCTCAGGCTCGTCCGCAGGACATAGCCCAGCGACGCCGCGTAGGCGGGCACGACCTGCGGGTCCCGCAAGATCGACAGGTAGCGGGTGTCGTAGCGCTCGGCAGGAGCCGCCGCGTAGTCGAGCGCGGCGACGTCCCAGTCGGCGGCGAACGGCGGGACCGCGCTCCACGGCGCGTGGCTGCTGACGCCAACGAACATCGTGAAGACCGGCTGCTCGGCTCGACGCACGCACTGCTCGAGGAGCTGACACAACGCGAACTGATCCGGCATCGCGCCGAAGTCGTAGCGCACGCCCTCATAGCCGAGCTCGGTCTGGATGATCGAACGGTCGAAGCCGTAGAACGCGTCCCCCGCGGGCCAGTGGATCGGCATGCCGGGCAGCACCTCGCAGGTCCGGTAGCCGCGCGCCCGGAACCGCTGGGGCAGCGGCACGAGGTCGCTCGTCATCAGCATCGACCGGAGGCGCTCGCTCTGGACCGGCACGCCGGTGAGCAGCTCGGCGTGCGCGAGGCCCGAGCGCCCGCCGCAGACCGCCGGGGCCACCGCGGCGCTGCACGCGGACAGACCGGCGCCGGCGAGCCGCGCCTCCAGCGCCGCGTACAGCCGCCTGGTCCGCGCGCCCAGGACGGGGTGTCGCAGCGCGACGCGCCCGTAGGACTCCACCACGAGCACGTGCACGTCTGCGCCGTCGAGGCGCTCCAAGCCGTGGGGCACGTCGCGCATGCGGCGCGCGCCCTCGGCGACCGCGGCGCGCATCGGGCGGAGCGCGGCCTCGGGGTCCAGCCAGGATCGCGCCGCCTCGATCGACGTGCGCGCGAACGAGGCCAGCGGCGACGCGCTGAACGGGCGCCGCGGACACGCGAGCGCGGCGAGGACCGACAGCTGGAGCAGGACGAGCCAGCACGCGCCGACGACGGGGCGCGACGCCGGCCCGGTCAGCGCGCGGAGCGCGCGCGCCGTGACCCAGTAGACCGACGCGACGACGAAGAGGATCGCGCTCAGCGCCAGCCAGCGCGCCCACACGGCGGCGCTGTCCGACCACGCGAGGAAGATCGCCCAGAGCTGGCCGAGGTCTGCGAGCTCGAAGTCCTTGCCGAACGCGAGCACGCTGACGACGTCGCAGGCGCGGGCGAACGTGCTCAGCATCAGCCCCAGCGCGGCGAGCGCCGAGGCGAGGCGCGGACGCCCCGCGGCCGCGCCGACGACGGCGACCGCGAGCACGGCGAGCAGGTCGACGGGCAGTTCGCACGCCGCGACTCCGTAGAGCGCGGGCGCGTGCAGCGGCACCACCGCCAGGGCGTGCAGCCAGGCGAACGCCAGCACCAGGCCGGCGACCCGACGCCAGCGAGGAGATCGGTTCACGGTCTGGTATCGACCACCAGGACGCCGCCCCTGACGCGATACTGCGGCCCGACGGCCACGACCGCCGCCTCGGCGGGCACCCACGCGACGGCGCGGACGGCGGCGCCTTCGGCGAGCGGCGCTGCGAACTCCAGCGCCCACGGCACCTCACGGCCGGCCGCGCCGAACTCCGGCCAGCACGTGGCCGCGATCGTCGGTGGCGAACCCGGCGCCGCCACGACCGCGGCGAGCCACGCCGCCGTCGGCCGGCGCAAGGAGCTGTAGACCTCGCCGCGCAGCCGCGCCGGCGTCGCGACCGCCACCCT
>JBMHDP010000296.1:0-19623 GCA_049889335.1 Planctomycetota bacterium
CAGCGGCTGACCTACGGCGAGCTGCGCGGGCGCGCGGGCGCGCTCGCGGCGGCGCTCGCCCGCGGCGGGGTGAAGCCCGGCGACGTCGTCGGCGTCGCGACCGCGCGCGGCCCGCAGCTGCTGGTGAGCCTCGCGGGGATCCACCTCGCCGGCGCGGCGCACCTGCCGCTCGACCCGAGCTTCCCGGCCGCGCGGCTCCGGTTCATGCTCGAGGACTCGGGCGCCGTGGGCGTCGTCGACGCCGACAACCTCCCCGACGACGCGCTCGTCGAGGGCCTCGCCGCGTTCGACTCTGCGGCCGCGACGGACTTCGCGACCGAGGCGGCCCTGCCCGCAGTCGGCCCCGACCAGCTCGCCTACCTGATCTACACGTCAGGATCGACCGGGCAGCCGAAGGGCGTCAAGGTCCACCACGGCGCGCTCGCCAACCTGCTCGCGAGCGTGGCGGAGCGTCCCGGCCTCACGGCGGTCGACCGCCTGCTCGCCGTGACCACGATCTCCTTCGACATCTCGCTGCTCGAGCTGCTCGCGCCGCTCGCGAGCGGCGGCTGCGTCGTCGTCGCGAGCCGCGACGAGGCCGAGGACCCGGCCGCGCTCGAGCGCATCCTGCGCGAGCAGGCGATCACCGTGATGCAGTCGACGCCGGCGACCTGGCGCATGCTCGTCGAGCTCGGCTGGACGGGCCGGAGCGCGCTGCGCGCCTTCTGCGGCGGGGAGCGACTCCCCGAGGACCTCGCCGCCGAGCTGCTGCCGCGCGTCGCCTCGCTGTGGAACCTCTACGGCCCGACCGAGACCACGATCTGGTCGACCGTCGCAGAGGTCAGCGAAGCCGCGACGGCGTCGCGCGTGGGCAAGCCGATCGCCGGCACGCAGGTCCTGATCCTCGACCAGGCGGGCAACGAGCTCCCGCCCGGCTTCCCCGGCGAGATCTGCATCGCAGGGACCGGCGTCTCCCTGGGCTACCACAACCGCGCGCAGCTGACCGCGGAGCGCTTCGTGGACCACCTCACGCACGGCCGCTACTACCGGACCGGCGACCGGGGGCGCCTGCGTCCCGACGGCTCGCTGGAGTGTCTCGGGCGCGACGACCAGCAGGTCAAGCTGCGCGGCTTCCGGATCGAGCTCGGCGAGATCGAGTCCGCGCTGGCCGCCCACCCCGACGTCACCGAGGCCGCCGTCGTCGTCGCCGGCGCAGCCGCCCACGAACAGCGGCTCGTCGCGCACGTCGCGACCGGCGACGCGGACGCGCCCGCGGACCTCGACCAGCACCTCGGCGAGCGCCTGCCGCGCTACATGCTGCCGCACGCGGTCGTGGCCGCCTCGGAGCTCCCCCACCTGCCCAACGGCAAGCTCGACCGCCGCGCGCTGCTCGAGCGATCCGCCCCGGCGGCGGTGACGGACGCGACCGGACAGGGCGGGGACCACCCCTCGGAGGAGTCGCACGTGATCGCCCAGGTCATGGCGCGCCTGCTGGGCGCCGAGGCCTTCGGTCCGGACCTCGACTTCTTCATGGCGGGCGGCCACTCGCTGCTGGCCGCCCGGCTGGTGACCGAGCTGAACCGATCTCTCAGCACGGCGCTGACCCTCCGCGACGTGTTCGAGTCGCCGACGCCGCGCACGCTCAGCGGCGTCGTCGGCGCCGCGAGATCCAAGAAGGTCGTCTCGACGGCCGTCGCGCGACGCGCCGACCAGACGCGCGCGCCCGTCACCCAGGTCCAGGACCGGATCTGGAACATGCAGCAGATGCGTCAGGATGAGGCGCACTACAACCTCCCTTCCGGACACCGGCTGCGCGGCGCGCTGGACGTCACGGCGCTCCGCGACGCGCTGCGAGAGGTCGTGCAGCGTCACGCCGCCCTGCGCGCGGTCTTCGAGCGCGTCGACGGCGCGGTCCAGATGGTCGTCCAGCCGACGGCGCCCGAGACCGTGCTCACGGTCGAGGACCTCTCGACGGCGCCGGAGTCCGCCCGCGGCGCCCTGCTCGGCCAACAGCTCAAGGCGACGATCGCGCGGCCGTTCGACCTCTCCGAAGGGCCGCTGTTCGTCGCGCAGCTCTTCCGGCTGTCGCAGGAGGACCACCTCCTGTTCTTCATGCCGCACCACATCATCTGGGACGGCTGGTCGTTCGACGTCTTCTACAAGGAGATGGCGGCGATCTATGCGGCCTACACCGAGGGCCGCGATCACCAGCTACCGCCGCTGCCGTACAGCTATGGCGACTTCGCCGCCTGGCACCGCGAGGTCCAGGGATCGCCCGAGGTCCGCGCCGAGACCGAGAGCTGGCGCGGACGGCTCGAGGCGTTCGGCGCGGTCACCCCGCTGCCGACCGACCGGACGAGGTCGTCGGCGATGTCCGGGCGCGGCGCGACCGAGTGGATCGCGGTCGCGTCCGAACAGACGCAGTCCCTGCACGAGGTCGCCCAGAAGCAGGGGGCGACCATGTTCCACGTGCTGCTCGCGGCCTACACCGCGCTGCTATACGAGTACGGCGAGCGCGAGCGCCTGCTGATCGCGACGCCGCTCCGCGGCCGCGAGGCTCCCGGCTCCGAGGACCTGATGGGCTGCTGCAACAGCCTGCTGCCGCTGCCGTTCGTCGTCGACCCGGACGCGCCGTTCCGCCAGCTGCTCCGCCAGGTCCAGGAGACCGCGACCGCTGGGCTCGCCCACTCGAACGTGCTGCTCGAAGACGTCGCGCTGCGCCGCGCCGACCGCAAGACGACGCTCTACCAGGCGCTGTTCTCCTTCCAGGACGCGCGCGAGCGCGTGCGACGCTGGGGCAGCCTGCACCATGAGCCGGTCCACCTGTTCCAGGAGGCCGCGACCGAGGACCTCGGCCTGTGGTTCCTCGAGGGCGTCGACGGCTTGTTCGGCGGGCTGACCTACAACAGCGACGTGCTCGACAAGCAGACGATCGAGCGGCTGCGCGCGCGCATGCTGGAGATCTTCACGGGCGTCATCGAAGACCCTGAGCAGCCGGTCTCGTCCCTGTGCCGGATCCGGCGCGACGCGACCGCCGACGCGCGTGGCGACCGCGCGGGCGCCGCCGACCCGGAGCTCCGCGACCTGCCGGACGCCGCCGGTCACTCGGCCTACCTGCTCGCCGCGATCTGGCGGCGCATGCTGGAGGTATCGAGCGTCGGGCTGCGCGACGACTTCTTCGCGCTGGGCGGCGACTCGCTGATGGCGATCCGGAGCATCAACGAGTTCGAGGAAGCGACGGGGACCCGGATCGACCTCGGCGCGTTCATGAGCGACCCGACCGTCGCCGGCGTCGCCGCGCACGTGGCCGCCGGCGCGCAGAAGACCGCCTCGGCGGTGGTGCCGCTGCAGCACCTGGGCGACGGCGGGCCGATGTTCTGCCTGCTCGGGGTCGGGATCTACCGCCACTTCGCCGTGAGCCTCGGGCCGCATCAGCCCGTCTACGGCGTCTACACCGCGGAAGAGGACGTGCTCTCGGGCGACGCCGACGCGATGCGCGAGGGCGCCATCGATCGGCTCGCGTCCGCCTACGTCGAGATCTTGAAGGCCGAGCTCCGCGAGCCCAGGCTCCAGCTGGCGGGGCTCTCCATGGGCGGCGTCATCGCCATGGAGGTCGCGCGACGGATGGCCGCCCAGGGCTACGCGGTCGAACGCGTCGTGCTGTTCGACACGATCCTGCCCAGCGGCTACCGCAAGGACTGGTGGACCTACCTGACCGGCGCGCCTACGGCGCTGCTGCGGCGCGCGCGCCGCGTGCTCCCCGGACCGCGCGCCGACGCGCAGGGCGCGGGCGCCGCGGCTCCCGACATCCAGCAGCGGCGCACCTTCCGCGAGCGGATCCAGAGTGAGCTGCCCGCGTGGGCGGGCGCGTTCCGCGCGCCGCCCGTCCCCGTGCACCTGTGTCGCGCCACCGACACCAGCAGCTGGGGGCGCCACCTGATCTTCGACGGCGACTACGGCTGGAAGGCCGTCGTCGGGGACCGCCTGCAGATCGTGTTCTGCGAAGGCGACCACACCAGCCTGCTGCGGCCGCCCAACGTCGAGGTCCTCGCCCAGCAACTGCGGCAGCAGATGCGCGGCGACGCCTAGACCGCGGGGGAGCGCGACGGCGCGACCTCGGATCCGTAGCCGAGGCTCAGGTCCTCGGTCGGGCCCAGCCGACCGCGACTCGACCTCGGCGCGGGCCTCGCGGCGGCGCTGTGTCGAAGAGCAAGTCGTCGCGGACGCGCGGGGTCTACGGGTCTTTCCGACCCTCTCTGCGCTCCGGAAGCCGCCGGGGCGCGTCTCGACTCGGGACGATGCAGGGCGCGCACACCGCGCCCGCACCGCGCCGTCGGCGGCGGTCTCCCGGCGTCTGGATCGGACCGTAGGCCCCGTGCCACGGACCGCTCGCAGCTGCGCCCCTGCGCGGCCCGCCGACGGCGACGCGGCGACGCGGCCGCGCGCTCCGAATCCCGGGTGACAAGTTGTCGAGCTCCAGGGTCAGGTTGGCTCCGCTGTTGCGGCAGGCCGAGCCGATAGACTCTCTTCGTCAGCTGCACCGAAATAGGCTCATCCGAATGGGGACCCCGAACTCCACTGCTGTACGAGCAGAAGACATCGCGATCGTCGGCATGGCGGCCCACGTGCCGGGCGCCGACGACGTCGCGACGTTCTGGGAGAACATCCGCAGCGGCGTCGAGTCCGTCCGCACCCTGACCGCCGAGGAGCTGCTGGCAGGCGGCGTGAGCCCGAGCGAGTCCGAGCACCCCGACTACGTGCCGGCCGGCGGGTTCCTGGACAACGTGCGCGGCTTCGAGCCCGAGTTCTTCGGACTCGGCGCGCGCGAAGGCGCGATCATGGACCCACAGCACCGGCACTTCCTCGAGTGCTGCTGGGAGGCCCTCGAGGACGCCGGGCACGTGCCCAGTCGCTTCGACGGCGCGATCGGCGTCTACGCCGGCTGCGGCCCCGGCAGCTACTTCTACCGCAACGTGCTCCGAAACCGGGAGCTGCTCGAGTCGGTCGGCTACTTCCTCCTCCGCCACACCGGCAACGACAAGGACTTCCTGCCGACGCGCGTCTCGTACGCGCTGGACCTCAAGGGCCCCTCGATCGGCGTGCAGACGGCGTGCTCGACCTCGCTCGTGGCCGTGCACATGGCGGCCCAGGCGCTGCTGTCCGGCGAGTGCGACCTCGCGCTGGCGGGCGGGGTGACCATCGAGGTCCCCCACCACCGCGGCTACCTGTTCCGCGAGAACGAGATCCTCTCTCCGGACGGCCACTGCCGACCGTTCGACCGGGAAGCCGCCGGCACCGTCTTCGGCAGCGGCGCGGGGGTCGTCGCGCTCCGCCGCCTCCAAGACGCGCTCGACGCAGGCGACGACGTCTACGCGGTGATCCGCGGGACCGCGGTCAACAACGACGGCGCGGGCAAGGTCGGCTACCTGGCGCCGAGCGTCGACGGTCAGGCCGCGGCGGTCATCGAGGCGATCGAGGTCGCCGACGTGACGGCGGACTCGATCGGCCTGGTCGAGGCCCACGGCACCGGCACCGCGCTCGGCGACCCGATCGAGATCGCCGCGATGACCGTCGCCCACCGCCAGAGCACCGACGCCGTCGGCTACTGCGGCGTCGGTTCGGTCAAGTCCAACATCGGCCACCTCGACACCGCCGCGGGGGTCATCTCGTTGATCAAGGCGGCGCTCGCGCTGCGCCACAAGCAGCTGCCCCCGAGCCTCAACTGGACCGAGGTCAGCCCCACCGCGGGGTTCACGGGCAGCCCGTTCTACGTCAACGCGCGCCTGCGCGAGTGGTCGCCGGGCGCGCAGCCGCGCCGCGCCGCGGTCAACTCCCTCGGCGTCGGCGGAACGAACGCCCACGCGATCCTGGAGGAGGCCCCCGCGCCCACGCCGTCCGCATCCGGCCGCGACGAGCCCCAGGTCCTGCGGCTCTCCGCGCGCTCGGACACCGCGCTGGAGGCCGGCGCGCAGCGCCTCGCTGCGTGGCTGGAGGAGCACCCGGAGGCGTCGCTCGCGGACGTCGCCTTCACGCTGAGCGAAGGCCGCGCGGACTTCGGGCGGCGCCGGGTCGTCACCGCGAGCTCCCACGCAGAGGCGGCGGCCCTGCTCCGCGGCGAACAGAAGCGACGCGTCGTCGGCGGCGCCGCCGCAGGCGACCGGACCGCCGCCTTCTTGTTCCCCGGCGGCGGCGTCGGCTACGAAGCGATGGGCGCGGGGCTGTCCGCCCACCACGAGGTCTACCGCGAGACCATCGAAAAGGGCCTCTGCGTCGCGCGGGACGAGCACGACCTGGACCTGCGGCCGTTCCTGACGGCCACCGACGGAGACGCGCTCGACGCCGGCCGCCCGTCCCTGCAGCTCCCGGCGCTGTTCCTGGTCGAGGTCGCGCTCGCGCGGCTCTGGCAAGCCGAGGGTCTGCAGCCGGTCGCCCTGCTGGGCCACAGCCTCGGCGAAGTGAGCGCGGCGTGCGTCGCCGGCGTGATGAGCTTCGAGCAGGCGCTCGGCCTCACGGTGCTGCGCGGCCGCCTGTTCGAGACCGTCCAGCGCGGCGCCATGCTGTCGGTCGCGGCCGGCGCCGGCTCCATCGAGGGGCGCCTGCGCGGCAGCCTCGGGGTCGCCGCGGACAACGCCCCGGACACCTGCACCGTCGCCGGCGCGGTCGACGACGTCGAGCTCTTGGCCGAAGAGCTCGAGGCCGAAGGGCTCGACGCGACCCGGGTCCCGGTCGACGTCGCCGCGCACAGCTCGCTGCTCGAGGAGATCCTGCCGAGCTACCGCGCCTACCTCGCGGACATGGAGCTGCGCGCGCCGCAGCTGCCGATCCTCTCCAACCGCACCGGCCTGCCGATGACCGCGGCGCAGGCGACCTCGCCCGACTACTGGGTCGAACAGCTCCGCCACACGGTCCGGTTCCGCGAGTGCATGGACCAGCTGCTCTGCGACCACCCGAGCGCGGTGCTGCTCGAGGTGGGGCCGGGCGCGACGCTCACCAGCCTCGCGCGTCAGCAGACCTCGTACTCGGGCGCGCACCGCACGCTGACCGCGCTGCGTCACCGCGACGACGACGTCGACGACCAGGTCCACCACCTCACGACGCTGGGCGGGGCGTGGACCTGCGGCTTCGAGGGGCTGCTGCCGACGCCGGCCGCGGGACGGCGCCTGCACCTGCCGACCTACGCGTTCGACCGGCGAGACTGCTGGGTCGAGCCGGCCGATCAGGACCTCCTGCACGCGCCGCAGCAGGGCGAGATCGAGCGCCTGGTCGACCTCGACGACTTCTTCTTCGAGCCGATGTGGCAGCCCGCGCCGCTGCCTTCGGCGCGCGACCGCGGCGTGCACCGCTGGCTCGTGTTCGTGGACGAGCTGGGCGTCGGGGACGCGCTGGTCGACCTGCTGCGCGCCGACGGCCACGAGGTCGTCCGCGTCCGCAACGGCGACCAGAACGGCCGCGTCAGCGCCGACGAATTCTGGGTCGACTCCGACCGCGGCGCCGAGGGCTTCGACGAGGCCCTCGACGCGCTCGCCGACGAGAACCGGCTGCCGAACCGCGTGCTCCACCTGTGGCCGCTGACCGGCTCCGAGTCGGCGCGGACCGCGCTCAACCGCTTCGCGCACAACCTGGAGCGGAGCTTCTACAGCATGTTCTTCCTGCTGCGCGGCCTCGCCGAGCGCGACGGGCTGGAGGACGTGCACGTCGTCGCGGTGACCAACCACGCGCGCCAGGTCTTCGACGAGCCGCTGTCGGCGCCCGAGAAGGCCACGCTCGACGGCCCCGCCATGGTCGCCCCGCACGAAGCCAGCTCGCTGACCGTCAGCACCGTCGACGTCGACTTCGACGGCGGGCGGCCGCGACGCGGCGCCGGGCTGTCGACCGAGCACCTCGTCGCGCACCTGCTGGGCGAGGCCCAGGCGTCCCCCCGCACGGCGACGCTCGCGCTACGCGCCGGCGTGCGCTACGAGCAGGCCTGGACCCGCAACCACCGCGGCGCGCTCCGCCGCGCCCCCTCGGCCGACCGCAGCGGCGTCGTGGCCGGCGGCCTCTACCTCGTGACCGGCGGCCTCGGCGGCGTCGGCCTGACCCTCGCCGAAGGGCTCGCGAGCCGCGCGCCCGTCCACCTGCTGCTGATCGGCCGCTCGGGCCTCCCGCCGCGCGAGGAGTGGGCCGCGCTGCGCGCCGATCCGCAGACGACGCCCGAGCGGCTCGGCGTGCTCCGCGCCGTCGAGCGCCTGGAGCAAGCCGGCAGCACCGTGCGCGTCGCCGCCGTCGACATCACCGACCACGAGGCGCTCGAAGGGGTGCTGGCGGAGTCCGAGCAGGCCCACGGCCCCCTGCGAGGCGTCGTGCACGCAGCCGGCACGATCCAGGACAGCCTGATCCCGGCCAAGACCACCGAGGAGATCGAGTCCGTGTTCGCGGCCAAGATCTACGGCACCCAGGTGCTGGACATGGCCCTGACGGACCGGCGCCCCGACTTCGTCGCGCTGTGCTCCTCGCTGAGCGCGGTGATCGCGCCGGCCGGCCAGTCCGACTACGTGGCCGCCAGCGCCTTCCTCAACGCCTACGCCCGCGCGCGCGCCGCGCGCACCGGCCAGCGCACGGTCTCGCTGCTCTGGGGCGTGTGGCAGGAGGTCGGGATCGCCGCGCGCGCCGCGCGCGACGCCGGCGCCAACCCGATCCCGGCGAGCGCCCTGTTCCGTGATCGCGCGAGCGGCCCGCGCGGTTCGACCGTGTTCCACCAGGTGCTCGCGTCGCCGCAGGACTGGCGCCTCGACGAGCACCGCGTGCACGGCCTCGGCCCCGTCCTGCCGGGCACCGCGACCGTCGAGCTGCTCGCGACCGCGGGCGCCGAGCTGCGCGGCCGCGAGGCCGTCACGCTGCGGGACATCCGCCTGCTCCGGCCGATCCAGGTCGAGGAAGGCGCGCTGCTGCGCGCCCGGGTCAAGGCCACGCCGCGCGGCGACGCGTTCGACCTCGCCGTCCAGACGCTGCAGCAGTCCGGCGAGCGGCACCGCGGCTGGGTCACCCACGCCGAGGCGCGGCTCGACGCGCAGGCCGAGGCGCCCGACGAGGCGCCGACGCTCGACGCGCTCGCGGCGCGCTGCGACGGCGAACGACTCCACGACCCCGACGGCCTGCGCCTGCCGCAGGAGGAGCACCTGCACTTCGGCCCGCGCTGGCGCGTGCTGCAGGAGGTGCGGATGGGTGACGGCGAGGCGACGGCGCGCCTGCGCCTGCCGGACGCGTTCGTCGACGAGCTGTCCGAACACCGGCTCCACCCAGGCCTGATGGACCTCGCAACCGGCTTCGGCATGCTCCTGCTCCCGCGCTACGGGGAAGGAGAAGAGTCGCTCTGGCTGCCGGCGGGCACCGGGGAGCTGCGCGTGCACGGCCCGGTGCCGGCCGAGGTCTGCAGCTGGGCGCGGCTCGTGCGCGGCGATCGGGACAGCGACACCGCCGCCTTCGACTACACGATCTTCGCGCCGGACGGGGCCGTGCTCGTCGAGGTGCGCGGCATGGAGATGCACCGCTCGTCGGCGCAGGCCCTGGCGCGCATCCACACGACCGTCGCCCCGAGCGACCTCGAGGCCGTGCCGCGCGGCGCCAGCCTCGTGCCGCAGGGGCAGGACCTCAGCCCGGCCGAGGTCGCGCTGCGCCAGAACACCGCGGACGGCGTCCTGCCCGAGGAGGGCATGCGCGCGTTCTTGCGCAGCATCGAGACCGACACCGGCCCCGAGCTGATGATCACGTCGCTGGAACTCGACCAGCTGCGCGAGCAGATGGCGGCGGCGGCGCCGAAGGCGTCCGAAGACGGCGCCGCGCGCTACGAGCGGCCGCCGCTCGAGAGCCCGTTCAAGGCCCCGAGCAACGCGACCGAGGAGGAGCTCGCCGAGCTGTGGGCCGAGCTGCTCGGGGTCGACCGCGTCGGCGTGGAGGACGACTTCTTCGCACTCGGGGGCCACTCGCTGCTGGCCGTGCGGCTGTTCGCCCGGATCCGCAGGCACTGGGGCGTCAGCCTGACCATCAACACGCTGTTCGAGGCCTCGACCGTCGAGGCGCTCGCGAAGATGCTGCCCGCCGCCGAGGAGTCGGCGCGGCCCGAGCAGCAGCGGGCGGCGCCGAAGCCGCGCGCCGCTGAGTGGACCAGCGTCGTGCCGCTCCGACCAGAGGGCGACCGGCTGCCGCTGTTCTGCGTCGCCGGCAAGGGCGGCAACCCGATGAACCTGCGTCACCTCGCGGCGCGGCTCGACCAGGCGACCCCGTTCTACGGCATCCAGCACCGCGGCCTCGACGGCGAGCAGCCGCCCCACGAGTCCGTCGAGGAGATGGCCGCCGGCTGCGTGCGCGACATCCAGCGCGTCCAGCCGACCGGGCCCTACCAGCTCAGCGGCTACTCGGCGGGCGGTCTGGTGGCCTTCGAGATGGCCCACCAGCTCCTGGCAGCCGGCGAGCAGGTCGCGCTGCTGGCGCTGTTCGACACGCCGAGCCCGGAGCGGTTCCAGATCGGCCGGCTGCGCCGCCTCAAGATGCACTTCGAGGAGCTCATGAAGCGCGGCCCGCGCTACCTGCTGCCGAGCTTCCAGAAGCGCGCGCGCGCCGTGCTCGACCGGCTGCGCCAGGAGCCCGAGCCGCAGCGCGCGGCGGCGACGCCCGAGGCGGACCCGCGCGTGCTCGTGGCGCGCAAGTGGCTCGAGATCGAGAGCCGCTACGCCGCGCGGCCGTTCCCGGGCCAGGCGCTGCTGTTCCGCCCCTACCAGCAGGGCAACGGCGAGTGGAGCCGCTTCCTCAACCTGGACGAGTTCAACGGCTGGCGCCCGCTCGTCCGCGACATCGAGGTCGTCGAGCTGCCGGGCGGTCACAGCACGATGTGCCAGGAGCCGCACGTGCGCGTGTTCGCCAAGCGCCTCGACGCCGTGCTCGAACGCATCCAGCAGGCGCGCGACGCCTCGGAGCGTTGAGCGGAGGCGGCGACGCCGCCCCGCTCCGGGGCGCAGGGCCGGGCCCGCTGGACCCGATCCGGAACCTCGACGGCGTGCGCGGCCTCGCGATCCTGCTGGTCGTGTTCTTCCACCTGCCGACGGAGCCCGGCTGGGGGGGCGCGCTCGGCCTCACGCTGCCGTTCGGCTGGATGGGCGTGCAGCTGTTCTTCGTGCTCAGCGGCTTTCTGATCACCCGGATCCTGCTGCGCGACAAGGGCGACCGCCTCGGCGCCTACCTGAAGCGGTTCTACGTCCGGCGGGTGCTGCGCATCTTCCCGCTCTACTACGGCTACCTGTTGGTGCTCGCGTTGGTCTACGCGGCGACCGCGGTCCCGGCGCAGCTGGAGACGTACTGGCCGTACTTGACGACCTTCACCTGGAACTGGACGCGCGCCGACGCGGGCTGGGAGGAGAGCAACCGGTTCGTGCACCTCTGGTCGTTGAGCGTCGAGGAGCAGTTCTACCTGTTCTGGCCGCTGCTCGTCTTCGCGCTGCCGCGACGCGGCGTGCAGCTCGCCGCCGTGGCCGCGATCGTCGGGTGCCCGTTCGTGCGGATGTCGTTCGCCGACGTCTACGCGGCGCGCGGGCTGGACGCCTACACCGTCTACGACGCGACCTACTGGAACACCCTCGGACAGCTCGACGCGTTCGCGTGGGGCGCGCTCTTGGCGCTGGCGCCGGCGGCGACCCTCGCCCGTGTCCCGGCCCGGGCCGCGCTGGCGGTCGCCGCCGCCGCCTTCCTCGTCGCGGGCGTCGGCTGGCAGCTGTACACGGTCGCCCCGCCCGCGCCGCTCGCCGACGCGCACCTGGAGGTCACGCTCGCGACCGCCGGCTACTGGTTCCCGCTCGGCCTGCCGACGCCGCTCGGCGCCGCCAGCGCGCAGCACGTCTGGGGCTACACCTTGATCGACATGCTGTCCGCCGCGCTGGTCCTCTACGCCGTCACGCGCCCGCCGACGTGGCTGCTCGCCAACCGCGTCGTCGTCGACGTCGGTCAGGTCAGCTACGGCATGTACGTGCTGCACCTGCCGGTGCTGGCGCTGGTGACGTGGCTCGGTGCAGGCGCGCTCGAGGTCACGTCGTGGGCCGGCGCTGTCGTCTACCTCGCGACGCTCTACGGCGCGAGCAAGGCCGTGTTCTTGCTGTGGGAGCGCCCGTTCCTGAGACTCAAGGCGCGCTTCGCGCCGTAGCGCCCTCCGCCCGAACCCCATGTCGCACTCCCTCGATCCCTCGCGGTCGCCCTCGGCGTTCGGGCGACGCCTGCTCCAGCTCGCGGCCTTGGCCGCGATCGCGGCGGTCACGGCGCGGCTCGCGTGGCTGGGCGACGACGCCTACATCACGCTGCGCTCGGTCGAGAACTGGGTCCGCGGCGACGGCATGCGGTGGAACGTCGCCGATCGCGTGCAGACCTACACGCACCCGCTGTGGATGCTGACGCTCTCGCTCGGACGCTGGCTGTCGGGCGAGGTCTACTACACGACCCTCGGCGTCTCGGCGGTGCTGACGCTGGCCGGCGCCGGGTGGCTGCTGCTGCGCGCGCGCACGGGGCCGGCCGTCGCGGCGACCGCGGCGCTGCTGCTCTGCTCGCGCGCGTTCTGCGACTACACCACCTCGGGCCTGGAGACGCCGCTGACGCTCGTGCTGCTGGTGGGCTTCGTCGCCAACGCGCTCTCCGACGCTGCTCCCACCCGGCGCTACACGCGGGCGGTGCTGCTGGCGAACCTCTTGGCGCTCAACCGCATGGACCTCGCGCTGCTGTGCCTGCCGGCGGTGCTCGCCGCGATGCGCGGCGTGCCGCTCCGGGCGGTGGTCACCCGCGGCGCGCTCATGTCGCTGCCGTTCGCGGCGTGGCTCGCGTTCGCCGGGCTCTACTACGGCAGCCCGTTCCCCGTGACCGCGCACGCCAAGGCGTTCGGCGTCGGCATCGACCCGCGCGAGCTCGCCGAGCAGGGGCTGCGCTACCTGCGGCACACCGCGAAGACCGATCCGGTGACGTTCGCCGTCGCGACGGTGGGCGCGCTCGCCGTCACGGTGCCGCGGCGGAGCCGATGGCTGGGCCTCGGCGCGCTGTGCTACCTCGCCTACGTCGTCAAGGTCGGCGGCGGCTTCATGCAGGGGCGGTTCTTCCTGCCGCCGTTCGTCGTCGCGGTGGCGTGCCTCGGGCCTTGGCTCGGCAGGCTGTCGGCGCGCGGCGCCGCCGCGGCCGCGCTCGCCGCGCTCGCGGCGCTGGGCGCGACAGGCTGGCCGGCTTGGGCGACGCGGCCCGCGAGCGACACCCGGCTGGAGGAGAGCACGATCTTCGACCAGCACGGCATCATCGACGAGCGGCGGATGTACTACTTCGAGCTGGGCATGCTGTCGCCGACGCGCGCGCTGCCCACCTTCGGGCAGCTCGAGCAGTTCGCCTTCCCCGGCGGCCGAGAGGAGCCGTGGTGGCTGCTCAACAGCGCCGTCGGCGAGGTGGGCTTCAACGCCGGCGCCGCCGGCCACGTCGTCGACCCGATGCTGTGCGACCCGCTGGTCGCGCGTCTGCCGGCGCGTAACCCCAACAACTGGCGGATTGGCCACGTCCTGCGGCGGATCCCGGAGGGCTACTGGGAGTCGCTGCGCGACGACGCCAACCGCATCTACCACCCGGGGCTGCGCCGCTACTACGAGGCGCTGCGGCTGCTGACGCGCGCGCCCGTCTTCCGCGGCGACCGGCTGGCCGCGCTGTGGGACATGGCGCGCGGCGCGCACGACGCCGGCTTCCGACAGTTCCTCGACGAGCACTACCACACCCCGCCGCGCGTCCCGATCGACGCGCGCGCGCTCAGAGCTCCGCTCGAGGACGGCGCGTTCTGGTTCGACGAGCCAGCGGTCCACGTCGTCTACGAGGGCGGCGTCGCGATCGAGTTCGGCCGCGCGGTCGACGCGGCGCGGCTCGACGTCCAGGTGCTGGGCGTCGGTTCGTTCCGGGCGCGGTTCCTGCGGGACGGGGAGGTGGTCGGCGAGGCCCCGCTGCCGCCGCCGCCGCCCACGATCGCCCTGCGCGCCATCGCCGGGCTGCGCAGCTCTCGGGTCGCGGTGCCCGCGGGGGCGTCGCCGTTCGACACGCTCTGGATCGACTTCGTCGAGGGTCCCTGGACCAAGACCGCGATCGGCCCCCCGGGCGTCGGCAGCGTCAGGGTCGTCGACGAGTGACCGAAAGCGGCGGCGAGCAGGGCAGGTCCCGCGGCCGCGTCGCCGCGTCGCGCGGCACCCGGCGGAGGCGCAGCGAGAGCGGCACGTCGACCGGGAGGAACCCCCAGACGACCTCCGGCAGCGCGAACGTGTCGCCTTCGATCGAGAGGTTGCCCGCGGTCCACTCGTGGGTCGCGAGCCACACCCTGCCGTCCTCGTCGTACGCGTACAGCGTGTAGCGGGTCCCCGGCAGCGCGCCTGCGTCCTGCCACGCGAGCGTCGGCGCGGCGACCTGCGGCGCGGCGTCCACGGCGCGCGTCCAGCGGATCGAAGGAGCCACCGCCGGCGCGACGATCCCCCCCACCAGGGTCCGGTGATCCACCGGGCCCGGCGCCAACTCGGGCGCCAGCGGCCGCGCGAACGTCCCGAAGAAGACCGCGACCGCGACCAGCGGCAGCAGCGCGATCGCGGCGCGGCGGAACACCGCGCCCGCCGAGAAGCGCACCAGCCCCGCCGCGAGCAGCACGGCGCCAGGCGCGACCGCCGGGAACAGCAGGCGCGCCTGCGGCTGGTAGGACGTGTAGTTGAAGTAGGCGGTGCCCGCGAAGACCGCGGCGCACGCCGCGACCAGCAGCCACGCCGCGCGCGGCAGGAGCGGCCGGTCCCGGTCGAAGGCCGCCTGCAGCAGGCCGACGCCGCGGACGACGAAGATCGCGGCGCCGCACCACGGCAGCGCCGGGTACGGCGGGACCGAGAACCACCCGAAGCGGCCGAACAGCGACCCGAACAGCTCGGGCAGGAAGGCGGGCGCCGCGGCGTCGAGGCCGAGCAGGTAGGGCCAGCGCAGCTCCGCGGGGAGCGGCTGGAACGACGCGTCGTGGGCCGACATCCCGAGCGCGTCGCCGTGCAGCTCCAGGTTGCGCCAGAACCACCACCCGCTCACGGCGGCCGCCGCAGCGGCGCCGACGAGCAGGACGGGCAGGCGCGCGCGCCCGCGCCACCAGAGGACCGCCGCCGCGGCCGCCGCGAGCCCGCCCAGGAACAGCGTCGTCAGCTTCGTCAGCCACGCGAGCCCGAGCAGGAGGCCGATCACGGCCGCGTCGCGCGCCGAGACCCGCTCCCGCTGGAGCGCGCGGACCAGCGCCAGCGTCGTCAGCGCGGCGAGCGTCGCCGCCAGCACGTCGTTGTTGAGCACGCCGTGCACGGCCGACCACATCGGCAGGCACGCGACCAGCAGGGCCGCGAGGTCCCCGACCCGCGGCGCGCGCGGACAGCACGCGCGGCCCAGCCGGTGCACGCAGACCACGGTGACCGCGCCGAGCAGCACCGAGATCATCCGCAGCGCGTTCAGCAGGCGGGACGGAGACGACTCGTGGAGGAAGTGCAGCGCCGCGCCCGGCTGGCCGGGGACGCCGAAGGCCGGGTTCTGTCGGGGCGCGAAGACCGCGTCGCGCTCGCCGGCCGCTGTGAGCGCCGCGCCGACCAGCCCGTAGTAGAGCGGCGGGTGGTGCGCGAGCACCGCGGCCTCGGTCTGCGGCAGGCCGCGGCGCGTCTGCACGGACGCCGTCAGCGGCAGCTTGCGCGCGCTGGCGAGGTACCACGCATACTCGTAGTGGCTGTTCTCGTCGGGCCCTTCGAAGTGGGGCGTGCGCCAGGCGTAGGCCGACGCGAGCGCCACGTGCAGCGCCAGAGCGAGCCACAGCAGGGGAGAGCGCATGTCCGCCCAGTGTAGTGCCGCCCCCGCGGCTCGCTACCAACGACGCGGCCTCCGACACCCCCGATCGGGGGAGCCGGAGGCCGCACTCGTCAGGCGATGCGCTCGAGGCGCACCGCCGCACAGCCTAGCGGATGTGCTTGTGGAACGGACGCAGCTGGCCGAGGCCGAGCGGCTGGCGGCCCTGGGCGCCGACCGCCGGGAGGACCTTGATGTTGTCCGTCGAGTAGATCGGGCCCAGGTCGTAGAACCAGCCCGGCTCGTTGTGGCCTTCCGGCAGGACGAGCGACGGGTGGTCGAACGGCGCCATCTCGTTCTTCACGCGCGGGTCGGTCAACGCCTTCATGAAGGCGACCAGCTCCTTCTGCTCGCTGCTCGTCAGGTGCAGCTGCTCGATGTCCGCGTCGAGGTTCGACGGGTTCGGGCCGAAGCCGGTCGTGTCGTGCTGGTGGTTGCCACCGACGCTCGTGTGGTTGCCGCCGCGGTTGTAGAACTCGACGACCTGCTCGAGCGTGGCCATGCTGCCGTTGTGCATGTAGGGGCCGGTCAGCTCGACGTTACGCAGCGTCGGCGTCTTGAAGGCGCCGTCGACCGCGTCGCGGTCCGAGGCGCCGTTGCTGCCCGAGGGGAGCGGGGCCTCGAAGGTCAGCGGGTCGACCGTGAAGTCGTCGATCGGCGTCGGGCCACCGTTGAGGTGGTCGAGCCACTGACGCGTCCACGAGTACGGGTTGCCGAACGGGTCGACGCGGCCGACGCCGATGTCGAACGACGTCGGGTCCACGGCGATGTTGTAGAAGCCGTTGTCGTACTGCGCGTCGAACTTCTTCTGCATGCGCATCCGCTCTACCAGGCCGTTCTCTTCGTCTTCCTTCTGGAGGACGTAGCCGGCGCCGGTGAAGTCCGGTCCCTTGTGGCAGTTCACGCACTTGCCCTTACCCAGGAAGATCTCGAGACCCTTCTTCTCCTTCTCGGTCAGCGAGTAGGGGATCTGCTCAGCGTGATCGTCGTAGGCGGTCTGGTCCGAGATCAGGGTCTGCTCGTAGAGCATGACCGAGAGGCCGAAGAACATCGTGAAGTTGTGCTCCATCTGCGTGCAGCCAACCGTCGCGATCGCGGGAGCGCTCCAGTACTTGTCGTAGAACGCGTTCATGACCAGGTCGGTGTAGGTCGTGTTGAGACCGACGCCGCCTGCGTCGACGTGCGGGCCGAGCACGCTGTCGTCCGACGCGACGTACTGATAGGCCAGCGGCTGACGCGGCAGGATCTTCTGCGCGAGGTCCAGCCAGTCACGGCCGTGGCACGACATCTCGACGTCGCTGTTCGGCGGCGCGACGGCCTGCGAAGCCAGCGCGGCGTTCTTGAGGCGCAGGCGCTGCTGGGTCAGGTGCGTGCCGTCCCACTCCCAGACGTAGGCGTTCGGGTTGCGCGGGCCCCAGTTGTCGATGCCGTTGAACTCGTTGTTCGCGCGGCCGTCCCAGTAGCTGCGGTACTGGAACGCAGCGTTGATCGTGGTCGGCGCGTTGCGACCGGTGACCTGGCGCGTGTTCAGCGTGCTGGTCGCGGTCGAGTTGAGCTCGTTGTCGGTGTTCCAGAGCGGGTCGGCGACCGGGTAGAAGTTGTCGATGACCTGCGACTGCTGGGGGACGCCCGCGAAGCCGGACTTGAACGCGCCGGCCGAGCCGCCCACGCCCTTGAAGTGGTGGATCAGCGACGACTTGCGGTCGTTCGGGTCCGAGAGCTTGTAGAACGGGAAGTCCTCGCCGCGCCACGAGTAGTTGGTGCCGCCGCCGCCCGTGTGGGTGGAGTCGAAGCTGGGCGGGAGGTCCACCGGCATGCCGACCTCGTTCTTGACGCGGACGTCCGCGCCGGCGTGGTAGTGGCACGAGGCGCAGGCGATGCCGTCGCTACCGAGCGCCTGGTCCCAGAACAGGGCCTTGCCGAGCACGATCGCGGCCGTCTGGTCCTTGACGATGTCGCTCAGGCCCTCGATGGACGGCACGCTGACCGAGCGGAGCGACGGCGGCGCGTGCTCCTCCGGCCCCTGGGGCTGCGCTTGCGCGAGCAGAGAATTCGCTGCGAGCAGCGAAACGGTTGACAGCAAAGTGATGTGGCGAGTCATAGGAGTCATCTCTCCCGATGGGTTAGATAGGAAGATCTACCCTTACCATGGGCTTTTTGGAGTCACAAGCCCCTGATGACGGTCGCATGACACTTTTTTGGGTAGTTTTTCCTTCGCCGAAAGACGTAATAGGCCGGGGCGGGAGGCTGCTTCGGAAGGCGCCGTAGCATGGGAGAGCTGGGCCTGCGGGAGCGGCCAGGCGCGAGAGGGCCTCGAATCATCAGCCGGCGCGCATCGCGCACGCCTTCGGCCGCAAGGAATGTGCGGCGGCGCGTGTATGGGCCACGGCCCATGCCCCGGTCGACGGCGACGGCCAAGGCGCGCGCAGACGCCTACGCGCGGCGCCCCTAGGCGCGGAAGCGTCGGAGGAAGACGCCGAGGAGCAGCAGCCCGCTGCCCAGCAGGTACTCGAAGCGCGGCCCGGCCCACGGCGCGACGGGGCGCCGCCCGCGCTCTTCGGCGTCGGCCGCGCTGTCGCCCACCGCGTCGTCCTCCGCGGCGGCGAGCACGGTCTCTGCGCCCTTCTGGCAGCAGTCCGGCACGTCTTCCCCCTGCCGGCTGGCGAGCTCTTCGTTCCCCTCGACGCGGGTGACGCGGCGGTCCTCCGCCGTGAGGTACTCGAGGATCTGCCGGCCCTCCTCGACCGACAGGCCGAGGTTGGGCATGGGCACGTTGTTGTAGGCCGCGAGCAGCCCCTTCACGACCGGGTCGCCTTCGGCGATGACCTTGTCCGGCTCGACGATCCAGCGGAGCGTCCAGTTGGGGTCGCGGCGCTCGGAGACGCCCTTGAGGTTGGGGCCGATGCGGGGCTTGCCGTCACCTTCGCCGATGCGGTGGCAGACGGCGCAGCGGGTGCTGAACAGCAGCTCCCCGTCGTGGATCTTGGGGTAGGCGAGCGGCGCGTCCGCGAAGTCCTTGGTGCCCACGCCCGGGCCCGAGAAGTCCGAGACCCAGCTCGAGACCTGGGTCGCCAGCACGTAGGGGTTGTCGAACGGCGAGCGCTTGAGGTACTGCCCCGTGCGCGCGTTGCCGATGACCATGCTGATGTTGTGGTCCTGCAGGTCCTCGGTGTCGTCGAAGTAGAGGCCGAAGCGGCGGCGCAGCGACAGGATGTCCATCTCGTCGCCGGTGAAGAAGTCCCAGCCGTCCTCGACGCCGAAGCGCTCGCGGTAGTCCGCCAGCACCTCGGGCGTGTCGACCGAGGGGTCGACGGTGATCGAGTACATCTGGATGTCCTGGCCGACCCGGTCGCCCAGGATGGCCTGCACCTCGCTGAGCCGCGCCGTCTCCATCGGGCAGACGTCGGGGCAGGTCGTGTACATGAAGTTCAGGATGAAGACCTTGCCGTCGATCAGGTCGTCCTGGAACCGGACCTTGTGTCCGTCGTGGCGGACGAGCTCGACGTTGGGGAGCGGGTCGCGCGCCCGCGCTCGCGGGCGGGGCGCCAGGTCCTGGCCGGGGTCCTGGGGCGCGATCGACAGGCTGAGCAGAGTGGCGAGGAGCAGCATGCGAGGGTGGCTTGGCTGGGCCGGCGCGCCGCGGCGGAGGAACACCGACAAGAAGGAAGGTCAGGGGCTGAATGACAGCGCCGATCGCCGCGGAGTCCTCGGTCGATCGAGCCGCCGCTTCGCGCCGGCGTCGCCGCCGAACGCGAGGTCGCGTCGAGTAGT
>JBMHDP010000297.1:0-11542 GCA_049889335.1 Planctomycetota bacterium
CGCGCGCCGTCGCGAACACCAGCTGGGGGTCGGATTCGTCGAGGCAGCGCGCAGCCGCCAGCGACCTCGCGGCGTCCTCGGCCCGCCCTGCGTCGCGCGCCGCCTCGGCTGCCCGGAGCAGCGCGGCGCGGAGCTCACGCAGGTTGGGCGGGGCGCTCGGGTGCGCGGCGGGCGCGGGCGCAGGGGTCGTCACCAGGCGGAGATCGCGCCGCGCCGCCGGGGGCGGGGGCGCCTGCGTGTCCTCCGAGGCCGCGGCGATCTCGACGAGCGCCGCTTCGAGGCGTTCGCCGTGCGGGTCATGGCCGTAGTGGCTCGCGACCTCGATGCCGCCGGCGCGCAGCGTGGCGCGCACGTCGGGGAGCGCGCCGGCGAGGACCAGGGCCTCGGCCATCGCGCGGGGATCCTGCGGCGCGACGAACAGCGCGTAGCGGTCGTGGCCGACCCGCTCCTCGTGGCTGCGGAAGCACGGGATGTCGGTCAGGACGCTCGGGACGCCGCAGGCCATCGCCTCGACGGCCGGCAGGAAGAAGCCCTCCTCGGCGCCCTTGCTCGTGCCGAGGAAGACGTCCAGCGAGCGGTAGAAGTCGCCCATCTGGTCCGGGCGGAGGTTCTGGTGCCACTCGATCCGGAACGGCAGCTCCTGCTCTTCGGGTGTCGGCGGCTCGGTCGACGCACGCACGAGCACCAGCTCCTGGCCGGCGTGGCTCGCCAGCTCGCAGGCCGCGTAGCCCGTCGCGAGGTCCTTGAGGGCGACCGAGTAGGGGCCGACGAGGCCGACGCGGAGCGGCGTCTGGGGACGGTGTAGCGGGCCGGGCTTGTGCACGGAGGTGTCGACGAAGTTGCCGACCTCGCGTGCTCGGATCCCGAAGCGGCTGCGGAGCAGCGCCGTCAGGTGCGGGGAGACGGTGACGTGGTGCATGCCCGGCAGGCGGTAGGTCGCCTCGATGCGGTCGCGCACGGCTTCGAAGGCCGGGTTGTCGCCCTCGTAGCCCTGGCAGTAGTGGACCGGCGCGCCCTTGCCCGCGCCCGCGCTCGCGGCCCAGGGCACGGTCGTCCAGAAGGTGCCGACCACGACGTCGCCGTCGGGGAGGTTCTCGGCGCGGAAGTCCTCGACCTGGGAGAACGCGCACTCCAGGTGCATCCACGAAGGCGGCCCCGAGCGACTGACGACGGTGACGTCATGGCCGCGTCGGCTCAGCCAGTTGGCGTCTTCCAGGGCCACTTTGACCCCGCCCCACAGCTGGTCCGCGACTTCGAGTAGATACGTGATGCGCATGTCTTGGCCTCGGCCGCGGGACGCGGCGCTCCTCTCCTCTCGCGCTCATCGGCGCAGCGTCGTAGGCGACCTGAGCCGTCCGGGTGGGGTTGCTTTCTCCACCGTCCCCTAGGCATGATCTGGCGCCGACCGTGAACCCGCTCATCCGCATCATTCCGGCCGCGCTGGTGCGCTTCTTCGCCAAGCCCTACGTCGCGGGGGACTCGCTCGAGAAGGCGATGACGGCGGTGCGTGGGCTGCGCGCGGACCGCGGCCTGCTGTCGACCCTCGACCTGCTCGCCGAGGACATCCGCGAGCCAGAGCAGGTCGAGCGCAACCTCCAGGCCTACCTGGACATGGTCGACGCCGCGGCGGCCGTGGACGCCGCCGACCGGCCGACCCTCTCGCTGAAGCCCTCCTCCTACACGACGGCGCCGCTGCACGAGGGCGGAGACGCGGCCGGCTCCGAGGAGGCGATGCGCCAGATCATCGACAAGGCGGGGGACCACGGCGTCGACGTCTCGATCGACATGGAGGGCCGTCACTGGACGGACTACACGCTCGAGGTGCTGCAGAAGGCGCACGCCCGCGGCGCGCGCCACGTCGGCTGCGTGCTCCAGACGCGCCTCAACCGGACCGAGCAGGACCTCGACGCGCTGCCCGAGGGGTGCCGCGTGCGGCTCGTCATCGGGATCTACCAGGAGCCCGCGGACGTCGCCCTGGTCGACAAGGAGGCGATGAAAGCGCGCATGCTGGCGTTCGCCGAGACGCTGCTCCAGCGCGGCCACTACGTCGAGTTCGCGACGCACGACATCCGCTGCGTGCGCAGCTTCCTGGAGGACGTCGTGCCGCGCGTCGGCGCCGCGCAGGATCGCTACGAAGTCCAGATGCTGTATGGGGTTCCGCGTGATCGGTTCCTCGCGGACCTGCTCCGCCAGGGCGTCCGCTGTCGACTCTACGTGCCCTTCGCGCTCGGCTGGGACCTCGCGATCGAGTACCTGCGGCGCCGCCTCGACGAGTACCCGGCGATGATGTGGCTTGTCACAAAGAACATGTTCGCGCGCAGCTGAGCGGTCGCCGCGTAGCTGCCCGATCGCCAACGGGTTCGGGCGATTGCGAGACACTGTCCGAGGCCGCGGCGCGGGTCTGTTTGCCGCGGGAAGGCACGCCAAGCTGGCAGAACAGGCGGCGCGACGCTATAGTGCTTCCCCCCATGGATCCACTTGCCACGATTGTCGAGCGACTCTGCGCCTGGAAGGACGTCAACCGCGAGAAGCGCGACGCCAAAGATTGCTTCCTCGTCCGCGGCCAGGTCTTCGCCTACCTCGGCAAGAAGGGCGTGGTCGTCAAGCTGGCGCCGCCGCAGGTCACCGAGGCGCTGAAGATCATCGGCGCCAAGCGGATGCCCGACGACGGCGACCCGCACTCGCGCGAGTTCGTCGAGATCCCGGTCACCGGTCCGCGCGAGGTCGAGCGCGCGATGATGTGGCTGCGCCGCGCCTGCCGCCTGGGCCGCACGGCCGCCGGCCCGGTCTAGTCGTTCGGTCGCGGCGGAGGGGCTCGCTGTTCCGCCAGGTCGGCTCTGCGAGAGGCCGCCCGGTTCGCCGGCACCCGCAAGCCGCGCGGCTAGCCTGCCTCCTGCCAGTCGCCTAACAGCTTTGGGCGCAGAGGCTTCGGTGTCACGCGGGCTCGCTACGTCCCGCTCGGCGCGATCCGAGGTGCCGTCGTCCGAGGTGGCGCCGTTCTAGGCGCCTTCCCCGGAGCCGCTCAGGGTTCACGCTGCCACGGGATGTCCGCCACGCCCGCCTGCTGGTTGGCGAGGCGCGCCCAGCTGAAGCACAGGTCCGACAGGCGGTTGAGGTAGATCCCGATCTGGTGCGGCACCGGGTGATCGGCGGCGACCTGCCGCTCCAGCGTCCAGTAGCAGCGCTCGGCCCGGCGAGACACGGTCCGGGCGAGGTGCAGCACGGCTGCAACCCGGCAACCGCCGGGCAGGACGAAGTTGGTGAGCGCAGGCAGCTGCGCCTCGGACTCGTCGATCCACGCTTCGAGCTGGCCGATCGCCCCCTCGACCCGTGGCACCGACGCGTCGCCGCCTTCCGTCGCGAGGTCGGCGCCGATCTCGAACAGGGTGTCCTGCACGCTCTGGACCTGAGGGTCGGCTGGCAGGCTCCCCGGAGCGAGTTCGGTCCGCAGCATGCCCAGGACCGAGTTCAGCTCGTCCACCGTGCCGTAAGCCTCGATGCGAGCGTCGTCTTTGGGGACGCGGCGATTCCCGAACAGGCCGGTCTGACCGTCGTCTCCCGTCTTGGTGTAAATGGGCATGCAGGACGCTCTTGGGGTATCCCTGCTAGAATTAAACCGGCCGGCGAGGGAAACCTCGCCGACCGGAGACTCTGTTCCACATTTCGATGGGTGCCCGTGAGGGCGGATGGAGAGGATCCCACCAGGAGCCGTTGGCTCGCCTGCCTCCGAGGAAGCAGGCAGCCGCCCAGGTCGCGACTCCAATGTAGTGCAGAGAGCTGTGCGTGGATGGGGCACGGTGTCACCGTGCCCAACGGAGTATTTTGCGCCTCGACAGGACTGTCAAGGCGCAAAGCCCCGCGCCCATGGGGAGATCGGTTTAGGATGTTCCCTGACTTGAGGGATGTCCCGCGCGCTCCCTTCCAGCCCTGCCCCGATCTCTCCTTTGCACCCATGCTCCGCACCCCGAACACCCTCGCTGCGCTCGCGCTCGCCGCGCTCTCCCTACCCGCGCAGAGCCTGGAGCTCCGCGCGGTCGGTGGGTCGATGCCCGGCCCGCTGGAGCTGTCGCTGAGCGGCTGCTACCCCTTCGAGCTGGCCCTCTTCATCCCTTCGGGCAACGCCGGGCCGACGCCGATCGGTCTGATCGACCCGGCGGACCCGCGCTCGCTGTCGGTGGGCACCGACCTCGCGAGCTTCTCGATCCTGACGGTCGCCGGGTTGACCGGCGAAGCCGGCGTGACGCTGCAGATGCCGTCGAACCCGGCCCTGCTCGACGCGCCGTTGTTCTGGCAGGCGGTGACCTTCGCCTACCTGCCGACCCTGTTCGACCGGATCAGCAACCCCGACGTCGTGCGGTTGGGGATCGCGGGTCAGTTCCGCGACCGCAACCTGCAGACCTTCGACCTGCGCGCGTTCGCGACGGCGCTGGTCCGCGCCGACCGCAAGCCGCTCCTCGTCGGCGGGGCGCGCGGCGCGCTGCTGGCCCAGGTCGCGACGGACGCGACGGAGATCTACGACCCGGTGACCGACCTGTTCGTCCCGGGGCCGACGATGACCACGCCGCGGTCGCTGCACACGCAGACCGAGCTCAACGACGGCCGGTTCCTGATCGCCGGCGGCGTCGACGCCGGCAACAACCCGCAGGCGACGTGCGAGGTCTACGACCCTGTCGCAGACGCGTTCGTCGCGGTCGCGTCGATGAACGTGCCGCGCATGGGCGCCACCGCGACGCGGCTCGCCGACGGCCGCGTGTTCGTCAGCGGGGGGCTGGAGGCGCTCTCCACGATGCCGACCCAGCTGCAGGCGATCCGGGACGCCGTCGACTCGACCGAGATCTACGACCCGGTCGCCGACACCTGGACCTTCGGGCCGGCGATGTCGGACCCGCGCGCGGGCCACATCGCGCTGCAGCGGACGGACCAGAAGATCGTGCTGTGCGGCGGCATCAGCTGGTACCCGAGCTTCTTCTTCGGGTGGCTGCCGACGGTCGAGACGTCCTGCGACATCTACGACCCGGTGACCAACACGATGAGCGTCGGGCCGTCGATGAACGACGCGCGGGCGCTGATCGAGGCGGTCGAGATCGCGCCGGATCGCTGGCTGCTCGCCGGCGGTATGAACGGCCTCTCGATCCTCCCGTTCAACGCCGGCAACCCGACCAACACCGCGGAGATCTACGACGCCGCGACCAACACCTGGACCGCCGTCGGCTCGATGGCGACCGCGCGCGTCAACCAAAAGGGCTGGGCGCTGCCGAACGGCACGTTCCTGCTGGCAGGCGGCGGCGACGGCAGCATCCTGGCGCCGGTGCCGCTGAGCTCGACGGAGGTCTTCGACCCGGCGACCAACAGCTTCTCGCCGGGCCCGTCCATGAACCTGCCGCGCGCTGCGGCGGGGATCCTGCGGATGCCGCAGGGGCAGATCTTCTTGTTCGGCGGCGCGGACTCGGGCCAGACGGTGACCAACACCACGGAGTGGTACTTCTTCTGAGCCACCAGGACCCGTTGCTGGACGTGCTGGCCGCCAACGTGCGGTCGCTCCGCAAGGCGCTCGGCTGGTCCCGGCGCGCGCTCGCCGCCCGCGCCGACATCAGCGAGCGGTTCCTGGCCGACGTCGAGCAGGCCGCGGCGAACCCGTCGCTGCTCCGCGTCCAGGCGCTCGCGCGCGCGCTCGACGTGCCGCTGGCAGAGCTCCTCGCGGCGTCGTCGCCCGCCGAGCGCGCCCACGTCGCGCTGCTCGGTCTCCGCGGCGCAGGCAAGAGCACGGTCGGCCCGCTGCTTGCCAATCGGCTCGAGGTCCCGTTCGTCGAGCTCGACGCTCGCATCGAGGCGGCCTCCGGGCTCAGCCTGGGTGAGATCTTCCAGGTCCACGGCGAGTCCTACTATCGCGCGGTCGAGCGCGCGGAGCTGGGGCGCCTGCTGTCGGGTGAGCCCTGCGTGTTCGCCGTCGGCGGTGGCCTCGTCACCGATGAGGACAGCTACGCGAGCCTGCGCCGTCAGGCGCGGACCGTGTGGCTGCGCGCCGCGCCTGAGGAGCACTGGCGGCGCGTGATCGCGCAGGGGGACACGCGACCGATGGCCGACAACGACCAGGCGTTCGTCGACTTGCGCCGCATCCTCTCCACGCGCGAGCCGCTCTACGAGCGCGCCGAGGTGGTCGTCGACACCTCGGGGTCCGGTCTGGAGGACGTCGTCGCGATGGTCGCAGAGCAGCTCGGGGCGACGCCGAGCTGACCGCGAGGTCGACGCCGACTGCTCAGTCCAGGTCTTCGGGGAGCTCGTTCGGGACGTCGTCCCGCTCGCCGCGGACGACCACGAGGATCGCGCCGTGGGGCACGACCAGGTAGCGGTCCTCCTCGAACGTGATCTCGATCGCCGCCTTCCGGAAGAACAGCGCGTAGTCCCCCAGCTCCGCCTGCATGGGGAGGAATCGGGGCGCGCGGTAGCCGTCCTTCCAGGGCTCCTGCTCGTCGCTCGGCGGCGGCAGCGGCTGCCCCGGGCCGATCGCGATCACCTTGCCGCCCTGGACCTCCTCCTTCTCCACGACGTTCGCGGGGAGATAGAGGCCGACCTTCGTCATGCGCTCTTTCTGTTCCGGTTTGACCAGCACGCGGTCACCGACGACGAGCAGCTCTTTGTTGCCACGCTTCATGAGGACGGGCCAGGATACGCGGCCGCCGCGCTCGCCGCATCCGCGGGGCGGGCCGTGGCGAACTCTGCCTCATGTCCAGCGCAGCGGTGCCGTCGATCCGAGTCCGCGCCGTGAACGACCGAGAGGTGCGCGGCGACGGCGCTTACGTCCTCTACTGGATGATCGCGGCGCGCCGGCGGCTGGCCAACTTCGGCCTGCAGCGCGCCGTCGAGCGGTCGCGGGAGCTCGGCAAACCGCTGCTCGTCCTGGAGGCGCTCCGGTGCGACTACCGCTGGGCCAGCGACCGCCTGCACGCGTTCGTGCTCCAGGGCATGGCCGACAACCTCGTCGACTTCGCCGACGCCGGCGTGACCTACTACGCCTACGTCGAGCCCGACAAGGGCGCGGGCGCCGGGATGCTCGACGCGCTCGCGCGCGACGCGTGCGCGGTGGTGACCGACGACTTCCCGTGCTTCTTCCTGCCGCGCATGGTCGAGGCCGCGGCCGCGCGGTGTCCGGTCGCGCTCGAGGCGGTCGACGGCAACGGGCTGCTGCCGATGCGC
Organism: Planctomycetota bacterium; assembly: GCA_049889335.1. Lineage (GTDB taxonomy): Bacteria > Planctomycetota > UBA1135 > UBA1135 > UBA2386. Next base: position 7,195 of record JBMHDP010000297.1, read on the forward strand.
GCCGCGGACAAGGTCTTCGCGCGCGCCTTCGACTTTCGGCGCTACCTCCAGAAGACGCTGCCTCCGCACCTGTCGGACTTCCCTGAGGGCGATCCGCTGCGCGGCTACGACCTGGGCGCGGCCCCGCTGCCGGCAGGCTTCGAGGAGCGCTGGCCGGCCGTCGACGAGGCGCTGTTGGCCGGGGACGTCGAGTCGATGGCGTCGCTGCCGATCGACCACGAGGTCGGTCCGGGCGTCCTCCGGGGCGGCCCGCGCGCCGGCGGCCACGCGCTCCGGGCCTTCCTGGGCGACCGCCTGGATCGCTACGGCAAGGAGCGCAGCCACCCGGACTCCGACAGCCCGAGCGGTCTCTCGCCCTATCTGCACTTCGGGCACGTCTCCGCGCACCAGGTGTTCGCGGGGCTCGCGCAGCGAGAAGAGTGGACGCGCGAACGCATCGTCGAGACCAACAAGGGCCAGCGCGGCTGGTACGGCATGGGGGAGGGGGCCGAGGCGTTCCTGGACGAGCTGGTGACGTGGCGTGAGTTGGGGTTCAACTACACGTCGCAGCGGGACGACTACGAGGACTACGAGTCCCTCCCGGAGTGGGCGCGGAAGTCGCTGGAGAAGCACGCGCCGGACCCTCGCGCGCACCTCTACTCGCTGGACGAGTTCGCCGAGGGCCAGACGCACGATCGGGTCTGGAACGCCGCGCAGCGGCAGCTGCGCGAGACCGGCGTGATCCAGAACTACCTGCGCATGCTGTGGGGCAAGAAGGTGCTCGAGTGGTCGCGCACGCCGCAGGAGGCGATGGCGATCCTGATCGAGCTCAACAACCGCTACGCGCTCGACGGCCGCAACCCGAACTCCTACAGCGGCATCTCTTGGGTGCTCGGCCGCTACGACCGCCCCTGGGCGCCCGAGCGCGACGTCTACGGCATGATCCGCTACATGAGCTCGGACAACACCGTGCGTAAGCTCAAGATGAAGGGCTACCTCGCCGAGTGGGCCGCGGGCGAGAGCGGGCTGCTGCCGCAGCCGCGGAAGCGCTAGCCGCCGAACAGCCGCGTCAAGAAGGCGCGGTCGCTGAACCGCTTGCGCTTGCCGGTCTGGCCGAGGCGGACGACGACGAGGTCCTCGGACTCGGAGATGTAGAGCCGCTGGTCGAACATGCCCGACGCCGACACGACGTCCGCGGGCACCCGTGAGCCCTTCGAGCGCTTGCCGACCAACCAGAAGTTGAGCCCGTAGACTGGGTTCGCCTTGGTGCCCCGGAACATCTCGTCGAAGTGCTCGGTCGGGATCAGCTGCCGGTCGCCGTGCTTGCCGCGGTCGCGCACCAGCAGGCCGAACTTGGCCCACTCTCGCGCCGTCATGTAGGCGCCGTAGGGCAGCCCCGGGTTGCCCTGCGGGTCGCGGAGCCAGCGCGTGTAGGTGCAGCCGATCGGGTCCAGCACGCGGTCCTCGAGGTAGGCGACGAAGTCGTCGGGGTGGTCGCCCGCTTCGGGCGCGGCGGCGGCGAGCTTCCGCTTCAGGAGCGCGCCGAACACCATCAGGTGGTTGGAGCCGTAGCGGAACCGCGTGCCCGGCTCTGCGGCGCACCTGCAGCCGATCGACATGGCGTAGACGTCCCGCACGCCCGCGCGGTGCAGCCTGGCGTCGTTGTTCTTGAGGCCGCTGGTGAAGTTGAGGAGCTGGCGCACCGTGATCTGTTCGCGCTGGGGGTCGCCGCGCCACTCGGTGATCGTCTCGCAGACCTTCTCGTCGAGCTCGAGCAGGCCCTCGTCCTGCGCGATCAGCGCGACGACCGGCGCGAACGACTTCGTGCCGCTGAAGATGTGCTGGCCGCGGTCGGCGGTGTGGCCGTTGTGGTACTCCTCGAAGACGAGCTGGTTGCCGCGATAGACGAGCAGCGCGAGGCCGGCGTTCTCCTCCGAGAACTCCGCGGCGGCCTCGCAGTCGAGGGCGCGCTCCGCGCGGTCCTGGGCCGACAGGCTGAAGCACGCCGAGGCGAGCGCCGAGACAAGGATGGCGAGGGTCCGCATGGAGGAGATCCTAGGGCGTCGGCTAGGCTTCGCCTATGCGCCCGCTGCCACTGGTCTGCTGTCTCGCCGCTGCCGTCGCGTCTTCCGGGGGCGCCGCAGGGGCCCAGGAGTTCCGGCCCCACGTGGTCCTGATCCTCGCCGACGACCTGGGTTGGACCGACCTGTCGACGGGGCAGACCAACAACGGCAACGGCTCGCCCTATCACCAGACGCCCCACCTCGACCGGCTCGCCGCGGCGGGCACGTGCTTCACGGACGCCTACAGCAACGGCCCGAACTGCGCGCCGACGCGCGCGGCGCTGTGGAGCGGGCAGTGGGCGGCGCGCACGGGCGTCTACACGGTCGGCGGCGGCAACCGCGGCAAAGCGGAGTTCCGCAAGCTGGACGCCGCCGACAACCGGGTCGTGCTCGCGCCGGAGACCGTGACGCTCGCCGAGGTCCTGCAGTCCGCGGGCTACGCGACCGCGCACTTCGGTAAGTGGCACCTCGGCAACGAGAACAAGAGCGCGTCCCCGACGGACCAGGGCTTCGATCACCAGGTGGGCGGCAACCAGCGCGGGGGCGTGGGCAGCATGGGCCACTTCGCCGGCGAGGACGGCAGCCTGCCGCTCCCGGGGATGACCGCCAACGGCAAGGCCGGTCAGTTCGTCGCGGACCGCCTGACCGACGAGGCGATCGACTGGCTCAGCCGCGTCGACGGCGCGCCGGTGTTCTGCTGCATCAGCCACTACTCGGTGCACACGCCGATCCAGGCGCCTGCGGCCGACATCGCGTCGACGCCCGAACCCGATCCCGACTCACGCCACCGACACCGTCGCTACGCGGCGATGATGAAGAACCTCGACGACAACGTCGGGCGGGTGCTGGCCTGCCTCGAGGACGCCGACGACCCGCTGCGCGCCGGTCAGAAGATGCTGGCGAACACGCTGATCGTCTTCACGTCCGACAACGGCGGCCTCGGCGGTTACCAGAAGGCGGGCATCGGCGGCGGCCAGGAGATCACCGAGCAGTCGCCGCTGCGCAGCGGCAAGGGCTCGCTCCACGAAGGCGGCGTGCGCGTGCCGTTCATCGTGCGCTGGGACGGTCGCGTCGCCGCAGGCGGCGTCGACGCGACCCCGGTGCAGCTGTTCGACCTCTACCCGACGCTGGCGCGGCTCGCGGCCGACTACCTCCCGCCCGAGCAGGTCCAGGACGGCGTCGACCTCTCCGAGCGCTGGCTGTCGCCGGACGCTGTCCTGGAGGCGAGGTCGCTGTTCTGGCACTTCCCCGGCTACCTGCAGGCCAACAGCAAGCAGGGCACCTGGCGGACGACGCCGGTGTCCGTGGTGCGCGCCGGTGACCTCAAGGCGATGTTTTGGTACGAGACGCGCACCTGGGCGCTCTACGACCTCGCGTCCGACGTCAACGAGGCGAACGACCTCGCGGCCGCGCGACCCGAGGAGCTGCGCGAGCTCGCCGCGCAGCTGTGCGCGTGGCTCAGGCGCACCGACGCGCCGATGCCCAAGGAGAAGGGCGGCGCGCCGGTGGAGCCGCCCTCGGTGCCCGAGTAGGGCCTGCGGTCAGGCGGCGCGCGTCAGGCCCGTGAGGTCGCGGGGGCGGTCCGGCAGCGCCCAGCTCGCGGCGTAGCCGACGACGACGCACGTGGGGATGCCGACCACCGCGTAGAGGTAGAAGTGGACCTCGCTGAACCAGGTGAGCCACGTCATCACCGCGATCGACGCGGCGGCGCCGACCAGCGCGCCCCGCGACGAGGCGCGGCGCGTGAAGACGCCGAGCATGAACACGCCGACCAGGCCGCTGGAGAGCAGGCCCAGGCACTTCTGGAAGAAGAACCACAGGCTCTGGATGTCGTAGGTGACCAGCACCCACGCCGTCCCGACCGCGACCGCGCCGAGCGCGACGGTCAGGCCCTTGGCGAGGCGGAGCGCGCCCTGCTCGGTCGCGTCGGGGGACAGGCGGCGGTACCAGTCGACGGTCACCGCCGTCGCGATCGAGTGCATGCTCGAGTCCAGGCTCGACATCGACGCGGCGAAGATGCCCGCGATGACGAGCCCGGAAAGCCCGGCCGGCAGCTGCGACGAGACGAACAGCGGGAACACCTCGTCGTTCTGCATCGCGATCGGGAGCGCGTCGGGGCGGTGCTGGAAGAACACGTAGAGGCAGGTGCCCAGCGCCATGAACAACGCGCCGACCGGGATCGCCAGCGCGCCGTTGAGCCAGATGCCGCGGGCTGCGGCGCGCTCGTCCTTGGTCGTCAGGTAGCGCTGCACGACCGACTGGTCGGTGGTGTAGGGGCCGAACTGCAGCGCCAGCGTGCCGAGCAG
>JBMHDP010000298.1:0-11293 GCA_049889335.1 Planctomycetota bacterium
CGCGCCCGACCGGCGTCGTGGGCGGCGCCCGGTCGAGCGGCCTCAAGGTTCGCCCGACCCGGCCGCGCTGACGGCGGGACCTCGCCGCGCGCGCCGTCAGCCCTCGTCGTCGAGCGCGGGGAAGGCGTGCGCGCCGTCGACGAGCGGCAGCGGCTGGCTCCAGCGCACGTCGGCGGCCCGCAGCTCCCGGTAGAGGTGCGGGAACAGCGCGCCGCCCCGCGACGGCTCCCACACGAGGTCGTCGCCCAGCCCGTCCGCGTCGATCGCGAGCAGGCGCAGCCCGTCGACGTCGGCGAAGTGACGCCGCGCGGTCTCGGCGACCTGGCCGCCCGCCGACAGGTGCACGAAGCCGTCGCGCACGTCGATCGGCGCGCCGTCCGTCCGGCCGTCACGTTCGAGCGCGGCCCACTCGTCGTCGCGCAGGATCTTGTAGATCAGCATGGCGACGACTATCGCCGCGGCTAGCCGCCGATCCAGACGCCCGTCGCCTGGGTCGCCCCGAACGCCTGCACCGAGGGGTCCCAGTAGTTGAACTGGAAGTAGCCGGCGTCCCCGATCAGCGCCGGGTGGTTGGGGACCGGCAGCGCGTACTTGGTGAAGCCGGCGTCCGCAGGACCGTGGGTGACCTTGACGTAGCCGAACTCCTGCGCGCCGACGTGGAGGTCGCAGCCGTAGACGTGCACGAGGTTGGCCTGGGCGAACGTGCCCCACATCAGCCCGCACACGCAGCCCGGGTTGAGGTTCTGCAGCGTGCAGGTGAACGCCGGGTTGCCGACCCTCGGCGCGCCCTCGAAGCCGATCCGCGCCGAGAGCTCGGGGTCACCGCCCGAGGGCTCGCCGACCTTTACGAACGCGCCCTCGCCGAGGTGCGGCGCGCCGCTGTTCCGCAGCGTGACCCGGATCGGCGTGGTGGGCGCGGCGGCGCCGCGAGCGCCTGCCAGCATCAGGTCCGGGTTGCCGTCGGCGCCCAGGTCGAGCACGCGCAGCTGGTCGGGGCTCGGGCGGATCGGCAGCAGGCCGCAGCTCACCTTCTCGCAGTGGCCGAAGGAGACCAGGGCGCCGAGCGGCATCGTGTCGGCCGGCGCGGTGAGCGGGAACGGGCCCATGTGCACGTAGACGTGCGCGCTGTCGACCTGGGCGTTCGCCGCGGTGGTCGGGAAGGTCGCGAGGTGCCCGCGGAGCGTCGCGACGTCGAGCAGGCCGTCGCGGTTGAAGTCCGCGACCTGCACCGACGGAATGAACGAACCGACCCCGGGTGCCGCCGGCAGCGGCAGGGTGCTCGGCGCGGTGACGCCGGGCGAGGTCGTGCCGTTGCCGTGGATGCAGACGACGGCCGAGTCGACCGCGGCGCCGCCGGTGAACAGCAGCGAGAGCAGGTAGTCCGACCTGCCGTCGAGGTCGAGGTCGCCGACCTCGAGCGAGGTCGCGCGGCCGCTGACGAGCATCTGCGGCGGGCCGGCCAGGGCGAGCCCGCCGCTCTGCAGCTCGACGTGCAGCAGGTCCTGGAAGAAGGCCCCGACGCCGCCGCGCTCCTGCACCGCGACGACGTGGTCGCCCAGGCCGTCGCCGTCGACGTCCGCCCACTCCAGGTCCGTGACGCTGCCGGTCAGCGGGAGGCGATGACGGGTGAAGCTCCCGGCGCCGTCGCCGAGGTAGCACGCCAGGACGCCAGGGTCGGCCGCCGCGTTCCAGACGTCGTGGACCCCGCCGCCGACCAACACGTCCAGGTGGCCGTCGTGGTCCACGTCGACGACCTCGATGTCGGCGAACGTGCGGACGGCGAACGGCGGCGCGGCAGGCAGCAGGTGGCCGAGGTAGTCGATCACCTGCGGCGTGGCGAAGTTCGTCGCGTCCGTGCGCGTGGCGCCGAGGTTCCGCTGCCAGAAGACGCTGCCGTCGGGCTGCGCGAAGACGAGGTCGTCGCGGTCGTCGCCGTCGAGGTCTGCGGCGGCGAACGTGACCGGCCGCGGCGCGAGCGCCGACCGCGGCGTGAGCGCGACGCCAGCGTGGACCGAGCTCTCGGCCAGCGTCTGTCCGTGCTCGTCGAGGGTCGACAGCCGCGTCCCGAAGAACAGCCCCGGCGAGAGCACGTCGACGCTGCCGTCCCGGTTGACGTCGACGGCGGCGAACTCGGACTGCAGCGCGAAGTGCGGCGCGTGGACGGGCGGCAGGAACGGCTGCGGGGTCTGCGCCGTCAGCGCCCCAGGGATCGCGCAGCAGAGCGCTGCCACCATTCGCGCCGCGGCGGGCGCCGCGCCTTCTCGGACTCCATGCATCGGACTACTCCCGGCTCAGGGGCAGGGACCCGCGTGGGACGCCGGGCCGCGCGTCCTCTCCTCGCGCGGCCCGGCGCGGCGGCCCCTGTCGTCTCACGACGGCACAGCGGGGCGCGCCTGCGGATGCCCTCCTGGGCTTGTCACCCAGCACTTCGAACCGATGCTCCGCGGCGCATGATGCGCACTCGTGGGCAGCAGCGGGTGGGCCGATGGGAGGTCCGGGACGTCACGTAGTCGGCTAGGCGGCCCTGCAGCCGGAGGTTGGCGCCCCGCGTCGGGGAGAACCCTCAGCCCTCGCTTCCCGCGGCGTTCGTGCGCCCGCCTCGGTGGCCTGTTCGTCGGGTAGAAATCCGCATCCGTTCCTCCCGAGCGCTCGTAAGCTGCTCGCCCCGATGTCCTTGCCGCTGGTCCGATTGCTGCTCCCCGTGCTCGTCGTGAGCGCGGCTCCAGGGCAGAGCCAGGGGCCGCGGCGGACCGCGCGGATCGGCAGGATCGACGTCGCGCAGGCGCCGCGTGTCGACGGGCGGCTGGACGACGCCTGCTGGGACGACGCGCCGGAGCTCGGGGACCTGGTGATGGTCGAGCCGTGGGAGGGACGCGCGCCCGACGAGCGGACCGTGGTCAAGATGCTCCACGACCGCGACAACCTCTACTTCGGGATCTGGTGCGAGCAGGACCCCGCGACCATCCGCGACAGCCAGCGGGTGCGCGACGCGCGGCTCGACCCCGACGACCGGATCGAGATCCTGCTCGACCCGTTCGAGAACCGCCGCACGGCCTACTTCTTCCAGATCGGCGCCGGCGGCTCGCTGGGGGACGCGATCGTGTCGGCCAACGGTACCCGCTTCAACAAGCCCTGGGACGCCCTTTGGCGCGCGCGGTCGCGGTCCCGCGACGACGGCTGGGTCGCCGAGCTGGCGATCCCGTTCCGCAGCATCCCCCGCAAGGAGGGGGCCACGTCCTGGGGCTTCAACCTCCGGCGCATCCTCCGCGATCGCAACGAGGAGCTGCAGTGGGCCAACCCGACCCAGTCCGTGACGTTCTTCCGCGTCAGCGAGTTCGGCACGCTCACGGGCTTCGGCGAGGTCAACGCCGGGCTGGGGCTCGAGGTCGTGCCCTACCTCGCGGCCGGGATCACGCGCGATCGGACCGTGCCCGACGCGGCGTGGGACACCGACCCCGACGCGGGCGGCGAGATCTACTACCGGGTGCTGCCGTCGCTGACCCTCGCGACCACGGTGCTCACCGACTTCGCGCAGACCGAGAACGACGGCCGCCAGATCAACCTCAACCGGTTCCCGCTGTTCTTCCCCGAGAAGCGCGACTTCTTCCTCGACGGCGAGAGCTACTACACGTTCGGCTCGCAGTTCGCCGGCGGGACGCGCTTCCTGCCCTACTTCACCCGGCGCATCGGCCTCAACAGCGGCCAGCCGGTCCCGATCCGGTGGGGGATGAAGCTGCAGGGCGAGGCGGGGCCGTTCGAGGTCGGCCTGTTGAACGTGCAGGTCGACGCCACCGATACGACCGATCGGGAGAACCTCGCGGTCGGCCGCGTCAAGTACGCGCTGGGGGAGCAGACGACCGTGGGGCTGCTGAGCACCAACGGCGACCCGCAGAGCGAGGGGTCCAACACCGTCTACGGCGTCGACTTCTACCACCGCGTCCCCGAGTTCGTCGGGGACATGGACCTGCAGATCAGCATCGACGCGCTCGGTTCGACCGGCGACGTGGTGGGCAGCAGCGGCGTCGACGACGACGGCGAGGCCTTCGGGGTCGACCTGCAGGCCCGCGGCCAGGAGTGGAGCGTGCAGACGGGCACGCGCTGGGTGTCGGACGACTTCGCGCCGGCGCTGGGCTTCGTGTCGCGGCCCGGCTTCCGGGTCTCGGAGCTCGAGGTCGGCTACCGTCCGCGGACGGCGCCGGGCAGCTCCGTGCGCCGCTACCTGTTCGAGGGGAGCGTGCGCCGCTCGGAGCGCTGGGAAGGGTCACCGCAGGAGGTGCGCTTCCGCCTGGACGAGCTCGGCGTCCAGTTCCAGAACGACGACCGCATCACCTTCTCGATCGACCGGCGCTTCGACCGCGTCTTCTCGGACTTCTCGCTGTTCCGACGGGACGGCGAGCCGCCGCGCGCGACGGTGCAGGCGGGCGACTACTGGAACACCCGCTCGACGCTCCGGTTCCGCGCCAGTGAGGGCCGGCCGGTCAGCGGCGAGGCGCGCATCTCGGCGGGGGACTTCTTCGGCGGCACCAGCCAGACGGGCGTGCTCGAGCTCGACTGGCGCTGCTCCGGGCTCCTGCAGATGGGCGTCGAGTACCGCACCACCGACGTCGACCTGGGGGCCGACGGCAGCTTCACGACCCACATCGCGGCCAGCACGCTGGACCTGTTCTTCTCCCCGGAGCTGAGCCTGCGAAACCTGATGCAGTACGACAACGAGTCGAACGCGATCGGTTGGCAGAGCCGCATGCGCTGGATCTACGAGCCGGGGCGGGAGTTCTTCTTGGTGCTCGGCACGACGTGGCAGCGCACGGAGGACGAGTCGATCGTGCCCACGCAGCAGGCGCTCAACGTCAAGGTCGCGCACACCCTGCGCTTCTAGCGCGCGGTCACCGCGCCGATCCACTCCCGCATCCGCCGCAGCGCCTCGGGCGCGAAGGTCTCCTCGAGCTCGCCGTACTCCGAGGGGCGCCCGGTCTCGGTGTGCTGGAACAGGTGGTTGACGCCCGGGACGGTGGCGACCCTGGCGGGCTTGCTGCGCTCCGCCAGCGCGGCTTCCAGCGGCGGGCGGTTCTGCGCTGGGTCCACCTGCAGGTCCTTGCCGCCGAACATCGCCAGCACCTCGCACTCCATCCTGCGGAGCACCGGGGCGGGGTCGTAGTCCAGCAGCCAGCGCATCCACGGCGTGTCGACGCGCGCCAGCGCGCCGTCGATGGTCTCGCGCGCCTCCTCCGGCAGCTTGGGGAGGTACTCCGCCGCGATCGCCCGCAGCGCCGCTTCGCGCGCCGCGGCGTCCTCGGGGGAGGCGAGCACGGCATCGATGGCGCGTTGGCTGATCTCGACGTTGAGCGCGACGGCGGCTGCGTCTCCGCCCTCGGCGAGCCCGATCAGCTCGCTCTGCCTCGCGAGCACCTCGCGCAGCGGGACCGACGGCGGCGCGAGCAGCACCGCGAAGCGGACCATGGCGGCGTCGGGGCCCGCTGCGACCATCGGCGCGACCAGGCCCCCCTCGCTGTGCCCGATCAGGCCCACGCGCGCGGGGTCGATGTCCGCGCGCGTGCGCAGGTAGCGCAGGGCGGCGCGCACGTCGTCGGCGAAGTCCGCCGAGGTCGCGGTCGCGAAGTCGCCGGTGGACTCGGCCGTGCCGCGGTCGTCGAAGCGCAGGACCGCGACGCCGTGGCGCGTCAGGTGGTCGGCGATCACGAGGAACGGCTTGTGCCCGAGCAGCGACTCATCGCGGTCCTGCGGGCCGCTCCCGGTGATCATCACGGCGACGGGGTGCGGGCCGTCACCGGACGGCAGCGTCAACGTCCCTGCGAGCGTGACCGGCGCGCCTCGCCCGACCCGGAACGAAGCCGCCAACTCCTCGCTCGGGTCGTGCCCGAACGTGACCTCCTCTTGCGCGTAGGGGACGTCGCCGGTGGGGTGCTGCGGGCGGCGCAGCGGTCGCTCGCCGCCCGGCTCGAGGTCCAGGTCGAGCGTCCTGCCGCCCTGGCTCCAGGTCCCGTCGAGCTTCTTGCGGTCGGCGCCGGTCGCGGCGACGAAGGTGGCGACGTATTCGGCGCCGATCCGGGGAAGCCGGGCCGTCAGCACGTCCGCCGCGAGCGTCACCGAGGCGACCGGGATGCCGCGGGCACCCTGCGTCACGCTGTCGAACGTGGCGGTGTAGCCGTCCTGATCCGTGGCGATGTGCAGCACGACCTCGAGCTTGGCGACGCCGACCCGCAGGACCCCTCGCCAGGACCCGACGAGCGGGTCCGGCGCGGCCGGCGTCTGGGCGCAGGTCGACGTCCACGGGGTGAGCAGGGACAGAACACAAAAGAGCAGCTTCTTCATGACCGGTGCCCTGCCAGTGCACCGTCGCCTCATGGTCCTGTCGCCGGGAATTTTCGGAGTTCCGTGTTCGCGGCGGCGGGCCGTCGCTGCGTCCGCCTGCCGGCAAGCCGCCGTGCCATCGCGTGTTGCCTGGCGCTGCGCCGCGACTATGTCGTAGCAGGACGCTGGCACCCGCCGGCGCCGCCGCGCGCCGCGCCGCAATCCGCTAGACTCCTCAGGGGAACCCCACCGCTCCCCGCCCAGCTTTCTCATGCGATCACTCCTGCTGTCCTGCCTGCTCGCCGCGTCCGCGAGCGCGCAGCTCGTCGTCGTCGACTCGCCCAACATCACCTCGACGACCAACATCGACCGGCCGTTCGGCGGCGGGCTCGGCCGCTACCAGCAGTGGTACAGCCCCAACGCCGGGTTGACCGGCGCGATCACGGAGCCGATGCGCATCCAGCAGATCGAGTTCCTCTGCGGCTCGAACAACACGCAGGCGCCGCAGCCGTTGACGGTCAACTGCGAGGTGCTGATCGGGCACGGCAAGTTCTCGGGCGTGTTCGGTGTGTTCGACAACAACTGGGACAGCGCGCCGGTCCAGGCCTTTCCGCCGGGGCCCGTCTCGTTGACCGTCGGCCCGCAGGGCACTCCGGCGTGCACGATCCCGTTCACCAACCGGTTCACCTGGGACCGGTTCCGCCCGATCCTGATCGAGATCCGGATCACCGCCAACAGCCAGAACAACCAGGGGTTCTTCTTCAACAACGCAGGCACGACCCAGCTGATCGGGCAGACCTCGCGGGTCTACGCCAACAACAACCCGGGCGCGACCTCCGGCTCGGTGCAGCAGGGTTGGGGGATGGTCACGCGCTTCACGGCGCGGCCGGGCGTGATGATCGAGTTCGGCGCTGGCTGTCCGTGCGAAGGCAACATCATCCCGCAGAACTCCGCGGACCAGATCGCGTCGCCGGGGATCACGTGGCTGAACCGACTGACGTCGGCGCCCTCGCAGCGCATGGCCTTCTGGGTCCTGGGCGACACCCGCCAGGCACCCTACCCGGTCGACCTGACGACCTTGTTCGGCTACCCGCCGGGCACGTGTGACCTGCTGACCAACCCGGTCGCGGTCGTGCCCGCGATGACCGTGGGCGGCGGCGCGGGCGGCGGCCAGGCGATCGCGCCGATCCTCACGCCCGGTGTCGGCGGCTACGTCGGCGCGTCGGTCTACACCCAGTGGGTCGTCTTCGACCCGCTCTCGATCAACAGCTTTCTGTGCGTGACGCCGGGGCTGTGGACGATCGTGGCGCCGATCGGCGGCTGAGCCCCCGCCGGTTGAGCCCCCGCCGGTTGAGCCCCCGGCGGTTGTGCGGGGCGGCAGTCATACGCGAGAGCGCACGCGGGCGGCGAGCGGGTCGTCGAAGGTCCTTGGCAGCGGGCCTCCAGCCGCCGGGGGTGCGCGTCGATAGGACCGCTGACGCGCGCGCGCCATTCGCTACGCTATCCGGCCCCGAGCGCCGGCCGACCCGCCCGCGCGGACGCCCCCTGAGCAGAGAACGCCACCCATGCCCTCCACATCTTCTTCGTTCGCGACGGCTCTGTGCCTCGTCGCGGTCTCCGTCCCCGCGCAGCAGCGCGAAGCGAAGCGGCCCGTCGCGCGCGGCCAGCAGCGCGTCACCCTGGTCAAGCCCGACCGGGACCCGGAGCGTCGCGAGAAGATCGTCCTGCTCGTCGAGAAGCTCGCCTCGGGTGAGCTGACGGCAGCAGAGCGCGCCGAGTGCAAGCGGATGCTGCTGGAGATGGTCGGCAGCTCCGCCGGGCGCGCGCCCCGCGAGGGGCGCGGGTCGGTGGCCGAGGTGACCGTCGAGGTCGTCGAGGAGGAGATCGTCGAAGAGGAAGAGGGCGACGAAGGACGTGGCGAAGAGGCGATCCGCTGGCGGGTCAACCGCGCCCAGCCCGTCCCTGCACCGACCCCTGTGCGTCGCCCCGCGGTCGTCCGTCGCTGGATCCAGCGGGCCGGCGAAGGCGAGCCGGAGACGCGCGTGCGCTACCGGATGCTCCGGGAAGGCGAGAAGAAGGCGCGGGACCTCGCCCTGCGCGCGCGCGCAGAGTCGCGCGAGGCGGGCGAGCGCGAGGTGTTCCTGCTCCGCGAGCGAGCGGAGGAGGAAGGCGGCGCGCAACGAGTCCAGTTCGAGATCGAGGGGCTGCAGAAGCGTCTCGCCGAGGCGTTGGAGAAGGTCGAAGGCGCGGTCGAGGTCGAGTACGACGTCCACGTGCGCGAGGAGCGCGGCGAGCCCCGGCGCGGTGCGTGGGTGTTCGAACGCGGCGAAGGCGACGAGCGCGCCGTGTTCGAGTGGGTCCATGAGGCGCACGAGGAGCACGGCCACCACGAGCGCGAGCACGAGGAGCACGGCCACCACGAGCCCGAGCACGAGGAGCACGGCCACCACGAGCACGAGCACGAGGAGCACGGCCACCACGAGCGCGAGCACGAGGAGCACGGCCACCACGAGCGCGAGCACGAGGAGCACGGCCACCACGAGCGCGAGCACGAAGAGCACGGCCACCACGAGCGCGAGCACGAGGAGCACGGCCACCACGAGCACGAGCACGAGGAGCGCGGCCACCACGAGCACGAGCATGAGGAGCACGGCCACCACGAGCACGAGCACGAGGAGATGCTCGAAGAGGCCGCTGAGGTGGTCGAAGAGCTCTTCGAGACCATGGAAGAGATGCGGCAGGAGATCCGCGAACTGCGCGAGATGGTCTCGGACCTCCACCGCGCGCTCCGTGCGCAGCTCGAGTCCGGTGGCCCGCGCGAAGGCGCCCAGCGCGGCGGCCGGGGCCGCTCCCGCCGCGGCCGCGAGTAGCCGCTAGCGGCGGCCGGCGGCCGCTTCTTCGGCGGAGACGTCTGTTCCGAAGGGGTCGGCCGCTGCGGACGTGACGCGCGCGAGCACGGCGCGCGCGAACGGGTTGGCGGGGTTCTGTGCGACCGCGGTCTCGAGCCAACGCCGGCAGTCCTCCGGCTCTTCGAGCAGCCAGCAGGCCATCGCCGCGAAGACGGCCGACCGCTCGTCGCCGCCGTTGCGATGAGCTGCTTCGAACCGCGCGAGCGCGCCCTTCGGATCGTGTCCGAGCATCTTCGGCGCGAGCAGCTGGCGGAGCCCGAGCGCGACGAGCAGCTTGGGGTCGTCCGGGTCCCGCGCGGTGGCCTCGGTCAGCGCGCGCTGGATGTCGCCGCGGTAGCGGAGCGCGGCGAGCAGGCCCGTGATCCGCTGGCTGAGCAGCGCCGCCTCGATCCGGTAGGACGCGCACGAGTCGTCCCCGCGCTGCCGCCCCTCCTCGAGCGCCGCGGCCCCTGCCTCCAGGTCCCGCAGCAGCGCCGCGGGCAGCTCCGAGAACAGCGGCTCGCCCACCCTCATGCCCCGCAGCAGGGTTCGCCGCTGGGCGCGCTCCAGCAGCGCGTCGGCCAGCAGGGTCCAGTCGGCCGCCGCGGCGCCCTCTTCCTGTGTCCGCGCCTCCAGCACGGCGACGACCTGGTCCAGGGCGGCCGCTGAGCAGGACGCCCGCGCGGCGTCGAGCGCGCGGCGGCGATCGGCGCCGAGGGGCGCGTGCGCCGCTGCCGCCGTGCGCTCGCGCAAGGGCCCCTCCGGATGCGGCCCCGCCGGGTGCGGCTGCGCCGGCGCGGCGGTTCCCTCCGACCACGCGACGTAGCCGAGGCCGGCGGCGAGCAAGGTGAACAGGACAGCGGCGAGTCGTCTCATCAAGAGCCAGGGCGTGCTCGCCTCCAGTGGACTACACACCAGGCGCTCCTGTCGATTCCGATCGAACAGAACCCGCGACGGGGAGCCGCGGCTCGTCGACGATTTCGTGCCCGCAGCGCGGGCGCGTGCCCTAACGTCCCGTCTCCCGCGCGCGGTCGCCCCGCGCCTCCTTGCCCGACCGCGTTCCCTTGCGACTGTTCGCCATCAGCGACCTGCACCTGAGCCTCGGCGTCGACAAGCCGATGGACATCTTCGGTGAGCAGTGGGTCGACCACGCCACCCGCATGCAGGAGGCCTGGGACGAGCTCGTCGCGCCCGACGACTGGGTGCTGGTCGGCGGAGACACCTCCTGGGGCCTCAACCTCGCGCAGGCCCAGCCGGACCTCGACTGGCTGTGCGAGCGACCCGGGCGCAAGATCCTGATCAAGGGGAACCACTGCACGTGGTGGCAGTCCCGCGCCAAGGTGGAGCGGGCTCTCGACGACTCCGTGCAGCTGCTGCAGAACAACGCCGTGCGAATGGACGACGGCACCGTGGTCATCGGCACGCGGCTCTGGGATCCGCCGGACGCTCCCTGGGCGGACGAGAAGGCCGCGACCGTGTTCGCGCGCGAGCTGGAGCGCCTGAAGCTGTCCGTCCAGGCCGGCGAGAAGCTCGGGGGCTGCGTCGCGGGCGGGGCGCGCACGATCGCGCTGGTGCACTACCCGCCGCGGTACTCGGACGGACGGGAGACCGCGGCGGTGCAGATCCTCCGGGATGCGCACGTGCAGGTCTGCGTCTACGGGCACCTGCACGGCAAGGACCACAAGTACGGCTTCCAGGGAGAGGCCGGCGGGATCCGCTACCACCTCGCGTCCGTCGACGCGATCGACTTCCGGCCGATCCCGATCGAGCTCCGCTGAGCAGGCGCTCAGCTGTCGACGCGCGCGGTCGTCCGACGGCGGGCCACGCGCAGGCGCCCGTCGAGCTCGACGTCGACCGCGAAGGCGCCGCCGGCGCGGTCCGTCACCACGACGACCCAGCGCTCGTCGCGGCCGGGGCCGGCGACGATCTCGACCCGATGGACGAAGCTGCCGTGCGCGAGCGCGGTCGCGAGCACGGCGTCGGGCCCCCCCAGGGAGCCCCCCCCGCCCCCCCCCCCCCCCCCCCCCCCCCCCCCCCCCCCCCCCCCCCCCCCCCCCCCCCCCCCCCCCCCCCCCCCCCCCCCCCCCCCCCCCCCC
>JBMHDP010000299.1:0-8573 GCA_049889335.1 Planctomycetota bacterium
GCCCTTCGGAGCTCGGCGCGGTCGCGCTGTCTCCCTCGCCGGGCTCGCTCGCCGCCGGCTCGTCGCCGGCCTCCTCGCCGGAGCCTGCCTTCGGCTTGTCCTTGCCGTTCTTCTTGCGGTGGTGCGCGAGGTACTTCTCGAACTCCTCGTTGTACTTCTCGAGGTCCTTGTCGAACTTCTCCTGGGCGTCGCGGAACGCCTCCAGCCCGTCGAAGATCTTGCCCGCGGCCTCCAGCTGGGCCTGCCGCTGCAGCGGGTGCTGGGCGCCCGTGCCGGTCGACATCCGGAGCTGCAGCGCGGCCTGCTCCTTGCCCTCCCAGAGCTCGAACCCGCCCGCGCGCGGTCGCACGACCGCGCCCTGCCCTCGCACCTGGGCGCCGGACCGGACCCGCACGTACGCGGTCGTCACGCCCTGCTGCACCAGCAGGTCGTCCCGGTCCCCGCTCCAGACCAGGCCGTCCGACAGGCGGGCGCCGCCGTTGAGGCGGGTGTCGTTCTTCATGCCCGCGTCGGTGAAGGCGTCCGTCGCCGCGTCGACGAGGCCCGGGTAGACGTGGCCGTCGGGGTAGCGCAGGACGGTCGAGTTCGGCGGTAGCTGGAGGTCGCCCTGCTGGCCGACCGCGAGGATGCGGTCGCCTCGGATGACGACGACGCCGTTCTGGATCGGCGGCCCGCTGACGGGGTGCACGGTGCCGGCCTCGATCACGGTCAGCCCGCGACGCCGGCCGCTGAAGCGGCCGCGGCCGCCGCGCCGAGGATCCTGTCGCGCCTCGGCGCCGCGTCGATCGGGGGCCGCCGCGCGGGGCTGGGACCGCTCGGGCTGGGCCGCCGGATCCGGCGTGCCAGGATCCTGGGCGATCGGGCCGGACGCGTGCAGCATCCAGGTCACCACTACGGTGGGAACGAATAGCGAGCGGAGGCTCTGCATGGGCAGTTCGGATGGGCCAGCGCGGGAGGGGGCACCGCGCAAACGGACGGACCCTTCTACGCAACACGACGAACGGTCCGCCATCGTTTTTCGGGGAACGCACGTACCGGATGCGTCATGCCTCGTGGCAATCGTCAAAAGACTGCCTTGGCGCCTATGTGGAAAGTATTTAGGGCGATCAGGCCGTCGCGCGCAGCAGCAGGTCCAGCACCTTGTCGGCGGTCTGCTTGCCGCGCCTGGGGCGCGGCAGCATCAGGTGGGTCTTGCCGGCTTCCACCGGGCGAACTTCCGCGAAATGGTCCAGCCAGCTGCCGCCCAGCGGCACCCCAGCGGCGTGCCGGACCACCAGGCGATCGTCCTCAACCCATTGCACGCTGTGGACTTCGAGCTGCATGAGGGCGTGCTTGAGGCGGAACTGCCGCAGCAGGGTGGCGACGGGCTTGGGCAGCTTGCCGTAGCGGTCCCGCAGCTCGGCCTCGAGCTGGCGGTAGCGCGCGTCGTCGGTGGCTTCGTCCATCTCCCGCAGCAGCTCCAGGCGCTGGCGGGGCTCGCGCAGGAAGCTCTCCGGCAGGTAGGCCTGCAGCCGCAAATCGACGTCGACCTCCACGACGTGCGCGATCGCGCGTCGGTCGACCTTCGCCGACTCGACGGCGGCGCGCAGCAGCTGGCAGTACATGTCATAGCCTACCGACGCGATGTGGCCGGACTGCTGCGGGCCCAGCAGGTTGCCCGCGCCCCGGATCTCCAGGTCCTTCATCGCGATCGCGAACCCGGCGCCGAGGTGGGAGAACTCCTCGAGCGCCTTGAGCCGCTGCCGCGCCTCTTGGCCGGGCGGCGCGTCGCGGTCGAGCAGCAGGTAGCAGTAGGCCTTCTCGCTGCTGCGGCCGACGCGCCCCCGCAGCTGGTGGAGTTCGGCGAGACCGAAGTGGTCGGCGCGATCGATCAGGATCGTGTTGGCCCGCGCGATGTCGATGCCGTTCTCGACGATGGTAGTCGAGACCAGCACGTCGAACTCGCCGCGCACGAACGCGCGCACGGTCTTCTCGACCTGCGCTTCGGTCATCTGGCCGTGGCCGATCGCGATCTTGGCGCCCGGCGCGAGTCCGCGCAGCCGGTTGGCCAGCACCTCCAGCTCGTCGATCCGGTTGTGCAGCACGAACACCTGCCCGCCCCGCGAGAGCTCGCGGTGGAGCGCGTCCCGCAGGACCTTGTCGTCCCGGTACAGCACGCGCGTCTCGACCTCCTGTCGGCCGGGCGGGGGGTTGTCGAGCGTGCTGATGCCGCGGATGCCGAGCAGCGAGCCGTGCAGGGTGCGCGGGATCGGGGTCGCGCTGAGCGTCAGGACGTCGACGCCGTCACGGAGCTTCTTGAGCTTCTCCTTCTGGCGGACGCCGAAGCGCTGCTCCTCGTCGACGACGACCAGGCCGAGGTCGCGGAAGCTCACGTCCTTGCCGAGCAGCTGGTGGGTCCCGATCACGACGTCGACCTGGCCGGCGGCCAGCTTCTGCTGCACCTCCCGACGCTCCTTCGCAGACCGGTAGCGCGAGAGCAGCTCGACCGTCAGACCGAACGGCTCGCAGCGCTTGCGGAACGTGCGCGCGTGCTGCTCGGCGAGCACGGTGGTCGGCGCCAACACGCCGACCTGGCGGCCGGTGATCGCGACGCGGAACGCGGTCCGCAGCGCGATCTCCGTCTTGCCGAACCCGACGTCGCCGCAGAGCAGCCGCTCCATCGGCGACTCCTTCTCCAGGTCGGCCTGGACCTCGGCCCACGCGCGCGCCTGGTCCTGCGTGTCCCGGAACGGGAAGCTGTCGAGGAAGTCGCGCTCCAGCTGGTCGTGCGGGTACGGCGGTCGCCGGACCAGCTGCCGCTTGCTCTGCACCTCGAGCAGCTCGGCGGCGAGGTCGAAGAGTGACTCGGAGACCTGCTCCTTGCGCCGCTGGAACCCCTTGCCGCCCAGCTTGTCGAGGGGCGCCTTGCCGCCGCTGCCGACGTACTTCTGGACGAGGTGGATCTTGCTCGCGGGGACGAGCAGCTTGACCTCGTCCTGGAACACGAGCCGCAGGTGCTCCTCGGTGCCCTCGCCGCGGTGCACGAGCTCGGTGCCCTCGAACCTCGCCACGCCGTGCACGGCGTGGACCACGAGGTCGCCTGGACCGAGCTCGAAGAAGCTCTGGATGGCCCGCGAAGGCACGGCCGCGCGCTCGCGCACGCGCGGCTGCTGGGCGACGCCGGCGAACTCGACGTTGGACAGGGCGGTGGTCTTCAGGTCCGGGATCCGGAAGCCTCGGCTGATCGCGCCTTCGAGCAGCTCGACGCGCTCGCGGCGGAGGTCCACCTCCTTGTGGGCGAAGATCTCGCGGAGCCGCTCGCGCTCGTCGGCGCTCCGGCAGAACAGCAGCACGCGCCCCTGCACGCCCCGCACGCTCCGGAGGCGGCCCGCGGGGTCCGTCTCGCCGGAGCCGACCGCAGAGCCTGCCGAGAGGACCTTGTAGTCGAACTCGTGGCTGGGCAGCGACGAGAGGTCGACGGCCGCGCAGGGGCGGAGCGCCTCCTGCAGCGCCTGCAGCCGCGGCGCGAAGTCCCCGTCGAAGGTCGCGAGCCGCGCGGTCCGCTCCTCGATGCGCAGCGGCTCGTAGTGCACGACCCAGGTTTGCGAGGGCGTCAGGTGCTTGAGCACCGGCCCGACCTCGCCTTCGTCCTCCTCGGCGAGCGCCAGCGCGAAGCGCTCGTGCACCTCGGTCGTGCGCTGCGTAGCGGCGTCGAAGCTGCGCACCGACTCGAGGGTGTCGTCGAAGAACTCGAGCCGGAGCGCCTGCTCGCCGCCCATCGGGAACAGGTCGACGACGTCGCCGCGCACGCTGCACTCGCCGGGCGCGAGCACCAGCGGCACGCTGCGCATACCTGCGGCCTGCGCGCGCTGCAGGATCTGGGCTCGGTCCAGCTGTTGGCCGACCTCCAGCTGCAGCTGCGAGCGCCGCAGACCTCGGGGCGTCGCGATCGGCTGGAGCATCGACTCGACGCTCGCGATCAGGACCGCGCCGTCCGCCGCGAACTGCTGCATGCACCGCTGCCGCGCGCTGCGCGTGGTCGCGTCCGGTTCGCCGTCGTCCCCGTCCTCTTCGCGGACCAGGACCAGGCTCTCGGTGCCGAAGGCGGCGAGGTCGGTCTGCAGCTGCAGGCTCTCCACGTCGTCGGCCGTGAGGACCAGCATGGCCTGGTCGCGGGCCTGCGCGCGGCGCAGCACGGTCAGCGGCAGCGCCGCCGAGGCGCCCCACAGCCCGCCGGCCTTCACGCGCGCGCCGCGCTGGACCTGCGCCAACAGGTTGCCGGTGACCGGCATCCGGGCGAAAGCCTCGACGAGCGCGTCTTGTGGGGTGGGTCGCAAGGGAAGAGAAGGCAGCGGACCGGGCAACGTAGGCCGCCCCGCCGCGGAAACAACGGCGCCTGCGCCGACCTTGAGGTCGCCACCGCGGCTCCTACGATCGCGCCCATGTCGCCTCCGGCCCGCTGGCTCGCCACGCTCGTCGCCCTGGCCGCGCTCGCGGGCTGCCGCGCGACGCGGCTGCCGGGCGCGGGGCTGCGCATGAACGAGCTGCAGGTCATCGGGACGCACAACAGCTTCAAGCAGCGCGTGCAGCCCGAGCTCCTGTCGCGCATGAAGCTGCTCTACCGCGGCGCCGACGGCCTCGACTACGGACACCCGCCGGTGCCCGAGCAGCTCGCGCTCGGCGTGCGCAACCTCGAGTTCGACGTCTACTGGGACCCGGACGGCGGCCGCTACAGAGCACCGCTCGGAAACCGCCTGCTCTCGATGTTCGGCGTCGAGCCTTGGCCGGTCCCCGACCCGGGCGGCCTGCGCGCGCCGGGGTTCAAGGTGCTGCACGACTGTGACTTCGACTTCCGCAGCCACCACGTGGCGTTCGAGGACTACCTCGACGAGCTGCGGGCCTTCTCCGAAGCGAGCCCCGACCACGTCCCCGTGGTCGTCACCATGAACCTCAAGCAGGGCAGCCACGGGATCCCTGGTACGGTCGAGGGGCCGAGCTTCGACGCCGGCGCGCTGCGCGCGCTCGACGAGCTGATCGCGACGCGCCTGCGTGGTCACCTGGTCACGCCCGACCTCGTGCGCGGTGACGAAGAGAGCCTGGAGCGTGCCGTGCTCGACCGCGGCTGGCCCCGGGTCGACGACGTGCGCGGTCGCTACCTGTTCCTGCTCGACCAGGGCGGCGCGACCCGCCGGCGCTACCTGCAGGCGTTCCCCGGGCTGCGCGGCGCGTCGTTCTTCACCACCGGCGGGCCGGGCCAGCCGACCGCGGCGTTCCTGCTGATGAACGACCCGGTCGCGGGCGCCGACCGCATCCGCGCCTGCGTCGAGCGCGGCTACATGGTGCGCACGCGGGCGGACGCCGACACGCGCGAGGCGCGCGCCGGCGACCGCCGCCGGTTCGAGGCCGCCATGCAGAGCGGCGCGCAGGTCATCTCGACCGACTTCCCGGTCGCCGATCCGCGGTTCGAGGCCGGCTACGAGGTGCGCTTCGAAGGGGCCGGCGCCGGCTACGTGCGCGCCAATCCGGTGACGCGGCCCGGCGCGCGCTGACGGCTGCGGGCGTCAGGGTAGATTGGCGGCGTGGCCCCCAGCCTCGCGGACAAACTCTCGGTCCAGGACTTCGTCGTGCTCGACGGGGGCCTCGCCACCGAGCTCGAGCGGCGCGGCTGCGACCTGCGGCACCGCCTGTGGTCGGCGCGGCTCCTCAGCGAGCGACCCGACGCGATCCGCGACGTGCACCTGGCCTACCTGCGCGCGGGCGCGGACTGCGTCACGACGGCTGCCTACCAGGCCTCGGTCCCCGGCTTCGTCCGCGCGGGCCACGCGCCCGCCGCCGCCGAGCAGCTCTACCGCTCGTCGGTCCGGCTCGCGTTCGCGGCGAGGCAGACGTGGTGCGAGGAGCGCGGTGTGCGCGAAGACGACCGCGCAGCGCCGGTGGTCGCGATGTCGATCGGCAGCTTCGGAGCCTACCTCGCCGACGGCTCGGAGTACCGCGGGCGCTACGCCGCCTCGAGGACCGAGGTGCGCGCGTTCCACCGCGAGCGGCTGGCGCTCGCCGTCGACGAGCTGTGGCAGTGGACCGAGCAGCCGCTGCTGGCGTTCGAGACGGTGCCTTCGCTGGACGAGGCGGAGCTGCTCGTCGAGCTGTTGGCAGAGCACCCAGGCGTCACCGCGTGGCTCAGCTTCAGCTGCGCGGGCTCGCGGCGAACCGCCGAGGGCCAGCCGCTCGCGGAGTGCGCACGCCGCCTCGCAGGATCGCCGCAGCTGGTCGCCGTCGGCGTCAACTGCACGCCGGCGCGCGACGTCTCTGCGCTGCTCGAAGAACTCGCGAGCTGCGAGGCTCCCGTGATCGCCTATCCCAACGGGGGCGGGGACTACGACGCCGTGGCCAAGCGGTGGGTGGGCGGCGACCCGGAGCCGGGGGCGGTCGAGTTCGACGACTGGCTGCGGCGCGGCGCGCGCGGGATCGGCGGCTGCTGCCGCACGACGCCGGCGTCGATCGCGCGCTTGGTCGCGTTCCGCGGCCAGGGTCGCGGCCGAGCCCCCGCAGGCTAGGGCTTCGCGAACGCCGCGAAGTCGGCGCTGCCCTGGCCGCGGTCGATGCCGCGCTGCATGCCTTCGAGCACCGCAGGGAGGACGTGCAGGTGCTCGTCGCCGGACGCCTCCTTGGTCAGCCGCGCGTCCTTCTGCGCCATCGTCATCTCGAAGCTCGCGGTGCCCTCCTCCGAAGTCGCGATGCGCTCCTCGACCGTGTGCAGGCCGCTGCCCGGCTTGAACTCCTGGAACAGCGCCATCATGGTCGCGCTGTCGACGCCGTTGGCGCGGCCGAGCGCCAGCGTGTCGCCGACCGCGGCCGTCACGGCGAAGAAGAACGCGTTGCCGGCCAGCTTGTAGATCGCCGCGAGGTCGACGCGCTCCCCGATGTACCAGAACTTGCCGGTCATCTGCTCGAGCGCCGGGCGGAGCGCCTCCGCCTCGGCTTCCGGACCGCTCATGACGATCAGGCCGGCGGCCGCGCGGGCGTGCTTGGGCGCCATGAAGACCGGCGACGAGAGGTAGCGTACGCCCTCGGCCCGGAGCCGCTCGTAGCGCGCGAGCACCTTGGCCGGGAGGTTGGTCGAGAAGTCGAGCACCGGCACGCCTTCGCCGAGGCCCGGGAGCAGCTGCTCGACCACGGCGTCGACGGCCGTGTCCTCGGCCAGCACGAGGTGGACGCGCTCGGCGCCGCGCACGCAGTCGGCCGGGTCGTCGGCCGCGACGGCGCCTCGCTCGACCAGCGGGGCGAGCTTGGCCCGCGTGCGGTTCCAGACGCGCACGGTGTGGCCGTCCTCGAGGAGCTTCTCTGCGAAAGCTGCACCGAGCAGGCCGGTGCCAAGGAGTGCGATGGTCGCCATGGACGGATCGTGGGATCTGCTCGGGCGCGTTGCAAACCTCGGCGCGGGATCCGCGCGGTCGCGGCTGGCGGCAGGCCTCGCGGCGCGGGCGGGCGCTCCGCCCCTCCGCAGCGGCGGTCTTCCGGCTATCGTCGGGCGGCCGCCGTCGACCGCGACGACGTCCCGCCCATGTCCTCCGCGCCCCTCCCGCTCGCCCGCAGACCCCGGCGCCGCCGCGCCACGCGCCTCGCGCTGCTGGCCGCGGGCAGCCTGTTCGCGCTGCTGCTCGGCGAGGTCGCCGCCCGCGTGCACGGCGCGGTCTTCCGGAGCGGCTCGATCGGTTCGTTCCTGCGCTACGACGAGCGGCTCGGATGGAGCAACCTCCCGGGCGCTGCCGGGCGCCACCGCGCGCCCTCGTTCGACGTGCCGGTGCGCATCGACGAGCGCGGCTGCCGGGTCGCGGAGCGCGCGGCGCCGCCCGCTCCGCTCGACGGCGCCGTGTGGCTGCTGGGTGACTCGATGACGTTCGGCTGGGGCGTCGAGGAGCCTCGCACGTTCGCGGGAGGGCTGCGCGCGTCCCTCGCGGCGCCGGTCTGCAACTTCGGCGTGAGCGGCTTCGGCGCCGACCAGCAGCTGCTGCAGCTGCGGGCGCTGCTGGAGCGCGCGCGTCCGGCGTTCGTCGTCGTGACGTTCACCTACAACGACGTGGTCGAGGTGACCCAGTCGCGGCCGTACCGACGGGCCAAGCCGCGCTTCGAGCTCGCGGACGGCGCGCTCGCGCTCCGGGGCGCGCCGCCGCCCCGGGACTGGTGGATGGAGTCGTCCCACCTGTGGCGCGCCGTGATGGACGCCGCAGGTCGGTTCGAACCCCAGCAGGTCTCGGACGAGCAGCGGGACCGCGGCCGCGCGCTCGTGGTCCGGATCTACCAGGAGATGAAGCGCGCCTGCGACGCGGTCGGGAGCGGCTTCCTGGTGGTCTGCCACGACGCGCCGTGGCTGACGCGGCGCGACCGGGAGGCGCCGCTGCCGTGCTGCGACCTGACCGAGGCGCTCGGCCGCCTCGCGGAGCAGGGGCCGGTCCGCTTCCCCGACGACGGGCACTGGCTGCCGCACGTCCACGAGGCCGTCGCCCGCGAGCTGTCGGCGGCGCTGTCGCGCGGCGGCCTGCGGCGGCGCTGACGCGGCCCGGCGACGCGCAGTGGGCGGGGGAGCGAGGCGCCGG
>JBMHDP010000300.1:0-8852 GCA_049889335.1 Planctomycetota bacterium
GCTCCGCGAGATCGCGCTCGGCGAGCACGAAGCGCTCCTGCAGCGCTGCACGATCTGGTTCGTGCCGATCTACAACGTCGACGGCAACGAAGCCGTCAAGGTCGGCAACCGGCGCGGCCAGAACGGCCCCGACGCCGTCGGTCAACGCCCCAACGGCATGGGCCTCGACTTGAACCGCGACTTCGTCAAGGCGGACGCGCCGGAGACGCGGGCGCTGCTGGCGCTGTTCGACGAGGTCGACCCGCACCTGTTCGTCGACCTGCACACGACCAACGGCTCCCACCACGGCTACCACCTGACCTACGCGCCGAGCCTCAACCCCAACGTCGACCACGGCGTCGACCGCTGCACCCGCGCGATGCTGGAGCGCGTGCGCGCGCGCTTGCAGGGACAGGGCGGCGAGACGTTCGACTACGGCAACTTCGAGACGCGCGACTGGGACGGCGGCGGCGCGCCGAGCTCGCGCGGCGGCGCGCGCGGCTGGTACACCTACGACAGCCGCGCCCGCTACGGCATCAACTACTTCGGCCTGCGTAACCGGCTCAGCGTGCTGAGCGAGGCCTACAGCTACGCGGACTTCGAGACCCGCATCCGCGCGACCAAGGCGTTCGTGCTGGCCCTGTTGGGAGACCTCGTCGCGAACGAGCGCGACGCCCGCGCCGCGATGGCGGCGGCGGACGCCGCCGTCACGGCGGCCGACGCCCCGGTCTGGTTCGGGACGCAGACGTCCTTCGCCCCGGCCGAGTCCTTGCCCGTGCTCGTCGGCGCCGTCGAGCGCGCGGGCGGCGAAGGCGACCGGCCGCTGCGCTACGTGCGCGTCGACCAGAGCGAGCCCGAAGTGATGCCGGTCGTCCGGCGCTTTCGATCGGCGCGTCGACGTCGACTGCCGGAGGCCTGGGTCGTGCTCTCCCCCAGCGAGGCCGTCGCCGAGCGGCTGCGGCTGCACGGCGTCCAGTTCCAGCAGCTCGACGCCGCGGCGACGATGGACGCGCGCGCCTTCCGCGTCGACAAGAAGCGGAAGCCCAAGCGTCCCTACCAGGGCCACCAGGCGCTCGTGCTGGAAGGCGCTTGGCAGGAGGTGGCGCCGCGCCTGGTGCCAGCAGGCGCGCTGATCGTGCGCGCCGATCAGCGGCTCGCGCGTGTCGCGGCGACGCTGCTCGAGCCGCTGAGCGAAGACGGGCTGTCGACCTGGAACTTCTTCGAGGACCAGACGGGCGAGACCTACCCGGTGCTGCGGATCGAACCCGCGGGCGTCAGGTAGCCCGGAGGCCGCGCGGCTCCCGGCGCGCGCGCGACGGCTGGCGCCGACGCTGCGCGTCCCGGCTCGGCGGCGCGAGGTCGATCACCTCGCCCTTGCGGGTGCGGCACAGCACCCGCGGCTCGCCCTCGATCGACAGCGGCCGGAGCACGACGCCGCGCGCCAGCAGCTCGGCCGCGACGCTCCGGTCGACCTCGACGCCGCGGTAGCGCTTGGGCAAGCGGTAGCCGCAGCCGTCCTCCCACCGAGAGCAGCCGAAGGCCTCCCGGCCCTCGATCACGACCGCGCCGCACAGCGGGCAGTCCCCGAGGCCGTCGCCCGAGCGACGGGGCGACAGCCCGTCCTCTACCAGCGCGCGGATCATCGCCCCGATCTCGGTCATGAACGCCTCTCGCGCGCGGTCGCCGCGCTCGATCTCGCCGAGCTTGTGCTCCCAGTCGCCGGTCAGCTCCGGCGACTTCAGCACCGGATCGGCGATGATCGCGACGAGGTAGCGGCCCAGGTCGGTCACCCGCAGCGCCTTCTTGTCGCGCCGGATGTAGCCGCGGGACAGCAAGGTCTCGACGATCGAGGCGCGCGTCGCGGGCGTGCCAATGCCGCGGCCCTTCATCGCCTCGCGCAGTTGCTCGTCCTCGACCATCTTGCCGCAGGTCTCCATCGCGGCGAGCAGGGTGTTCTCGGTGTACGGCCGCGGCGGCTTGGTCTTGCCCTCGTGCAGGGACGGCGCGTGCGGGCCGCGCTCGCCCTCTTCGAGGGGCGGCAGCTCCTGCTTGTCGTCGTCGCCGGCGTCGGCCTTCTTCTTGCCGCGTCCTTTGGGCTTCTTGGCCTCCCTGGGCTCGAGCGCGCTCCAGCCAGGGTCGGTCACGACCACGCCCCGGGCGCGGAACGGCACGTCCGCGGCCTTGGCGAGCGCGGTGGTGACGTCCTGCAGGCGCGGACCGAGGAACACCTGCACCAGCCGCGTCGCGACGGCGTCGAAGACGGCCTTGTGGTCCCCGGACAGCGCCTCGACGCGGCCGGTCGGCACGATCGCGTGGTGGTCGGAGACCTTGGCGTCGTCGAACACGCGCCGGGGGCGGCTCCGCGGGCCGCGCGCGCCGTCGGCCCCGGCGGAGATGTAGGCCGCGAGCAACCCCAGCGCGTCCGCGCTCCACGTCCGCAGGCTCGCGAGCGTGGCGCGCACCGGGTCGACCATGTCGAGGGAGAGGTGCCGGCTGTCCGTCCGCGGATAGGTCAGCAGCTTCCGCTCGTAGAGCTCCTGCGCGACGGCGAGCGTGCGCGACGCGGACAGCCCGTGGCGCAGGTTCATGTCGCGCTGCAGCTGCGTCAGGTCGTAGAGCAAGGGCGGCGGCAGCGACTCCTGCTTCTTCTCGACGCGTTCGACCACCAGGTCTGCGCCGGTGACCGCGTCCAGCAGCTCCTGCGCCGGCGCCGGCTCACGGAAGCGGTCGCCGGTGTACTTGAACAGCGCCTCGCAGTACTTGGTGCGCAGCTCCCAGAACGGTCGCGCGTCGAACACGCGGATCTCGTCATCGCGCTCGGCGATCAGCGCGAGCACCGGGGTCTGCACGCGCCCCAGGCTCCACAGCACCCCGCCCCCGCCGTAGCGCACGGTGTAGGCGCGGGTCGCGTTGAGCCCGACGATCCAGTCCGCCTCGCTGCGCGACCGCGCCGCGGCGTGCAGGTTCTCGTAGTCGCCGCCTTCCTTGAGTCGGTCGAACCCCTGCTTGATCGCCTGCTCGGTGAGCGAGCTAAGCCACAGGCGCTTGTGAGGGCGTCCGGGGCAGCCCGCATATTCGAGGATGTAGCGGAAGATCAGCTCGCCCTCGCGGCCGGCGTCGGTCGCGCAGACGAGCTCGTCCGCCTCGCGGCACAGCGCGGCGACGCGCTCGAGCTGCGCCTTGCGGTCCCCGCCCGCGTCGACCGGCTTCAGCTCGAACTGCGTCGGCACGAACGGCAGGGACTCGAGCGACCACCGCTTCAGCGAGGGGTCGTACTCGTCGGGGGTCTTGAGCGTGGCGAGGTGGCCGAGCGCCCAGGTGATCTTCCAGCCGTTGCCCTCGAGGTAGCCCTCGCGTCGGCGGTCCGCGCCCAGCACCCGCGCGAGGTCGCGGGCGACCGAAGGCTTCTCTGCGACGACGACGTTCACCACGAGCGACCCCCTACTGCCACCGGAACAGGCGCATCGCGAGCGTGAAGCAGACCGCGCCGCCCGCCGCGAGCCCGGCCAGGGCCCACCCGACGTCCAGCAGCGTCCCTGGCTCTAGCATGACGTCGCGCAGCGCGCGGTTGACGTGGGTCAGCGGCATACACTCGGCCGCCCAGCGCATCGGCCCCTCCAGCCCCTCGTTGGCGAAGAACGTGCCGCCGAGGATCCACATCGGCAGCTGCACGGCGTTCATCAAGCCGCCGACCGCCTCGGTCGTCCGCGCGCGGCTAGCCAGCAGGCAGCCGATCGCGGTGAACACCCAGCCGCCGACCACCACCAGCGCCAGCGCCGCCAGCAGGCTGCCGCGGAACGGCACGCCCCACAAGAAGACCCCGAAGCTCATGATCGCGAAGGCCTCGGGCACGACCAGGATCGAGCGGCCGAGCAGGTAGCCGGCGAGGAACTCCGAGCGGCGCATCGGGGTCACGAAGATCCGGCGCAGCAGGTTGCCGACGCGCATCTGCACCAGGTTGAACCCGACGCCCCACATGCCCGCGCCCAGCAGGTTGAGGCCGATCAGGCCCGGGATCAAGAAGTCGATGTAGCGAGAGCCCGGGCGGTCCTCCACCTCGTGGGCCGGAGACACGTAGTCGGTCTCGCCGGAGTAGACCTCGCGCAGACGTCGCTCGACCAGCAGCCGCGCGAGCATCGCCTCGGGGCGGCTGGGGTCACTGCGCAGGACCTCCGCCTCGTCGCCCCAGCGCACAGTCAACGCGACCCGCCCCCGGCCGAGCGCGCGGTCCGCCGCGGCGGCGGAGAGCCACTCGACGTCGAGCAGCTCCTCGTCCTCGAGCGGCGCCAGGAACGTGCGCGCGACCGGCGACTCGACGACGGCGATCGGCACCGGCTCCGGCTCGGAGGACTGGAACGCGAAGCCCAGCACGACGGCCATCATCAGCGGGAAGCCGTAGGTCCAGAACACGGCCGCCGGGCTCCGCCAGAACTCCAGGAACGCCTGCCACGCGACCGCCTTGACCACGCGCCACCTCACGCCGCGTCTCCTTCCCGGAGGTGGCGACCCGTCAGGTGCACGAACACGTCCTCGAGCGTCGCGTGACGCGTCGAGAGCCCGTCGATCGCGACGTCGCGCCGCTCCAGCGCGTCGAGGATAGCGGGCAGGGCCGTGTGCACCGACGCCACCGTGCACTCCACGCGCGCGCCCCGGCGCTCGACGGCGACCACGTCGGGCAGCGCCAGGAAGCAGTCGTCGGCGGGCGCCGCCGCGGCGTCCACCATGTCGACCGCCACGAAGTGCTCGGCCCCGAGCGACCGGATCAGGGCGGCCGGCGACCCGAGCGCGATGACCTTGCCGCGGTCGACGATCGCGACCCGGTCGCACAGCTGCTGTGCCTCGTCCATGTAGTGGGTCGTGAGCAGCACCGTCCCGCCGCCGGCCTGGTAGTCGCGCACGACCTGCCACAGCTGGCGGCGCGACTGCGGGTCGAGGCCCGTGGTCGGCTCGTCGAGGAACAGCAGCTCCGGGGCCCCGAGCAGCGCGGTCGCGACCGCGAGGCGCTGCCGCTGGCCGCCGGAGAGCGACTTCTGGCGGGCGCCACGCTTCTCCTGCAGGGACACCAGCGCGAGCGCCTCCTCGACCGTGCGGCCCTGGTCGAAGCACGAGCGGAACAGCGTCAACACCTCGTCGACGTTCGCGTTCTCGTGGAACTTGGTCTCCTGCAGGCAGACGCCGATGCGCGCGCGGATCGCGTCGTCCTCGCCGGCGCGCCACGCTCTGCCGAGGATGCGCACCTCCCCGCTGTCCGGCACCGTGAGGCCCTCGCAGACCTCTACGGTCGTCGTCTTGCCCGCGCCGTTGGGGCCGAGCAGCCCGAACACCTCCCCGCGCTCGACGACGAGGTCGAGGCCGTCGACCGCGCGCACCGTCTCCCGACCCTTGCGGTAGGTCTTGCGCAGCCCGCGCAGCTCGATCGCCGGCGCGTCGCTCACCGGGGGAACGCCTCCGGCAGCCCGCCGTCGACCGGCAGCACGGCGCCGGTCGTCGGGGTCCGCTGCGCCGCGAACCACGCGACCGCCTCGCCGACGTGGCGCGGCGTGACCGGCAGCTGGAGCAGCGAACGCTTGCGGTAGTAGTCGCGCAGCTGGGCTTCGTCGAGGCCGCGCGCCCGCATGCGGTCCGGCCCGACCTCGGCCCAGAGCCGGCTCGGCACCTCGTCGTCGCCGAACACCGCGTCGGCGTTGACGACGTTGACGCGGACCTGCAGCTCGGCCAGCTCCATCGCCGCGATCCGCCCGAGCTGCAGCGCGGCGGCCTTGCTGGCGGAGTAGGCGCCGAAGCGCGCGCCGGGCGCGAAGACGTTCTTGCTCGCCTGCAGCACCACCGCGCCGCCTGTCTGCTGGGCGCGGAAGACGGCGGCCGCCTCTTTGAGCACGAGCATCGTCCCGCTCGTGTTGACGTCGAGCACGCGCTGGAAGGTCGCGTGGTCCATCTCCTCGAGCGAGCTCACGTGGGCGACGCCGGCGTTGGGGACGACGCAGTCGACGCCGCCGAAGTGCGCCGCGCAGTCTGCGAAGACGCGGCGCACCTGGTCGGGCTGCGTCAGGTCGGCGACGACGGCGTGCAGCCGCTCGCCGCCCCCGACCCGCGCGCAGGCGGCGTCGAGACGCGCCGCGTCACAGTCGGTCGCGACGACGCACGCGCCGTGTTCGAGCAGCACCTCGCACACGCCGGCGCCGATCGCGCCGGCCGCGCCGGTGACCAGTGCCACCTGCCCCTGCAGCGGCGGCGCCTGCTGGCTGCCGAGCTTGGCCAGCTCCAGCGGCCAGTACTCCATCTCGGCGAGCTCGTCGTTCGACAGCGCCACGTACTCGCCCAGCGCGTGCGCGGCCGCCTGCACCCGCAGGGTGTGCTCGGCGATGTCCGCGGCGACGCGCGCGCCCTTCCGCGATCGGTGCAGCGCCACGACGCCGACGCCGGCGAGCACCGCCACCACGGGCTTGGGAGAGTGCATGTGCTCGGGCGAGATGCGCGCGGCGCTCTCCTCGTAGTAGGCGCGGTAGGCCTGCTCGAACTCGCGCACGCGCTCCCGGACGCGCTCGGGCCGCCGCCAGTCCTCCCCGTCGAGGTGCAGGTACGGCCCCTTGGTGCGGATGACGTGGTCGGGCGTGATCGGGTTGCGCGCGCAGAGGGCGCGCGCGTCCTCGTGCAGGCCGAACGCCGCGAGGTCGTCGGGCGTGCGGGCGTCGGCGACCACGCGCTGGTGCTGCGGGCCGACGGGGCCGACGAGCTCGGCCGTGCAGGCGCCGCGCAGCACGGGCAGGACCGCCGCGAGCGCCGCGCGCCGCTCGTCGACGGCCAACGTCCCCGACGCGGCGCGCAGCATCGGCGGCGCGCCGTCGAGCTGGTCGGCCACGTAGCGCTCCGCGCGCTCGACGAGCTCGACCGTGCGACGGTAGCTCTCCTGGGCGTCTGCCCCGAACGTGAACAGCCCGTGCTTGGCGAGCACGATCCCGACGCAGTCCGGGGCCCGCGCGTAGGCGTCGGCGACCGCCTTCGCCAACGGGAAGCCCGGCATGATCCAGGGCAGCACCAGCACGTCGTCGCCGAGCGCGGCCCGCACGTGGCGTTCGGGCGACGGCTGGTCGGTGAGGGTCAGGATCGCGTCTGCGTGCGTGTGGTCCACGTAGTCGTGCGGCAGGAACGCGTGCAGCAGCGCCTCGACCGAGGGGTTGGGGGCGCGGCTGTCGAGCAGCGCGCCGCGCACGGCGTCGACCATGTCCTCGTCCGAGAGTTCGTCGAGCTCGCGCAGCTCGCGCAGCGCCTCCAGCCGCACCGCCGGCAGGCCCGGCGGCTCGATGTCGGCGAGGTCCCAGCCGCTGCCCTTGACGCACAGCACCTCGACCTCGCGGCCGAGCAGGTCCCGACGACGCGTCTTGACCGACGTGTTGCCGCCCCCGTGGAGCACCAGCGAGGGATCCCGGCCGAGCAGCCGGGAGGAGTAGACCCGGAGCGCGACCGCCTCGCCCGCGCCGGCGAACTCGGCCACGAACGCCTGCGCCTCGTCTTCGTTCCAGCGGTCAGGCATGGCTCAACGCGCGGGGCGGTGCTCCCGCAGCCACGCGAGCAGGCGCTCCAGGTCGGCAGGCAGCGGCGCTTCGACGGTCATCGGCTGCTGCGTCACGGGGTGCGG
Source organism: Planctomycetota bacterium (assembly GCA_049889335.1). Taxonomy (GTDB): domain Bacteria; phylum Planctomycetota; class UBA1135; order UBA1135; family UBA2386. The sequence goes on from JBMHDP010000300.1 coordinate 7,616, forward strand.
CACAGTGATCCTCATGGCGTGCAGGCAGTGGCGCCGCGGGGCCGGCGCGTCCGAAGGCAGCTGGTCGTGCTGCCGTCGCCGCGAACGATACACGCGGTCGCCCACCAGCGAATGCCCGATCGAGGTCATGTGCACCCGGATCTGGTGGGTGCGGCCGGTCTTGGGCCGCGCCGTGACGTAGCTGTAGCCGTCGAACCGCTCCAGGATCTCGTAGTAGGTCGAGGACGCCCGCCCGCCTTCGGACACCACGGTCATGCGCTCGGGGTGCTTCGGATCGGAGCCGATCGCCCGCTCGATCCAGTCGCTCTGGAACCGCGGCACGCCGTAGACGATGCAGCGGTACTCCTTGTCCACCTCGCGGTCCCGGAAGCGCGCGCGGAGCGCGTCGAACGCCAGCTGCGAGCGCGCCAGCAGCATGACGCCGCTGGTGTCCCGGTCGAGCCGGTGCACGATCCCGGGTCGGTCCGCGTCCTCGGCCGTCGGGAGCTCGCCGAACGTCGCCTGCGCCCAGCTCGCCACCGTGTGCGCGGGGCGGTGACGCCCCTCGGGCGGGTGCGCCGCGAGCCCGACCGGCTTGTCGATGGCGCAGATGTCCGGGTCGTCGTAGAGCAGCGGGACCTCGGGCAGCGGCAGATCCGGCCGCAGCGGATCCGCGGTCTCCCCCGGGTCGAGCTCGAAGCGGACCTCGAGCCCGGCTTCCAGCACGAGTCCGGGACGAACGCGCAGCCCTTCCTCCACGACGCGCACGTGGCCGGCGTCGAGCATCCGGCGCGCGCGGCTCCGGGTGCCGACTTCGGGCTGCTGCGCCAGGAATACGTCCAGCCGCACCCCGGCGTCGGACGGCGAGACGGTACGGGAGAACGAAGCTGCGGCCATGACGCGGCAGGGCATTCTCGTGGTTCGATGCCCGATGGCAACCATGAGGAACTTCTCCTGGGTGGCGCCGCACGCACGCCTTTTGCTTGAGGGGCTTTCCAAGGGGCGATCCAGCGTGGAGAGTCCACATAGATTCCACACATCGCTGTTGAGAAGCAGCTTGCCGCGTGGAGACTTCCACCCTCCACGGCAGGACAGAAGCCCCTCGGTCTTCCCACACATGAGACCGGACCCCGACCCCATGAGATCATCTGAGGCCGCGCAGCCCGACCGGGACCCCCCCCCCACCCCCAGCGCGCCGGCGCGCCCCGCCGCCAACCCGCTGCTCGGCGCCGGCGGCAACGGCCGCAAGCGCGCGACC
>JBMHDP010000301.1:0-3348 GCA_049889335.1 Planctomycetota bacterium
CGTCCAGCCGACGCTGCTGCAGGCGCGGGCCAACGACGAAAAGGTCCTGCACGAGCTGGAGGTGTTCGGGCCGTGCGCGACGATCCTGCCCTACGACGGAGGCGCGGCGGAGGCCGTCGCGCTGGTCAACCGCGCGGGCGGATGCCTCGTCTCCAGCGTCTACAGCGACGACAAGTCCTTCGTCACGGACGTCGTCGGCGGGATCGCGCCTTGGCACGGACGCGTCTGGGTCGGCAGCGAGAAGACCATGGGACAGGCGCTCGGCCCCGGAGCGGTGCTGCCCGCGGCGGTGCACGGCGGGCCGGGCCGAGCGGGCGGCGGCGAAGAGCTCGGCGGGATGCGCGGGCTGCATCCCTACCTGCAGCGCACGGCGGTCCAGGGTGACCGCTCGATCGTCGGACGCGCGTTCGGCGCAGGGGAATAGGCGCCCGCGACGGTGCGGCAGACCGTCGGTCCGTGCTGCTGAGGGGCGCAAAAGGGCCGTAGCAAGGGAATTTTTTGCGCACCCGGCGCCGGATTCTGGCCCCCGGCGCTGTGCACAGCGCTATATGTGGAGAGTCTTCAAGATCCCATAAGGAGGGAACGTGACGATCTCGACGATCTTCGTGTGCTGGTGCGTAGGCAGCTTCCTCTTCGCCGCGGTGGTTTCCCGCGCCATGTCCGGGCGGCCTGCACCCCAGCGGCCGGCGCTGCCAGAGCAGCGCGACGCAGCTTGATACCCGCAAGCGGGTTACGCCAGCATTAGAGACGCTGCGAGCGCCGTGGAGTCGCGCGCACCGATTGCGATGGGCCGCCTCAGGCGACCGCGCGCCGCCCTGCCCGAGCCGGGCCGCAGCGCATCGACCTTCCCCACGTTTTCCACAGCCGCGGGCGCGCGAGAGCGCAGTCCCAGGAGATCGACGGGGCACCTCAGGTGGCCTGATGCAGCAGGACGATGAAGCACACAGGAGTCTGACGCTGGTCCGCATTCGATGGCACAAGAAGATCCTGCTCGCCGGCGCCGCGTGCGTCGTCGCGGGGCTGCTGTCCGAGTTGCTCCTGCGCGCGGTCGCGCCGCAGCCGCCGAGCTGGATGCCGCTGTTCGCGCGGCACCCGAGCAAGCCGATGTTCTGCGTCGCGCCCGGGCTCGACCTGGTGGCCGACACGGGGGAGGCGCGCTGGCGCGTCTGCTCGGATCGGCACGGACTCCGCGTCGGCGCGCCCGGTGAGGCGGCCGACGTCGACGCCGACGTCCTCGTGCTCGGGGACTCGTTCACGTTCGGCTACGTGGTCGACTACCTCGACAGCGTCCCGGCGCAGCTCGATCAGCTCGCGGGGGAGCGGGTCAGCGTCGTCAACGCAGGACAGCCTGCCTACGGCTTTCAGCAATACCGGATGCACCTGGAGCACCTGCTGGAGGTCGGGTTTGCGCCGCGGGGCGTGCTGCTGACGTCCTTCTCGGGCAACGACATGTTCGACGCGCTGGTCGACAAGGATCAGCCCGTGGCGGACGGGATCATCGGCAACACGGGCGGCGCCAAGGCGTGGTTGAAGCGCACCTCGCACCTCTACCGGCTCGCGTCCAAGGTCTACCACTCCGTCGGCGACAAGACGGACCTGTTCGCGCACACGACCGAGGACCTGTTCCGCCCGAGCTTCTGGCAAAGCTCACGTGGAGCGCGCGCGTTCGCGCGCTGCCGGGAGGAGCTGCGCGCGATCACCGCGCTGTGCCGGACGCGTGGGATCGAGCTGTGCCTCGCGCTGCTGCCGCCGAAGGCGGTGGTGGCCCACGCGCGCGGGGAGGCGTCCTACGAAGGCCCACAGGAGCTGGACTGGAGCTTGCCCCATCGCAAGTTCCGCGCGGCCGCGGACGACCTGGGCCTGCGGTGCGTCGACCTGACCCAAGCGCTCGCCGCGGAGCCACCGGCGGCGAGTTACTTCGCCTTCGACGGGCACCTCACGCCCGCGGGAGGGGCCCTCGTCGCCCGGGCGCTCTTCGAGCAGTGCTCCTTCCTGTCGCGCTGACGGCTGCTCTGCGGGGAGGCCTGCCGGGCCGCTCGAGTCTCGGGCGCTAGCCAGCGGTCCTCGGCGCGGTCGTTGCGGTCTAGGTGGAGCGAAGGGCCAGAAGCTCCGATACGCGCGAACGTTAAAGTGGTGGGCGTTACAGGATTCGAACCTGTGACCCTTAGCTTGTCGAGCTAATGCTCTACCAACTGAGCTAAACGCCCGTCCGCGGGATGCCTGCGGTGATCCAAGAGAGCCCAGATTCGACGTCTGAGGCCTGCTGGCAGCCTCCCCTGGGACCAGAATTGGACCACACGAAGCCACTCGTGGGGTCCTCAGCACCCAAGGAGAAGGCTGAGCATGGCCACGTTGACCAAGGATGGAGGCCGTTGGGTCATCCGTTACTACGATGAGAGCGGGAAGAGACGGAAGCAGCGCACCCGGTTCCCGACGACCAAGCAGGGTCGTGTCGACGCGCTGAAGGCCGCGCGAGGGCTCGTGGTCGCGGCAGAGCGACGGAGGTTTGGCATCCAGGACCCTGTGATGCATGCGGCCTCAGAGAGCCTTGAGGGGCACGTCACAGCCTTTGAGGGGCACCTCAGGGCCCGGAACCCCGCCAGCCGGTTTCACCCACAGCTCATGAAGAGGCTCCGCTGGATGCTCCGGGGCTTGGGGGTCTCTTGTGTCGGGGAGATCGAGGCAGGCAAGGTCGAGAGGCTGCTCGTCATCCTGCGGCAGGACGGGATCCCGGATCGCTGCCTGTCATCTGAAGAGCTGGCCGGAGAGCGTCCGTGGCACGCTAGGCGTCGTCGCAGCCCGAAGAGCCCGAAGACCCGGGATGACTACCTCGACGCGCTCCGCCAGTTCTGTCGGTGGCTGCACGCCACCCAGAGGATCGCGAAGAATCCTGTGGGAATGATCGCGAGGCAGGTCAGCAAGCTGCACCCCGAGGCGACAGCGACCTTCAGGCGGCGCGCGTTGACCCACGAGGAGCTGGGTCGCCTCATCGATGCCGCGCTGCGGCGGGGCGTGGAGAACCGGCTGATCAGCAACCCCAAAGAAGCACCGGAGCGTCTGGCTGACCTCCAGCTCCGTGGGCGAGCGCGAGGGCTCGCTTACCTCGTTGCGGCGACGATCGGGATCCGGGTCCGTGCGTTGTGTGAGCTCAAGTGGGGCGATCTGGATCTAGTGCAGGGTGTCATCACGCTTCGGGCGGACGTCGCCAAGAACAAGCGCGAGACGCGCCCGGACTTGCCTGAGTGGCTGACGAGCCAGCTCCGAAGTTGGAGAGAGACGCTTCGGGACGCGCGCGGCTCGGCGCCGACTCTTGAGGATCGGGTGTTCGACCTGTTGCCGGCGTTTCAC
>JBMHDP010000302.1:0-33239 GCA_049889335.1 Planctomycetota bacterium
CGAGCACCGCGCCGGTGCCGGCGTCGAGCACGCCGACGCGGTCCGAGCCGTGGGCGGCGACGTAGACGCGGCCGGCCGCGGCGTCGACGGCGACGCCGAAGGGCTCGGCGAGCGCGGTCGCTCGCGCGGCCGGGTTGGGCAGCAGCGCGTAGTTGAGGCCCGGGTTGAGGTCGTGGTGCGTGATCGTCGGGACCGGCCCGGTCGTGATGTGCGTGACCCGGCTGTCGATCGCGTGGCCGCGCAGCGCGGGCTCGAAGCGCACGAGGTTCCGGGCCTCGGTGTTGGCCACCCACAGCGCTCCGGTGGTCGGGTGCACGGCGATCGCCGTGTTGGTCGTGCCGACGCGGTCGAAGGAGCGCGTGACCGTCAGCGTGTCGGCGTCGACCTCGAACACGTCCCGGTCCGGCAGCGTGTAGGGCACGAGGCTCGCCCACTGCGGGTCGGCCGCGCGGACGATCTGCGCCTGCTGCGGCGCGGGCGGGAGGCCGGGGTTGGTCGGCGCGGGCGGGGGCGGCGCGGTCGCGGCCGGCAGCACCGTCGTGCCGTTGCCCGATCGCTGCACGACGGCGTAGACCCGGCTGCCGTCCGGGCTCGTCGCGAGCGCGCGCGGGTCCTTGCCGAACAGGGCGATCGCGCGCAGGGGCTCGTGGCTGACGGCGTCGAAGACCTGGAGCTCGTCCCGGGTGGCGGCGGACACGAACGCTTTGCCGCCCGCGAAGACCACGTCGCTGGGTTCGGCGACGACGCGGATCGTCGCGACCACCTGTCGTGACGGCACGTCGACGACGCTGACGCTGTCGGAGAGCTGGTTGACGACCCAGACCTCGTCGCGGGTGCGCGGCTGCACGGCGACCGGCGCGATGCCGACCGGGATCTCGGCGACCAGCTGCGGCCGCGTCGGGTCGCGCAGGTCGAAGACCGAGAGGTGGTCCCCGGTAGTGTCCGCGACGAACAGGCGTGAGCCGTCGCGGCTCACGCGCACGGGCGCGGTCGCGCCGCACTCGTAGTTGGCGTAGGTCTGCGCCCAGCACGAGGCAGACGCGAGCAGCGCGACGGTCAGGAGGCGGGTCATGGTGTGGAGCGGGCGCTGCACGTATGGCCGCGCGCCGCGGACGGGCATGGTATCGCGTCGCCCGTCGGCGTGGCGAGCTTCTCCGGCCCCGAGAGTCGCTGCAGATCGCTCGCCGGCTGCGCTATGGTGCGTCATCGCGCTCGGCTCAGGGCACGCCGTCGCGCGCGCGGCGCGCCGTGCGCTGCGCAGGAAACGGCGCGGGCGGCGCTCGCGGCAGCAGCGTCGAACAAGAGGAGATCATGAGCGAGGAACCAGACTGGGACGACGCGGTCGTCCAGGACCAGTGGTGCGGCGAAGTGCGCGGCCACGTCGAGACCTACCTGCGCGACGAGCAGGTGCCGCACGGCCGGATCGCGGCGGAGCCGACCTGGTTCGTAGCGCCCTACGTCGCGCTGTGGGCGGTCGAGAGCGCGGGGCGTCCCGGCGCCGTCGGCGCCTGGGTCATCAGCGGCGACGTCCCGATGGACCTCGCGTCCGCGGACGAGCACGAGCACCCTCGTGACGCCATGCACGCGATCGCGGACCGGTGGCTCGCCTACGCCGACGACGCGCGCGCCGGCCGGCCCGTCGAGGCGTTCGAGGGGCTAGGGCAGGAGCTTGACGTCGACTTCGTGAAGATGCTCGTCAGCCGCGCCGAGACGCTGCACGAGTGGGCGGCCGACGACGAGCTCTGGCGCGAGGAGGGTGACGCGTGATCGCCGCGCGCGTCGCGGTCTGGACCCTGCTCCTCGCGGTCGTGACCGCGCAGGCAGGGCTCGTCCCGCGCCCGCGTCAGGTCGTTCGCGGGGAGGGCGAGCTCGCGCTCGTCGGCGGCGTCCGGGCCGAGCCCGCGTTGGCGAGTCAGGCGGCCGCCCTCCGCGGCGCCCTGGAGCGCTGCGGTGCGTCGTTCGCCGAGGAGCGCGGCGCGACGGTCACGCTGGCGCTGGACGAGGCCGCGGGCGACGGCGAGGCCTACCGGGTCACGTGCCGCGCCGACGGCGTCCTCGTCTCGGCTTCGACCGCAGCGGGCGTCGCGCGGGGGTGCGCGACGGTCCTGCAGCTCGTCGAGGTCGTCGACGGCGTGGCCTCGCTGCCGCAGGTCGAAATCCGGGACGAGCCTGCGCTCGGGTTCCGCGGCTTCATGGTCGACATGGGGCGCAACCCGCACGGGCCGGAGGTGCTGCGGCAGGTCGTCGACGCCTGCTGGTTCTACAAGGTCAACTTCCTGCAGCTCCACCTCACCGACGACCAGCTGTTCAGCTGGCCGTCGCGGGCCTTCCCGGCGCTGCTGGACGAGCGATCGGGCTGGACCTGGGATGCCTTCGTCGAGCTCGAGGCCTACGCGCGGGCCCGCGGCGTCGCGATCATCCCGGAGATCGACGTGCCCGCGCACTCGACGATCCTGCGTCAGCGCTACCCCGACGTGTTCGGAGCGTCGCCCGCGGAGCTGGCGACCCGGCCGGAGGCGACCGCGGGTATGCAGACGCTGCTGGCCGAGCTGATGGAGGTGTTCGGGTCGTCGCCCTACGTGCACATCGGCGGCGACGAGGCCTACGGGGTGCCGCAAGACGACCAGCGGGACTTCGTCAACCGGCTCGCGAGGTTCGTCAAGCGCCAGGGCCGACGCGCGATCGCGTGGGAGGGGCCGCGGCTCGGGGAGGGGGAGCACAAGGTCGACGCCGACGTATTGCACGTGAACTGGCGCACGACCGACTTCCCGGCGCAGCAGATGCTGGACGCGGGCTACGAGGTCGTCCACGCCGCGTGGGACCCGATGTACATCGTCGATCACTACCCGCGCACGATGTTCACGGCCGTGCCCGTGGCGACGTGCTACGCGTGGGACCCGCAGGTGTTCAAGCACGTCAACCACGGGATGCCGACGTTCGCGCGGCCCCACCGGACGCGGACGGCCGACGGCATCGTCGGCTTCCTGATGCCCTGGTGGGAAGGTCGCGCCCCCAACCTCATGAAGCTCTGCGTGCCGCGCCTCGCCGCGGTCGCCGCGCGGGCGTGGAGCGGCGGCGCCGAGCGTGACTTCGGAGACTTCGACTCGCGGCAGCGGCGGCTGCTGCCCAAGTGCGCCGTCCTCACCGGCGCCGACTTCGGCCGGGTCCCCTTCGCGGACCCTGCCACGCAGGTCGACAACCTCGCCTACCGCGCCCGGGTCACGGCCTCGGCGGGCATGAGCCAGCCGGTCTTCGGGCCCGCGCGGCTGACCAACGGCATCCCCGACCGATTCGACCACTTCCTCGGCTACCCGACCCAGCCGCGGCCGCTGGAGATCACGATCGAGCTGCGCGCGGCGGCCGAGGTCGGGCGCGTCGTGGTGCACGAACGCGCGGTCGGTCCGAGCCACGAGATCTACGACCTGCTCGCGTCCGCCGACGGCGTGGCGTGGCAGCGGATCGGCCGCTCGGAGCAGGGCACGCGCGGCGATCGGGCCTTCGTCGAGCACCGCTTCCCGCCCCGCGTCGTGCGCTACCTTCGCGTCGTCACGTCGGGCTGCCACGGGCTGACCTTCCCTTCGTTCAGTCGGCTGTCGGAGGTCGAGGCGTTCGCGAAGTGAGCCGGGTCCGCGGGGCCTGCGTCGGCGGCCCTGACCGGACCCAGGAGCGGACGAGCGGCGGGGAGGCCGCGCGTTCCGAGCCGCGAGTCTCCTGGGTCGAGCGGCGCCGAGACCCGGGCGCGCGCGGACGCGACCCGGTCCCCGGCGCGGGGCGGCGGCGATCGCGCGCGCGGCCGGGCGATCGGCCTCGTTCGGGCGATTCCGCGGCTGGCATCCCGGCTGTGCGTGGCCTATCTTCCACCGCTACGCGCCGCCCGGGCCGCCCGGTCGGAGATCGCGATGGCAAGCGGGCTGCGAGCCCTGCCCTTCGTCCCTCGGGCGCCGGCCCCACGGCCCCTGGCAACGAAGGCGGTCGCAGGGACCCCGGTCGAGAGCGAGCAGGCGGCGAACAACCTGATGACGAACAACGAATCGAAGGAACCGGGCGACGGCCAGGGCCCGCCGCGCAAGCCACGCGGCATGGGTGGGGTGATCCTCATCCTGGCCCTCGTGATGGCGCTGTTCCTGATCCTGTCCAGCAGCGGCAGCGGCGGGCAGAGCTCGATCCATGCTTTCCGCAGCCACCTGCTGAACGGTCGCCTCAGCAACTTCACCCTCGACGCGCAGGGCACGGTCAGCGCCCAGGTGCACGTCGACGGTCAGCCGGACCGGCCGATCGAGGTGGTGGTGCGGCCGTTCCTGGTGACGGAGCCGGGCGAGGCCGCGCTCTACGAGCGCCTCGCCGCGATGCGGCTGGACCCGACCCTCTACCCCGACGCGGCGCAGGCGACCCGGCGCTTCCTGGACGACGTGCGGGAGCAGCGGATCCGAGTCGAGGACGCGTTCTTCGTGCAGGAGGTCGAGGCGCGCACCAGCAACAGCCCCCAGACCCGCGACGGCGCCCGCCAGCCCGGCACCTACCTGACGGCCGTGCTGCAGAAGGGCTCCTCGATGCACTACGTGCGGCTGGACCCGCCGCCGACCGGCAGCAGCGGTCCGTCGCTGCAGCAGGTGACCAGCGAGCTGGTCGACCGCGGCGTGCCGGTCCGCAGCTACCTGCTCTCGCTGGGCAGCAGCGACTTCCGGGTGACCGAGCCGAACCCGGCGCTGATCGGCGTGCTCGGCATGATCGGCCCGTGGCTGCTCGTGCTGGCGATCGTCTGGTTCTTCATCCTGCGCCAGATGCGCTCGCCCGGCGGCTCCGGCGGCGTGCTCAGCTTCGGCCGCAGCCGCGCCGCGCTCTACACGAAGGAGAGCCGGACGAACGTCACGTTCGACGACGTGGCGGGCATGGAGGAGGCGAAGGCCGAGGTCCGCGAGATCATCGAGTTCCTCAAGAACCCGGGCAAGTTCGCCCGTCTCGGGGGCTCGATCCCGCGGGGGGTGCTGCTGGTCGGCTCTCCCGGCACCGGCAAGACGCTGCTCGCCAAGGCGATCGCGGGAGAAGCCGAGGTGCCGTTCTTCTCGATCTCCGGCAGCGACTTCGTCGAGATGTTCGTCGGGGTCGGCGCGAGCCGGGTCCGCGACCTGTTCAAGCAGGCCCGCGAGGCCAGCCCCTGCATCGTGTTCCTGGACGAGATCGACGCCGTCGGCCGCAAGCGCGGCACGGGCATGGGGGGCGGTCACGACGAGCGTGAGCAGACCCTCAACGCGATCCTCGTCGAGATGGACGGCTTCGACTCGGACAAGGGCATCATCCTCGTGGGCGCGACCAACCGCCCGGACGTGCTCGACCCGGCGCTGCTGCGGCCGGGGCGCTTCGACCGTCAGGTCGTGATCGACCGCCCCGACGTCAAGGGGCGCGAGGCGATCCTCAAGGTGCACGCCCGCAAGGTGAAGCTCGCGGGCTACGTCGACCTGACCAAGACCGCCAAGGCGACCGCGGGCTTCAGCGGCGCCGAGCTCGCCGCAGTGATCAACGAGGCGGCGATCCTCGCCGCGATGAAGAACAAGGAGTCGGTCGACATGTCCGACCTCGAAGAGGCGCGCGACCGGGTCCGGTGGGGCCGCGAGAAGCGCTCCCGGGCCATCGAGGAAGAGGACAAGAAGGTCACCGCCTACCACGAGGCGGGCCACGCCATCGTCTCGATGCTGACGCCGGACCAGGACCCGGTGCACAAGGTGACGATCGTCAGCCGCGGACGCGCGCTGGGCGCGACCATGTCCCTGCCCGAGAAGGACGACTACAACCACTGGCAGAAGAAGCTGCTCGGGCGCATCGCGGTCTGCTTCGGCGGCCGGATCGCGGAGCAGCTGGTGTTCGGGGACGTCTCGGCCGGCGCCCAGAACGACATCGAGCAGGCGACGAACCTCGCCCGCGTGATGGTCTGCGAGCTCGGGATGAGCGACAAGGTCGGTCCGATCAAGTACACGGCGGACGACGAGAACCCGTTCCTCGGCAAGGAATTCCGCCTCTCGGGCGGCGTCTCCCAGCGCACGCTCGAGCTGATCGACGGGGAGGTCCGTCGGATCGTCGACGATCAGTATCGCGCCGCGGAGTCCCTCCTCCAGGATCAGCGCGGCGCGCTGGACCAGATCGCCGAGGCGCTGCTCAAGTACGAGACGCTCAGCGGTGACGAGGTGGGCGCCGTGCTCCGCGGGGACAACCTCGAGGAGTTCCGCGCGGCCCAGGAGCGGCAGCGACAGACGGCCGAGCTGGAAGCGCAGCGCAAGGAGCAGGAGCGCCAGCAGGCCGAGCGCAAGGCGAGCGCCGAGCAGCCGGAGCAGGCCGAGCCCGGCTCCTCCGACGAGAACCCCGAGGCCGGCCTCTCCGGCGCCTGATCCCGCCTCGCCCACACGATGACCCTCCACCTCGCCCCTCAGCGCCTGGCCGACGACGGCTTCCGCGCGCTGCTCGACGCGAGCAAGGTGGTCATCGAGGTCGCGATCTTCGCGGTCCTGATCTACGTCGTGCTGCGGTTCCTGCGCGCGACCCGCGGCTCGGGGATCATCCGCGGGCTCGCGCTGGTGCTCGCCTCGTTCGCGCTGGCGTTCTTCATCCTCGCCGACTACCTGGAGCTCGACCGATTGTCCTGGCTGGTCGGGCAGCTGGCGCCGTCGGTCGTGCTCGGGCTGATCGTGGTGTTCCACCCTGAGATCCGGCGCGCGATCGCGCACCTCGGCGACGCGCAGATCTTCGGCCGGTTCTTCCGGCGCGACGCCAAGATCGTCCCGCGCCTGCTCCGCGCGGTCGCGCGGCTGAGCAAGGAGCGCATCGGCGCGCTGATCGCGATCGAGCGGGAGGCGTCGCTGTCCGAGCTCAGCGAGAACGGCATCACCATCGACGCCGAGCTCAACAGCTACCTGATCGAGTCCATCTTCTTCCCGAAGAGCGCGCTGCACGACGGCGGCGTGGTGGTGCGGGACGACCGCATCGTCGCGGCCTCGTGTCTCTTCCCGCTCAGTCAGAGCCCGGAGATCGACAAGCGCCTGGGGACGCGGCACCGCGCCGCGCTCGGGCTCTCCGAGGAGACGGACGCGCTCGTCGTGGTCGTCAGCGAAGAGACCGGGCGGGTCTCGACCGCCAGCGGCGGCAAGCTCCACCACGGCCTCACCCTCGAGCAGCTCGAACTGGAGCTGGACGAGGTGTTCGGGAGGAACGCGACGTCATGAGCCGCGAGCGCCGCCGCAAGGGGATCGTCTGGAACGTCCTGGTCGACGATCCCTACCGCAAGCTGGTCGCGGTCGGGCTCGCGGTGCTGCTGTGGTTCTTCATCAACAGCCGCATCATGGACTCGACGGACTACGTGCTGCCGCTGCGCGTGGTCGACGCCCTCGACGTCTCGACCGGCGAGAACCAGCTCGCGATCGCGCTGCCGACCGACCGGGTGGTCAAGCGCCGGTTCCTGGACGGCGATCGGGAGATCCAGAACGTCACCGTGACCGTCTCGGGCCCGCGGTTCCGCATCGACGCCCTCAAGGAGGAGCGCCTCAACCTCGCCGTGCTGACGCTGCTCAACCGCGAGTGGTCGCGCTCGGGTGACGGCGGCGATGTGCAGGTGGTCGAGTTCGGCGCCGCGGACATCCGCCGCGACGTGCGCGCGCTGGAGGAGGTCGACATCGCGATGACGCCGCCGCGGGTCCGCCTCGAGGTCGGCATCCAGGACAACATCGAATTCGAGGTGCGGAACCAGCACGTCGAATTCCTGGCGGAAGGGTTCCGGAGCCGCCTGCTCCTCGAGACGGCGCAGTACACGCCGCGCAAGGTGCGCGTGATCGGACCTGCGCGCAGCATCCAGAAGCTGGCAGGACGCCTGCAGCAGGGGCAGCCGATCCTGCAGGCGCAGCTCGAGGAGGTCGAGCCGCAGGCGCCCGGTCAGCTGACGATCATCGACGGCGCGGAGCTGCTGGTCGCTTTCCTCCAGCCTGCCAGCGTCCGGGTCGACCTGCTGCCGACGCGCGACGACTACACCTTCGAGCTGCCGGTCGTCGTGGACGACCTGGGGCTCGCGCCGGAGGACCGGGGGCAGTTCCTGCCGGAGGAGCCGCGCGTGCCGCTGCGCGTCAGCTTCTCGGGCCGGCTCCGCGTCGACGTCGGCGTCATCGAGAGCGACGAGGCCCGTCAGCAGTGGGCCGAGAACAACCTGCGGCTGGTCGTGCACCTGCAGCGCCCCGAGGACGGCAACCGGTTCGGCGACGTGCTCAGCCGGCCGCTGCACCTCGTGCCGATCGGCCCGCTGCTCGAGCGGACCGAGCGCAGCGAGTACAAGATCGAGGGGTCGCGCAACGTGACCCTGCGCCGCAAGGACACATGACCCCGATGCAACCGGTCCAATTCGGCACCGACGGCCTGCGCGGCCGCGCCGGTGAGGCGCCCGTGGAGCCCGAGACCCTCCGCCGCGTCGGCGCGGCGCTCGGCGTGCTGCTCCAGCGCGAAGGCGACGGCTCCCAGCGGCGCGTGCTGCTCGGAGACGACGGCCGCGAGTCTTCTCCCTGGATCCTCGACTCGCTGGTGCAGGGGCTCATGGCGGCCGAGGTCAGCGCGGCGTCGGTCGGCGTGGTGACGACGCCGGCGCTCGCGCTGTTGACCGCCGCGGGCCCGTACGCGGCGGGCGTCATGATCAGCGCGTCGCACAACCCGTCTCACGACAACGGCGTCAAGATCTTCGGCGCCGACGGTCAGAAGCTGCGCGACGAGGACGAGCGCGAGCTCGAGCGGCTGGCCAACGCGCTCACCCCGGCGTCGCCCGGCGAGCCCCGCGTCCGCGGCGTCGAGAAGCTGGTGCTCCAGTACGAGGAGCTGCTCGGTCAGCGGTTCGAGCACCTCGACCTGACCGGCAAGAAGGTCTGCGTCGACGCGGCAAACGGGGGCGGCGCGGTGATCGCGCCGCGGGTGCTGCGCATGTTCGGCGCCGAGGTGGTCGAGGTCGGCTGCGAGCCCGACGGCTTCAACATCAACGACGGCGTCGGCGCGCTGCACCCCGAGGCCCTGGCGCCGGTCGTGCGCCAGCACGGCGCGTGCATGGGCATCTGCCTGGACGGGGACGGGGACCGCGGGATCTTCGTCGACGAGACGGGCCGGGTGCACGACGGCGACGCGGTCATGACGTTCTTCGGCGCGCGCATGCACGCTGCGGGTGAGCTGCCGACCGGCGCCGTCGCGGCGACGGTCATGAGCAACCTGGGGATGCACCGCGCGCTCCGCGACGCCGGCGTGCAGGTCCACACGACGCCGGTCGGCGACCGCCACGTCGTCGCCGCGATGAAGGAGCACGGGTTCGCGCTCGGCGGCGAACAGTCGGGCCACACGCTGTTCCGCGACCACGACCTCGTCGGGGACGGCCTCTACACCGGCCTCCGGATCCTCGCGGCGCTGGGCGACGCGCCGATGTCCTCGGCCTTCGCGGCGTTCGAGCGCTATCCCCAGAAGCTGGTCAACGTGCCCGTCCGCGACAAGCCGGAGCTCTCGACGGTCCCGGCGGTCGCGGCGCTGCAGCGCTCGATCGAGGCCCAGCTCGGCGAAGACGGGCGGCTGCTGCTGCGCTACTCGGGCACCGAGCCCAAGTGCCGGGTCATGATCGAGGCCAAGGACGGCGCGCTGTGCGATCGCCTCTGCGACGAGCTGGCTGCCGTGATCCGGGCGGAGCTCGGCGCGTGAGCACGACGCTGGCGCTGACCGGCAGCAACCTGTGCGGAGACGCGGCCTTCTCGGCGGCGCTGGCGCGCGGCGGTGAGGTGACGGTTCGCAGCGCGCCGCGCGGCGCGCGTGGAGACCTCACGCAGCTCTGCCAGGAGCTGTGCGCGTCGGCAGGCGTCGCCCCGAGCGCGTTGGATCGCCTCGTCCTCGACGTCGGCCCCGGCTCCTACACCGGGCTGCGAGTCGCCGTGACGTTCGCGCGGATGCTGCAGCGCTTCTCCGGGGTCGAGGTCGAGGGAGTCTGCAGCCTCGCGCTGCTGGCGCGGCACGCCGCGGCGTCGGCGACGGCGCCCGTGCGCACCCTGCTCGACGCGCGTCGCGGCCGGCTCCACACGGCGCTGCACCGACACGCCGACGGGGCGACGCGCGAGCTGGAGGCGGCGCGCGCGGCGCCGACCGACGAGGTGCTCGACGCCCTCACGCCGGACGTCGTGCTCGTCGCGCCTACGGCGCTCGCCGAGCGGCTTGCGGACGAGCGAGGCCTCGCCTGCGTCGCGGCCGAGGGCCTGACGGCGGCCGCGCTGCTGGCCGAGGGCCTGCCGCGGTTCCCGGCGCCGGCGGAGGCGCTCGAGCCGCGCTACCTGATGGCGAGCTACGCGGAGGACTGAGCGTGCGCGTGTTCCGCACCCTCTGGCTCCTGCACCGCTGGTTCGGGATCCTGGCCGGCCTGATCCTGATGATGACGGCGGTCACCGGCCTGCTGCTGCTCGTCAAGAAGGACTACGACTGGCTGCAGCCGCCGCCGATGGCCTGCGCCGAGGGCTCGGTCGGAGACCTGCGGCCGATCGCCGAGGTCTACGAGGCGGTGTTCGCGTTGGATCTGCCGCAGTTCCGGACCGAGGCGGACATCCGTCGCATCGACTTCCGGCCGTCGCGGCGGCTGCACAAGGTCGTGAGTCGCCACGACGACCTGGAGGTGCAGGTCTGCGCGGTCACGCTGGCGACCAGCCCGCCGCGGGTCCGGCGCAGCGACTGGCTGGAGGCGCTGCACGACGGTTCCTGGTTCGGGGACTTCGCCCACGATCTGGTCATGCCGGTCGTGGCGCTCCTGCTGCTCTTCCTGGCCGGCAGCGGATACGTGATGTGGAGCGTGCCGGCCTGGAAGCGCCTGCGTCGTCGGCGCGCCGGCTGAGCCGCGCGCTACCAGAGCATCCAGGTCGCGAGCGCGAGGCGCGCCGACCACAGCGCGGTCCGCAGCCAGTTGCTGCGCACCAGGAGGCGCCACGCGCGCGCGGAGAACCCGGCGCCGAGCCGGGCGTGGCAAGGCACCTGCACGCAGAAGGTGGACAGCCAGATCGCGACCACCATCGCCGCGCCCGCGATCGTCAGGCCGTACATGTCGGCCGGTGCGCGCGCGACGAGCCAGCCCGCCAAGAACAGCTCGGCGACCATCGGCGGCAGCACGACCCACGTGGTGCGCATCGTGTGCCGCTCCTCGTAGGCGCGGAACGACCGCTCGTCGACCGCGGCGAACAGCGGATAGTGCACGACCTGCACGAACCAGATCACGCCGGTCATGAAGGCGGTCGGCAGCAGGTGGAGCAGCGTCAGCTGCGCGAACGTCATCGGCCGCTCCTCACCGCAGCGTCCGGTGGTGACGCCACGCGAGCCGGAGCATGGCCCCGAACGGGAGCCACCAGATCAGGTCGTTGGTGACGATCAGCCAACCAGCTTGCCACGGCACCTCGCCGCGCAGCGCGGCGTCGAGGAAGCCGATCGGACCGAAGACCTTGCCCAGCATGCCGACCAGCACGATCGGCCAGTGGCGCAGCGGGCGCGGCGCCGCGCAGGCGTAGCCGACGCCGTAGACCCCGACGATCATCCCGACGCACTGCCAGACGAACAGCTGCGCGGGGACCTCCATGCCGCCCAGCTCGAACCACTGCGCGGGGAACAGCACGGCCCAGGTGCCGAAGACGATGTTGTAGGCCGCCGCCGCCCAGAGGGTGCTGCGCGCCCACGCGGGGCCGGACTCGTGCATGTCCTGGGTTCGTCCCGCGCAGGGGGCGGATGCAGGGCGCGGGACGGCGCGACGCGCGGCGGCGTCAGAACTCGAGCCAGACGAGCGTGCCGTTGTAGAGGAAGTGCATCAGGATGCACGGCAGGAGGCTGTCGGCGCGCTCCCGCAGGTAGCCGAGGTAGAGGCCGATGCTGAGGTGGATCGGCAGCGCGGCCGGCGCCTGGTGCACGATCGCGAAGGCAGCCGCGGTCACGAACAGGCCGCTGAAGCGCCCGAACAGCGCCATCAGGCGTCCTTGCAGCAGGCCTCGGAAGATCGTCTCCTCGAGCACCGCAGGCGTGACGGCGATCACCAGGATCGACGCGCCGAAGCCGAGTCGGTGCACGAGGTCCTCCATGCCGCTGTCAGCGTCGGGCAGCAGGGCTTCGAGGCCCATGACGTAGAGCGTGGCCAGGCCGACGGCGAGGGCGGCGACCGCGACCGCCTCGGCGAAGAAGCGTGGCCGCGCGAGGCGGAAGCCGACCCTGCCGTAGGGGCCGGCCCACGCGATCACCAGCGCGACGAGCGCGCCGGAGAGCAGGCTCGCGAACGGCAGCAGCAGCTCGTATTCGTTGCCGCTCGAGAACAGCCAGACGCCCAGCTGCGGCAGCAGCAGCGACGCCATCAGCAGCGCGAACTCGAGGACGGTTCGGTTGTTCCAGCGCTGTTGGTTGCGGTTGCTGGCGCGGCGCATGCTCCCGGGCGCCATCGGCGCGTCGACCGGGATCTCGGTGTAGATGACGTCGCCGTCGTGCTCGTCGCCGGGCATGACGACCATGCCGCGTTCGTCGAGCCGCGCGCTCGCGGCGTCGAACGTGACCGGCAGGTCCGGTCCGTCGCCGCTGGCGAGCAGCGCGGTCGCCGCGCGTGTCTCCGCCGGCGGCGGGATCTCCAGCCAGCGCTCGCACGAACAGCGCAGCCGGAAGCCCCGGAGCCGCTCGTGCACGCGCCAGTGGGTCCGGCACTGTACGCAGGACAGCTCGACGCAGCTGCCGTCCTCGAGCGCGCGTCCCTCGGGCCAGGTGCGCGTCGGCTGTTCGTTCGCCTCGGTCACTTGTCCTTGGAGCGCGCGTTGTCGTCGCCGCTGAGCGACAGCGCCACGGCGCCGCCGGAGACGCGCCCCGACAGCTCGACCACGACCTCGGCGTCGGGGTCGGACAGCAGGCGACGGAGCCTCGCCGGGGTCTGCTCCAGCACCTCGCCGTCGGCGTTCTGCAGCTGCACGTAGAGTTCGTCTCCGTCGCCGACGACGGCGCAGGCGGCCTGCTGCGCGAGGGTCTCGCCCGCGTCCCGGCGCGCCTGCAGCGCCTCGGGGGTCTCGGGGTAGCCCGCGCCGCGCGTCAGCGTGACCTCGTAGTTGCCCCAGGAGCGCACGACCGCGACGTCGACCATGTCGCCGAAAGGCCCGGGGTCCGTCGTCAGCGTCTCGGCGCGCGCCGCGAGGATCCGGTCGACGTAGCCCGACTGCCAGGCGTAGAGGACGCCCACGACGAGCAGCAGCGGCGCGATCAGGAACAGCTCTCGTCGGCGTAGACCGAGCGCCGGCTCGTCGATCGAGGGCGGCAGCGCGGGCGCGTCCTGCGCGCCCTTGGGGCGGCGCCGACTGAGCGGTTCGACGGCGCCCTCGCGGACGACGAAGAGCGTCTCGGTGACCTCGTCTTCGTAGACCAGCTTGCACCGCAGCGTGGTCTCGACGCTGTTCGGCTGGGCGGCGTCGACGACCGCGTGCAGGCGGTCGAGGAAGTTCGACTGCGCGGCCTCGTCGAACCGCTCGGGCGGCACCTGCGTGTCGACCGGCAGCAGGTTGAAGCGACCGCCGGTGAAGTCGACCCGGAAGGCGCCTGCGCCGCACGCGGAGAGCTGCTCGACCGCGACGCGGAGCGCGCGCGCGTCGCGGACCCGGCCGTCGAGGATGCCGTCGAAGACCAGCGCCTGCGGCGCACCCCGGAGCGGCCGCGGCGGCTGCTCGTCCGCCGCGCTCACGAGACGTCCCCGGCGAACGCGTCCGTCGCCTTGAGCGCCGTCCAGTCCTGCATGCCCTCGCTCCAGATCAGCGTGTCCCCGTCGATGGCGCCTGCCTGCAGCAGGTGGCGGACGGTCTCGGCGGTGACCGGGCCCTGCCGCTCGTTGTCGCGCGCGTAGAACCAGGCGGCACCCTCGGTGAGCTGCGGCGTCGCCGCGGGCGTCGGGAGCTCGGGCGGGTTGGACGTGTCCAGGCCGAGGGCCTCGTCGTGCGCGCCGAGGCGTCGCTCCACGTTGGTGTTGCGCGAGTCCGACACCTGGCGCTCCTTGGCCAGCTGCTCGCGCAGGCGCCGGTTCTCCAGGCGACGTCGCCGCTCCTTCTCCTCCTCCTTCTTCAGGTCGGGCAGCGCCAGGACGAGCACGAGGCCGATGCAGTCGAGCGCGAGGCCGATGAAGAACCAGCCGACGGCGCTGCGGCCGCGGTTGTTGGCGACGACCGCAGAGATGACGCCGAAGATGGCCTTGGAGCCGAACACGATCGCGACGAAGACGATGTCTTCGGCGGCTGCGAGCATCGAGAGCATGACGGGACTAACTCCGGACGAAGTAGCGAAGGACCCAGCCGGCCAGGATCGCTCCGACGAAGAGCAGGTGGCCCGTCCGGCGCAGGCGGCGGTGGAGGAGGGGTTCGTTGCGCCTGCGAAGTATGTCCAAATGGACCAGGAACGTCACCGGCAACAGCGCGGCGACGGCGATTCCGCCGGGGTGGTGGTGCCAGGCCGCCGACAGATCTCCCTGCAGCGTCGCGGCCGTGCTGCGCACCAGCCCGCAGCCTGGACAGTGCAGCTCGCCCAGGCAGGCGCCGAGCGGGCAGCGGGGACCCCGCTGTCCGAACCACGTCGCCGCATCCGCGGCGACCTGCGCGGTCCAGCCGGCGGTCATCGCTCCTGCGGTGCCGGCGAGCCACCACCAGGACGCGGCGTTCCGGCGGGGCTGCGGCGGGGCGGGTGCGGCAGGAGGAGGCACGCCCAGGATGCAATGGGATCCCCGCGCCGCGCGCAAGGGGCGGGCTAGCGGACCGCCTGTTCTGCCGGGCTGCCGAGCTGACGGACGAGGAACTCCTCGTACTTGCGGTAGCGGCGGAGCGTCGTGACGTCGCCGCCGAGGCCGTGGCCGCCGGTCGGGTCCAGGAACAGCTCGACGAGGGTCTCCTTGTCCGCCTTCAGCAGCTCGCGGTAGACGCGCACGGTGTCCTGGTAGAGCACGTTGCTGTCCTCCATGCCGTGGACGAGCAGCAGCTTGCCCTCGAGGTTCTTGGCGAGCGGCAGCAGCGAGTACTTGGCGAGGTCGGTCTTGCCCTCTCGGCTCTTGCCGATCGTGCCGGTCGAGTACCAGGAGTTGTAGTTCTCCCACTCGGTCGGCCCGGCCCCTGCGATGCCGACCTTGAAGACGTCGGGGGCCGTATACATGCACATCTGGGTCTGGAAGCCGCCGAAGCTCCAGCCGTGCATCGCGACCTTCTCGGGGTCGACGCCGTAGTGCTCGATCATGTGGCGCACGCCGTCGGTCAGGTCCTCGACCTGCGGCTTGCCGACCTGCTCGAAGTTCGCCTTCTCGAACATGCCGCCGTATCCGGACATGCCGCGCGGGTCGATCGTGCAGGTGACCCAGCCGTGCTCGCGCGCCATGTACTGGCCGAAGAAGAACGAGGCGGAGTGGAAGCTGCCGTCGACCACCTGCTTGCGGGTCCCGAGCGGCCCGCCGTAGACGTAGAGCAGGAGCGGACGCTTGTCGTCGGCCTTCCACCCTTCGGGCTTGTAGACGTGGCCGTGGATCTCGTGGCCGTGGCGGTTCTCGTAGGAGAAGAACTCGGGCGTCACGGCGGTCAGCGACCGGGTCCGCGCGGGGTGGGAGTCCGTGAGCGCCTCGGCCGCGCCGCCGCGCAGCAGCACCAGCTCCTTGAGCGCGCCGTAGTGGCTGTAGTTGGCCAGCGCCGCCGTCCCGGCGTCGTTGACCGCGGCGCCGTCGTAGACGCCGGGCGCGTCGTTGAGGCGCTTCAGCGCCCCGCTCTCCAGGTCGAGCGCGAAGAGGTCCTGGCGCGTGGGGTGCTCCTTGGTGGCCGTCACGAACAGGTGGCTGTGCGCCTTGTTGACGCCGAGCGGGTAGACCTCGTAGCGGCCGCTCGTGAGCGGACGCTGGCTCTGGTAGAGCGGGTCGAGCACGTGCACGTGACGGAAGCCGCTCTGCTCGGACAGGTAGACGATGTGCCGACTGTCGGCGCAGTACTGCGGCTGCATCATGCGCGGCGTGTTCGGGCCGCCGTCGTGCAGGAACCGCAGCGCGACCCGCGCCGGGAGGTCGACGTACTCCTTGTCACCGTCGCCCTTCTTGCGCGCGGCGTCGCCCTCCTCGCGCTCCGCGGCAGGGGCCTCGTCGTCGAGCCGCGCCTCGAGGATCCGGACCTGGGCGTCCTTCTGTTCGAACGTCGTGAAGGTGACGCGGCTGCTGTCCGGGGACCACTCGGGCACGGGCAGGATGTCGCGCGGCCCGGTGTGCGTGTGCGTCCAGATCAGGCGCGGCTTGTGCCGCTCCGCCATCGCGTCTTCGAGGCTGTGCAGGTAGATCGCGGTCTTGCGGTCGGGCAGCTCGTCGTCGGAGACGGTGCGCGGGACCTGCTGGACCTCCATGAAGCGGTCGCGGTAGCGCGCGATGTTGACGCGTCGGCTGCCGCCGCGCCACGACGACCCCTTGTTGGCAAGGAACACGAGGTGCGCGCCGTCCGGGCTCAGCCGGTAGCTCGACATCGACTGGCCCGAGGGGAGCTTCGGATCGAGCTGGACGACCAGGTGGCTCCCGAACGTCACCTTCATCAGCGCGCCGTCGAGCAGGTAGGTGTAGCCGCTGCCGTCGGGCAGGTACTGCACGTCCCGCTCGCTCGCCAAGGTGTGGGTGAGGCGTTCGGGCGCGCCGGCGTCGAGCGCGTAGCGGTAGATGTCGCCCCCCGACGTGAACAGCAGCTCGTCGCGGGTCGGCGACCACACGAACGCCCGCACGCCGCCGTAGCGCGGCGCCTTCTCCGCGTTGGCGTCCTTCGCGTCGACGCGGTCCCCGAACTCGCGGCGGTCGCGCTCCTGCTGCGCGGCGGCGTCCAGCTTCTCGCCGTCCTTTTCCTTCTTCTTCTTGGCGGCCTTCTTGCCCGCCGCGACGCGGGCGTCGACGACCTTGCGCGCCGACGCCTGGAACGCGGACATCACGGTCGCGCTGGTGACGCGGTCTGCCTCGCCCGCCTCGACGTCGACGATCCAGAGGTCGCTGCCGTGACGGCGCTCGTCGAAGCCCCGGTAGAGGTAGGCGGCGTGGCGGCCGTCGTGCGAGAAGGCGGCGCCGCTCGCGCTGGGGCCGAACAGCGGCTTCTTCTTGTCGGGGAAGATGTTCTCCAGCGAGAACGCGACCTCTTCGGCGGGCTCTTGCGCGAACAGGGGGATCGAGAGCGCGGTGAGGGCGGACAGAACGGCGAGGCTACGGCGCATGGGTTTCGGATCGGAATCGGGGATCCGTGAACGTAGCAGATCCGCGGTCCCGGGCCTTCGGCCGATGCGGCGCGCGGTCGCGCGGGCGCCGAAGCCCCGATGGCGCCGACGTCTCAGGGCCGTCGCTGGTTACGGCGCGCCGCGCGCGCTAAGGCGCGGTCAGCCGTTGTCGATCGCCGCCCGCACGAAGTCCCGGAACAGCGGGTGCGCCTGCAGCGGCCGGGTCTTGTACTCGGGGTGATACTGGACGCCGACGAACCAGGGGTGGTCCGCGATCTCCACGATCTCCACGAGGTCGAGCTTCGGGTTGCGGCCCGCCATCACGAGCCCCTTGGCCTCGAGCTGGTCGCGGTAGTCGTTGTTCAGCTCGAAGCGGTGGCGGTGGCGTTCGTGCACGGCGTCGGCGCCGTAGGCGCGGTGGCTGTTGGTGCCCTCGGCGAGCGCGCACTCGAACGCGCCGAGGCGCATCGTGCCGCCCTTGTCGTTGGTGCGCTTCTGCTCCTCCATGAGCGAGATCACCGGGTGCTGCGCGTCGGGGCTGTACTCGGTCGTGGTGGCGTCGCTCAGGCCGAGCTCGCTCCGGGCGAACTGCACCACGGCCGCCTGCATGCCGTAGCAGATACCCAGGAACGGGACCTTGTGCGCTCGCGCATACGCGATCGCCGCGATCTTGCCTTCGAAGCCGCGCTCCCCGAAGCCGCCAGGGACCAGGATCCCGTCGACGCCCGCCAGGTGCGCCTCGGCGCCCTCGTCGGCGACCTGCTCTGCGGAGACCTTCTTGAGGTGCACCTTGCAGCTGTTGGCGATGCCGGCGTGGCTCAGCGACTCGTAGATCGACTTGTAGGCGTCGTGCAGCTCGATGTACTTACCGACGACGGCGATCGTGACCTCGTGCGCGGGGTCCTTGACGGTCGCCAGGAGCTCCTGCCAGTCCGAGGTGTCGACGGCCTGCCGCGGCTCGAGGTGGAGGTGGTCGAGGATGCGGCGGTCGAGGCCGCTGTCGATCAGCATCAGCGGGACCTCGTAGATCGAGAAGTCGACGTCCTTCTCTTCGATGACGTTCTCGGGCCGCACGTTGCAGAACAACGAGATCTTGCGCGGCATGTCCTCGTCCATCGCGACCTCGGTGCGGCAGACCAGGACGTGCGGCTGGATGCCGATCTCGCGCAGCTTGCCGACGGACTGCTGGGTGGGCTTGGTCTTCAGCTCGCCGGACGCGCGCAGGTAGGGCAGCAGCGTCAGGTGGATGAACATGCAGTCGTTCGGGCCGACCTCGAGGCTGAACTGCCGGATCGCCTCGAGGAACGGCAGGCTCTCGATGTCGCCGACGGTGCCGCCGATCTCGGTGATGGCGACGTCGGGCGGAGCTTCGCCGACGCGCGGCGCGGCGCCGGCGCGGATGCCCATCTTGATCTCGTCCGTGATGTGCGGGATCACCTGCACGGTCTTGCCGAGGTAGTCGCCGCGACGCTCCTTCTGGATGACCGACTTGTAGATCTTGCCGGTGGTGTAGTTGGAGTCCTTGGTGATCGGCGCGTGCGTGAACCGCTCGTAGTGGCCCAGGTCCAGGTCGGCCTCGGTGCCGTCGTCCGTGACGTAGACCTCGCCGTGCTGGAACGGCGACATCGTGCCGGGGTCCACGTTGATGTAGGGGTCGAGCTTCTGCATCGACACCTTGAGGCCGTGGCGCTCCAGGATCCAGCCGATCGCCGCCGAGGTCAGGCCCTTGCCGAGCGACGAGACCACTCCTCCGGTCACGAACAGGTACTTGGTCATATAGGTGTCGGTCCGTTGCGCTGGGCGCTCAGTCGTTGCAGGTAGGCGTCGTAGTCTCCGCGCGTCTCGATGCCCCACGGGTCGCCGTGGGCGTCGAGCACGTGCATCTGGATGTCGTTCTCGAGGAAGCGCAGCTGCTCCAGGCTCTCGGCCTCGGCGAGCCCGCTCGAGGGGAGCGCGGGCACCCGCAGCAGCGTCTCGCGCGCGAAGCCGTAGACGCCGATGTGGCGGAGCGTGCCGAACGAACCCTCCTGGACGAAGGGGATGGCCTGTCGGCTGAAGTAGAG
Source organism: Planctomycetota bacterium (assembly GCA_049889335.1). Classification (GTDB taxonomy): domain Bacteria; phylum Planctomycetota; class UBA1135; order UBA1135; family UBA2386. The sequence continues at coordinate 19,290 of JBMHDP010000302.1, forward strand.
CGCCCTGCCGCTGCGGCCGCGCACCACCTTGACGACGTTCGGGTTCGCGATCGTCTCCGGGGACGCGATCGGCGCGCACAGGGTGTTGCACTCGCTGTCTCCCCGCAGCAGCTGCTCGACGAGCGCGCCGAGGTCGTCGGGCGCAACCTCGGGCCAGTCGCCCTGGATGTCGAGCACGGCCCGACAGGGGATCGAGGCGGCCGCCTCGGCGCAGCGCTCGCTGCCGGTGCGGCAGCCGGCGCTGGTGCGCGCGACCTCGTAGCCGTGCTCCTTGGCGGCGGCCTCGACGCGGTCGTCGTCGGTCGCGACGACGACGAGGTCGATGTTGGGGGTGCGCCGCGCCTGCTCGCAGGTGTGGAGGAACAGCGCGCGGCCGCTCTCCTGCAGCAGCGCCTTGCCGGGGAGGCGCTGGCTGCCGACGCGGACCGGGACGATGGCGACGGCCTGCGCGCTCACGAGCGTCTCCGGCGGCGGTCGGACTCCAGCTTGCGGGACGCCTTCATGTCCTGCTTCGCGGCGTCGTCCGGCTGGTAGTTGCGCGCGTAGTTGAACAGCTGCAGGAAGTAGTTCCGCGCCTTCACGAACGACGCGCGGCGCTCGTCGGTGGTGCTGCCGGAGAACACCCAGACCGAGCGCTCTCCGCCGCGGTCGAGCTGCAGCGCCTGGCGCGCGCCGGTCGGGGCGTCGCGCAGCGCATACTGGAACATCCGCTCGGCCTCGAAGGTCGCGATCAGCGCCTCCATCCCCTCTGCTGAGACCACCTTGCGCACGGCGGCGTTGGCGTTGGGAGCGCGCGGCGCGCGGGTCCCCTCGCTCAACAGCGTGAGCGTCGGGCTCGAGCGGGAGATCAGCATCACGCTCGCTGCCGTCGTGGGGGCCTGACCGGCGCCGCCCGTGCCTGCTCCCGCGCACGCGGCGAGACCTCCGGCGGCGAGAACAAGCGGCGTCCGGAGGGCGAGCGGGAGGGTCATTCCGGGCCCCGAGTCTATCGACGGCTGCGGCAAAGACCACTTCGCCTTCGATCGCTTTCCGCAGCGCCTGCCGCGTGTTGCGACGGCGCGCGCGGCCTCCTCGCAGGATGTGGACAGCTCTCCCCGATGCGCGCGCGGCGCGTCGCGGGAGAACGGTCCGGTAACGTCGGAGCTTCGGCGCGCGCGGCTTCAAGTCTGGTGAAGCGAGCTTCCGAAGGACTATAAGCGCAGGCCGGGCTCTCCCGCGCCCGCCAGGAGCTTGGTGCCTATGCAAACGCGTCCGTTCCAGAAGGTCCTCTGCGCGAACCGCGGGGAGATCGCGATCCGCGTCTTCCGCGCCTGCGCGGAGCTCGGCATCCGGACCGTCGCGGTCTTCAGCGAAGAGGACGCGACCAACCAGCACCGCTACAAGGCGGACGAGAGCTACCTCGTCGGCGAGGGCAAGGGCGCCGTGCAGGCCTACCTCGACGGCGACGAGATCCTGGAGATCGCGAAGCGCGCGCACGTCGACGCGATCCACCCGGGCTACGGGTTCCTCTCGGAGAACGCGGACTTCGCCGCTGCGGTGCGCGCCGCGGGCATCGCGTTCATCGGCCCCGAGGCCGAGGCCATCCGCAAGCTCGGCGACAAGGTGGAGGCGCGCAAGACCGCGGCGTCGCTCGGCGTGCCGTGCGTGCCCGGGCACGAGCTCGCCGCGGACGAGGCGCTCGCGCTGGCCGCGGCCGAGGAGTTCTTCGACGCCCACGGCACGACGATCCTGAAGGCGGCGCACGGCGGCGGGGGCCGCGGGATGCGCGTGGTGGAGCGGCGCGAGGACCTCCCGCAGATGCTCCGCCAGGCCCGCAGTGAGTCGCTCGCGGCGTTCGGCAGCCCGGTCGTGTTCCTCGAGAAGTTCCTGCCGAAGGTCCGGCACATCGAGGTGCAGGTGATCGGCGACCGCTTCGGCGACGTGGTCCACCTGTGTGAGCGCGACTGCTCGGTCCAGCGCCGTCACCAGAAGGTCGTGGAGATCGCGCCCGCGCCCAACCTCTCGGCGGCGACGCGGGCCGGGCTGTTCGAGGACTCGCTCAAGCTCGCTCGGCACGCCGGCTACCACAACGCCGGCACCTTCGAGTACCTCGTGGCCGACGGGCAGCACTACTTCATCGAGGTCAACCCGCGCCTGCAGGTCGAGCACACGATCAGCGAGCAGGTCACCGGGGTGGACATCGTGCAGGCGCAGATCCGGGTCGAGGAGGGCCACGCGCTCGGCAGCGACGAGGTCGGCCTGGGCGACCAGGCCGCGATCCAGCCGCGCGGCTACGCGATCCAGTGCCGGATCACGACCGAGGACCCGCAGAACGACTTCCTGCCCGACACCGGGACGATCATGGCCTACCGGGCGCCCGGCGGCTTCGGGCTCCGGCTCGACGGCGGCGACGGCCTCGCGGGCACGGTCGTCTCCGGTCACTACGATTCGCTGCTGGTGAAGTGCATCACGTTCGCCGGCACGCTCGAGCAGGCGGCGCAGAAGGGGGTGCGCGCGCTGCGTGAGTTCCGGATCCGCGGCGTCAAGACGAACCTCGCCTTCCTGCAGAACGTGCTCCAGCACGAGACCCTGCTGCGCGGGGCGACCTGGACCAGGTTCCTCGACGACACGCCCGAGCTGTTCGAGCTCGAGCTGGGGCGCGACCGCGCGACCAAGCTGCTGACCTACCTCGCCGACGTCGTCGTGAACGGCCACCCGACGGTGCGCCCCGAGCAGCGCCTGTCGCCGGCGGCGTGCGTCGCGCCTGCGGTCCCCGTCGTCCCGGACGCCGCGCCGCCGCGCGGCACGGCGCAGCTGCTCGAACAGGGCGGCCCCGCGGCGGTGGTGGACTGGGTCAGGCAGCAGACGCGGCCGCTGCTGACCGACACGACCATGCGCGACGCGCACCAGTCCCTGCTGGCGACGCGCGTGCGCACCAAGGACATGCTGGCGATCGCGCCGGCGATGGCGCACGCCGCGCACGAGCTGTTCTCGTTCGAGACCTGGGGCGGCGCGACCTTCGACGTCTGCTACCGCTTCCTCAACGAGGACCCGTGGGAGCGGCTGCAGAAGCTGAAGGCGGCGGTGCCGAACGTGCTGCACCAGATGCTGCTGCGCGGCGCCAACGCGGTCGGCTACACGAGCTACCCGCAGAACGTCGTCGAGGACTTCATCGACCGCGCGGCCGAGTGCGGCGTCGACGTCTTCCGCGTGTTCGACAGCCTCAACGACCTCGACTCCATGGAGCTGTCGGTCCAGCGGGTGCTGCAGACCGGCAAGCTCGCCGAGGTCGCGATGTGCTACACGGGCGACGTCGACAACCCAGCGCGGACCAAGTACTCGCTCGACTACTACGCCGAGCTCGCCCGTCGGATCGAGGACCTCGGCGCCCACATCCTCTGCATCAAGGACATGGCAGGCCTGCTGCGTCCGCAGGCGGCGCGGATGCTGGTCGCCAGGCTGCGCGAGGTGACCGACCTGCCGCTGCACCTGCACACGCACGACACGTCGGGCAACGGCGTCGCGACCTACATGGCGGCGGTCGAGTCCGGGGTGCACATCGTCGACACGGCGCTCTCGCCGATGGCCGGGCTGACGTCCCAGCCGAGCATGAACGCGCTGATCGCGGCGCTGCGCGGCCACCCCCGGGAGACGGGGTTGACCAACAAGGCGATGCAGCCGCTGGCCGACTACTGGGAGGGCGTGCGCGAGTTCTACGCGCCGTTCGAGTGCGGCCTCAAGAGCAGCACGAGCGAGGTCTACTACCACGAGATCCCGGGCGGTCAGTACTCGAACCTGCGACCCCAGGTCGCCTCGCTCGGCCTGCTCGACCGCTGGGCGGACGTCCGCCACGCGTTCGCGGTCGTCAACCGGCTCGTCGGCGACATCCCGAAGGTCACGCCGTCGTCGAAGATGGTCGGCGACTTCGCGATCTTCCTGGTGCAGAACGACCTGCTGGAGATGCGCGGCAGCCTCGACGCTTCGGTCGAGGCGACCAAGGCCAAGCTGCTGGTCGAGTCCAAGCGGCTCGACTTCCCGCAGTCGGTGGTGACCTACTTCCAGGGCCACCTCGGCCAGCCGCCGGGCGGCTTCCCCGAGGACCTGCAGCGGGCCGCGCTGAAGGGCCTGCCGGTGCTCACGGGGCGCCCCAGCGACGGCATGCCGGCCTTCGACTTCGACGCCGCGCAGCGGCACTGCGAAGAGCGGCTCAACCGCGAGGTGCTGCCGCGCGACGTGGTGAGCTACGCGCTCTACCCGCGCGTGCTCGACGACTACTTCGCCTTCCGGAACCGCTGCAGCGACGTCTCGCTGCTGCCGACCCCGGTCTACTTCTACGGCCTCGACACCGGCCAGGAGGTCTGGATCGAGCTGGAGCGCGGCAAGTCGCTGCTGGTGTCGCTCGAGGCCCGGAGCGAACCCGACGAGCACGGACACGTGACGGTCTACTTCAAGCTCAACGGCCAGAACCGGCAGGTCGTCGTGGCCGACCGGTCGCTCGAAGGCGCGGTCGAGACCCGCCGCCGCGCGGACCCGACCGTGTCGGGGGAGGTGGGCGCGCCGATGCCCGGCCGCGTGATCACCCTGCACGTCAGCGAGGACGAGGAGGTCGTCGAAGGCGCGCCGCTGTTGACGCTCGAGGCGATGAAGATGGAGACGGTGGTGCGGGCGCCGGCGGACGGGACCGTCCGCGAGCTGTGCGCGGACGTCGGCCTCGCGGTCGAGGGCGGCGACCTGCTGGTCGTGCTCGACGGCTGACGCGGTCGGTCGCACGGTGCGGCGCGAGCTCGACGCCGCTCCTCCTCTAGCCGCGGTCTTCGGGGCGGACGGGGAGCGCGCCGCCGGCCATCAGTCGGCCCAGCAGCGCCGCCGAGGCCTGGATCTCCATCAGGCAGCCGTCCTCGGTGTAGAACTCCGAGAGCACGGTGGCCTTCGCGCGGATCTGGGAGTGCAGCGCGCCGGCGCTGTGCGGCAGCAGCAGCTCGACGCGGCTCTCGACGTCTGAGAGGTGCGACTGGATCGCTTGGAAGAGCTCCGGCAGCCCTTCGCCGGTCTGCACCGAGACCGGGATCGCGTTCGGGTCGACCTGCCACAGCGGCGCGAGGCGCGCCCGGTCCTCGATCTGGTCCAGCTTGTTGAGCACGGTCAGGCGCGGCAGGTCGTCGACCTCGAGGGTCTCGAGCACCTCGTTGACCGCGACCAGCTGCTCGAGGGCTTCGGGCGAGCTGCCGTCGATCAGCACCAGCAGCAGGTCCGTGTGCAGGGCCTCCTCCAGGGTCGCGTGGAAGCTCGCGACGAGCTGGTGTGGCAGCTTGCGCAGGAAGCCTACCGTGTCCGTCAGCAGCACGGTGCGGCCGCCGGGCAGCCGCCAGGGGCGGGTGCGGGTGTCGAGCGTCGAGAACAGCTTGTCCTCTGCGATCACGCCGGCGTCGGTCAGGCGGTTCATCAGCGTCGACTTGCCGGCGTTGGTGTAGCCGACCAGCGCGACGGTGAAGAGGTCCGGCCGGCCCTTCACCTCGCGGGTCTTGTGCTGCTCGATGCGCTTGAGGTCGCGGTTGACCGAGGCGATGCGGGTGCGCACGAGGTTGCGGTCGACGTCGATCTGCTTCTCGCCCGCGCCGCCGCGCAGGCCGATGCCGCCGCGCTGGCGCTCGAGGTGCGTCCACCGGCGGCGGAGCCGCGGCAGCTCGTACTGGAGCGCCGCCAGCTCGACCTGCAGCCGCGCCTGCGGCGTGCGCGCGTGCGAGCCGAAGATCTGCAGGATGAGCTCGCTGCGGTCGATCACCGGCGCGTTGACGGCCTTCTCGATGTTGCGGGCCTGGTTCGGGGTCAGAGAGTCGTCGCAGATCACGCAGCCGCTGTGCGCCAGCCGGACGACGTCCGCGAGCTCTTCGAGCTTGCCGCTGCCGAGGTAGCTGTGCGGATCCGCGACGCGGCGGTGCTGCACGATGCAGCCCGCCGGCACGTATTCGGCCGTCTCGGCCAGCTGCTGCAGCTCGGCCAGGGCCTCGGCCGCGGTCCGCGGGTCGCCGGTCGGCACCAGGCCGAACAGGATGGCCTCGGTCGCGTGGCCCTTGGAGGTGTCGAGAGTCGGTTCGCCCACTTCGGTCGGAGGTGCAGGAGGCGCGGCCTACTCGGCGCGCGCGTCGCTCGGCGCGGACAGCGGCCCGAGCTGGCAGTGGATTGCACCATCCCCCGCGCGCTCCAGGAAGATGCGGCGGCAGAATCGCTCGTCGTCGCGCGCCGGGGCGTCGCTGCGGAAGTGCGTGCCGCGCGACTCTCCCCGCTGCATGCCGCTCTCCGCGACCAGGGCCGCGACCGTCAGCATGTTGGCGAGCTCGCACGACGGCCGCGTCTGCATCGGCCCGCGGGTCAGGTACTGGTGCCAGACCGCGATCCGGCCGCGGGCGTCGCGCAGGCCCTGGTCCTCGCGACGCAGGCCCACCTGCCGCCACATCAGCGACTTGAGCGCGTAGAGGAGGTCGTCGTGCAGCAGCCGCGGCGGATCCTCTGCCAGCTTGGGGCCGTCGGCCCGCCGCGGGAGCCCCAGCCGCAGGTCCGGCTGGGACGCTTCCCGTGAGCGGGCGGCCGCGGTCCGACCGCAGTCCAGGCCGACCACCGTGCCCTCGAGCAAGGAGTTGGAGGCGAGCCGGTTGGCGCCGTGCAGCCCGCTCGCGGCGGCCTCCCCGACGGCGAACAGCCCTGGCACGCTGGTCTGTCCCTGGTCGTCGGTGTCCGCGCCGCCGAGGAAGTAGTGCGCGCCCGGCCGGACCGGGATCGGGTCCTTGGCGAGGTCGAGGTCGAAGGTCGAGCAGATGCGCGCGATCGACGGGAACAACGCGTGGGGGTCCCCGTCGACCTCGCTCAAGTCCAGGTAGACGTGGGTGTCCGCGGTCGCGACCATCCGGTCGAGGATCGCCCGGCTCACGACGTCGCGGGGCGCGAGGTCCTTCATCGGGTGCGCGTCTGCCATGACGCGCTCGCCGTTCCGGTCGCGCAGCACGGCGCCGGCGCCGCGCACCACCTCGCTGATCAGGAAGCGCGACGCGCCCGCGATGTAGAGCGTGGTGGGGTGAAACTGGACGAACTCGCAGTCGACGAGCCGCGCGCCCGCGCGGAAGCAGAGCGCCGCGCCGTCGCCGCTGGCCCCCGTGGGGTTGGTGGTCTCACGAAAGATCTGCCCCGTGCCGCCGGTCGCGACGATGACCGCGCCGGCTTCGATGGCCAGCTCCACGGGGTCGCGGCGACCGTTCTGCACGCCGACCGCGCCGACGCAGCGCCCTTCGCGCAGCACGAGGTCGCGCACGAAGACGTGCGGTCGAACGGTGACGCGCGGGTGCGCGCGCAGCGCCTGCACGAGGGCGCGTTGGATCTCCTGGCCGGTGGCGGCGCCGTTGCTGTGCACGACCCGCGGGTGGCTGTGTCCGCCCTCGCGGGACAGCTCGAGCGTGCCGTGCTGCTCGCCGCCGTCGTGCCGGTCGAAGCTGGTGCCGAGCCCCTCGAGCCACGCGATGGCGTCCTTGGCGCGCCGCACGACGGCGCGCACGACCTGCTCGTCGGCGATCCCGGCTCCGACGTGGAGCGTGTCCGCGACGTGCTGCTCGACGCTGTCCTCGGGCAACTGGACGACCGCGATGCCGCCCTGCGCCCACGAGGTGTTGGTCTCGTCGAGCGCGCCTTTGGTGACCAGCAGGACCTCGGCGCCGTCGTCGGCGGCGCTCAGCGCGGCGGCGGCTCCGGCGATCCCGGAGCCGATCACCAGCACGTCGGTGCGCAGCAGCGCCGTCGCGCGCAGGTCGAACGGGGCCAGCAGCCCCGTGAAGCGCGGCGTGGCGTCGGTGCCGTGCATGCGCGGCCGCGGGGGCGGCCTACGCCTCCTTCTTCGCCGCGGCGGCCGCGGCTTCTTGGGCCGCGAGCTCGGCCTCGTTGTCGTAGTCGCCCTCGCGCTCGGGGTCGCGCGGGTCGTCCGGGACCTCGACCGGGTCGCCCTTGTCCATCCAGATCAGGATCGGCGCGGCGATGTACATCGTCGAGTAGACGCCGCAGCACATGCCGATCGTCATCGCGAACGCGAACGCCTCGAGGTCCGAGCCGCTGTTCCAGTTGACGATCAGCTGCGCGATGACCACGAACAGCGTGAGCACCGTGGTCAGGACCGTGCGGGAGAGCGTCTGGTTGAGGGAGCGGTTGATGAGCGAGCGGAACGACTCGTCGACGTCGTTGCGCGCGTTCTCGATGCGGTTCTCGCGGATGCGGTCGAAGACCACGATCGTGTCGTTCACCGAGTAGCCGATGATCGTCAGGAAGCAGGCGATCATCGCGAGGCTGATCTCGGCGTTGACGAGGCCGAGGTGGTTGCAGAGCACCACGACGCCGAACGTGACGAGCACGTCGTGGATCAGCGCCACGACCGCCGCGAGGCCGTACTTGTACTCGTGGAAGCGCAGCCGCAGGTAGAAGACGATCAGCCCCCAGGCCAGGATCAGCGCGCCGATCGCGGCGTTGCGGAGGTCGTCGACCAGCCGGCCCTGGATCTCCTGGGCCTCGGGGAACGGGTCCGACAGCACGATCTGGTTGCCGTCGGCGTCCTCCATGCCGGAGAGCTCCTCGTTGATGATCTCCGCGAGCTGCCACTCACGCGTGGAGTTCTGCGTCGACCACTCGACGCGGAAGTCCTTGCCGGTGGTGGCCGCGGGGTCGCCCAGCGGGGTGACCTCGCCGCCGGCGAGGCCGCTGCCCAGGTTCTCGCGGACCTTAGCGGTGACGACCGGACGCGCGAAGTGCACGTCGATCTGCGCCAGCATCAGGTTGTTGTTCTGACCGGGCTGCGGGACCATCAGCGCGCCGCTGAACGCGGGCTCGACCAGGTCGCCGGCGAACACGCGCTCCAGCTCCTCGACGTAGGGCGGCTTGAACGGCGCCGGCGGCTTGAGCGCGCGGCGCTGGTCCTCGGTGAGGCTGTCGTCGGTCAGCTTGGCGAGGTAGTCCTTGCGCTCCTCGCGCTTCTCGTCGCGCTGCGCGTCGATGTCGGCGCGCTGCGCCGCGGTGAGCTTCAGCCGGATGTTGTAGCCGGTGCCGTCCTCGCCGACCTCGTTGACGCTGTAGGTCGGGTAGGACGCCAGGAACCCGGCGTCGGCCTTGAGCTTGTCGCGGATGCTCGCCGCGTCGGTCTGCTCGGCGAGCACCATCTGCAGGTTGGAGCCGCCCGTGAAGTCGATGCTGAGCTTCTCCTCCGGCGGGACCGTGAGCGAGTAGCCGACGCCGCCGATGATCACCAGCGCGCTGACCGCGACGCAGGCGCGGATCTTGCCGACGAAGTCGACGCTGCGGTTCTCAAACAGCGTGTTCGGCTGCCAGCCCTCGAGCTTGTTGTTCGACAGCGCCCAGTGGAACAGCAGGCGCGAGACGAAGAACTGGGTGAACACCGTCGTGACGATGCCGACCATCAACGTGACCGCGAACCCGCGGACCGGGCCGACGCCGACGTTGAAGAGCACGAGGCCGACCAGGAAGGTCGTGATGTTCGAGTCGAGGATCGCCGACATGGCCCGCTCGAAGCCCGAGCGGACCGCCTGCAGCATCTCCTTGCCCTTCTGCAGCTCCTCGCGGATGCGCTCGTAGATCAGGACGTTGGCGTCGACCGCCATGCCCAGCGTGAGCACGATGCCGCCGAGCCCCGGCAGCGTGATGGTCGCCTGCATGAACAGGATGCCCGCGTAGAGCAGGAACACGTTCAGCAGCAGCGCGACGCACGCGATGGTGCCGGCGATCTTGTAGAAGGCCAGCATGAAGGCGAAGACCAGCGCGCCGCCGCCGAGGATCGACCACAGACCTCGGGTGATCGCGGCTTCGCCGAGGTTCGGCCCGATGGTCGTCTGGCTCAGCTTCTCCGGCTCGATGCGCAGCGAGCCGGTGCGGAGCACCTTGATCAGCTCTTCGACCTCCTCGATCGTGAAGTCGCCCGTGATCTGGCCGCGGCCGGGGATCTTCGAGATGAAGGTCGGCGCGGACTTGACGAAGCCGTTGAGGATGATCGCGCTGGCCTGGCCCTTGTGCGCCGCCGACCAGTCCGCGTAGGCGGCCTTGAGCGCGCCGACGATCTCGTAGTTGACCGCGGGGCGGCCGTCGCGCTGGCCGAGGCCGCAGCCCGACGGGTCGAGGTCCTCACCGCTGAACGAGCGCTCGGCCATGTTGACGGCCAAGAACTCGACGAGCCGGCGCTCCGCCGGCGCGGCCTCGAGCATCGGCTCGGGGACGGCGCCGCCGTTCCACTGGGCGTCGTCGAAGGCCTGCACCGTGATCGGCGCATACGACGGGCTGTCGGCGTAGGACGTGTCCCAGCGGGTCGCGTCCTCCGGGCTGACGCGGATCTCGCGCGGATACCAGTGCAGGTACTTGAGGATCGGTCCGTTGACCAGGTCCTCGTTGTAGCGCCGGATGTTGCGCGGGTCCTTGGCGATGAGCGCGGCGTTGTCGGGCTTCTTCAGCCACGTCTCGAGCCGCTCCTTCTCCACCTTGATGCGCGACGCGACGAGCGAGTTGCCTTCCTGCGCCCAGCCGTCGTAGGCGACCACGCGCATCTCGAGGCGACCGAGGTTGCTGATCCGGTCGAGGACGCGCTTGAGGTCCTGCGGGTTCTCGAAGTAGCTGAGCTCGACCAGGATGCCGGTCTCGCCGCTCCGCGTGATCAGCGGGTCGAGCGTGCCGTTGGGGTCGATCCGCTCGCGCATGACGCTGATCGTCTGCGCCATGATCGTGTCCTTGGACGCGTTCTCCTTCTGGGCGAGGTCGTCCAGGACGTCCGCAGGCACGTCGTAGAGGAGCTGCGTGCCGCCCTTGAGGTCATTGCCCAGGCTCGGCTTCAGGAACGCGATGCTCGCGACCCCGAGGAGGATCGCGAAGAGGACCAGGAAGAACTGACGACGGGCGTTCTCGAGCATGACAGGCGAGGCCGCGGAAGACGTGTCGTGGGGTGTGGTGGGGGGTGCGCCACCGGGTGCTGGGGGCGGCGGCCGCCGGTCGGCGCGCCGCGGTCCTGCCCCCGTGGGTCAGGCGGTCGAAGTTCGGGCGATCCCTACTCTTCGGCAGCCGGGGCGTCCGGGCTGTTGCCTTCGTCGGTCCGGCCGCTGCCGGAGCCGCTGCGGGGCCACTTGAGCTTGCCCAGGTTGCGCGTCAGGCGGGTCGCCTTGCCCTCCCGCTCGCGCAGGAAGTAGAGCTTGGCGCGCCGGATGACGCCGCGGTCCTTGACCTTGACGTCCGACACGCGGGAGCTGTGCAGCGTGAAGGTACGCTCGACGCCTTCGCCGGCGACGATCCGGCGCACGGTGAAGGTGCGGCGGGTGCCCGAGCCCTGGAACTTGATGACCGTGCCCGTGAACAGCTGCACGCGCTCCTTGTCGCCTTCCTTGATCAGGTAGTGCACATCGACGGTGTCGCCGACGCCGAAGTCGGGGAGCTCGCTCTTCATGTGTTCGAGCTCGATCTGGCGCATGATGTTCATGGGTCGTTCCTGTCGGGGTTGTTCAGTTCGGTCGGTCAGTAGGGGTCACGGTCGCGCGCGCATCCCGCGCGACGCGGTCCGCTTCGCCGCGGTCCTCGAGCGCCAGCTTCCTGGCGGTCAGCGACCGCGCCTGCTCCTCTCGCCACCGGGCCACCCGGGCGTGGTCGCCCGAGAACAGCACCTCGGGCACGCCCATTCCGCGGAACTCGCGGGGTCGCGTGTACTGCGGGTAGTCGAGCAGCTCGCCTTCGAACGACTCGAGCTGCGCCGACTCGGCGCACCCCAGCACTCCCGGGATCAGCCGGACCGCGGCTTCGAGCACGACCATCGAGGGCAGCTCGCCGCCGGCCAACACGAAGTCGCCGAGCGAGATCTCCTCGTAGCCGCCGTCCGAGGCGGCGAGGCCGTCGCGGATGCGTTCGTCGAAGCCCTCGTAGCGACCGCAGACGAACATCAGCCGCTCCATGCGGCTGAGCTCGCGCGCGCGCGCCTGGTCGAAGGTTCGACCGCGGGGGCAGAGCAGGATCTTGTGGAACGGGCCGGAAGCCTGCTCCACTTCGTCAATAGCTGAAAAGATCGGTTCGGGCTTGAGCACCATGCCCGGGCCGCCGCCGAAGGGTCGGTCGTCGACCGTTCGGTGAGGGTCCAGCGCGTGGTTCCGGAAGTCGACGAGGTCGACCCGGAGGTTGCCTTGAGCCTGAGCAATCCCGAGGATGCTCTCGTCCAGATACGGCCGAACGGCGTCTGGAAAGAGTGTCAGAATGGCGCAGTGCAAGGTGCCCTTGCCGCAAAGAAGGGGTGAACACCATACGTTTGCGGCCTAGGCCGGTCAAGGCTGGCCGGGCTTTGCTCGGCGTCGAATCCAGCCCCTCGCGAGAACCTCCATCCCCCCGCATTCCTGATGTTTACCGGCCTCGTGCAAGCTACCGGCGCCGTCACCGCTTCTGCCTCCGAGGCGGGAGGAGTCCGGCTGACCGTCGACATCTCGGCCCTCTCCGGGCCGTTCCGCATCGGCGACTCGATCGCCCTCTCGGGCGTGTGCTGCACGGTCGTGACCCTGGAGTCCGGTCAGGCCGAGTTCTTCCTGACGCCGGAGACGCTCGACCGCACGTGGCTCGGCCGCGCGCAGGCGGGCGACCGGGTCAACCTCGAGGGGGCGCTGCGGGCGGGCGAGCCGCTCGGGGGGCACATCGTGCAGGGCCACGTGGACGGGCTCGGCAGGGTCACCGAGGCAATCGACGCCGAGCACGGCGGAGAGCTCTGGGCAGAGGTGCCGGAGGATCTTCGAAAGTATTGTGTGGAAAAGGGCTCGATCACTTTGGATGGGGTTTCGCTGACGATCGCGGGGCAGCGGTCGGGTGAGGTCATGATCGCGGTCATCCCGCACACGGCGCAGTGGACGACGCTCGGCGGCCGGCCCGTCGGCGCGCCGCTGCACGTCGAGGTGGACGTGCTCGCGAAGTATGTCGAGAACATGCTCGAGCAGCGGGGGCTCTCCCGATGAGTCGTCGCCGGTGGACGGCCCTCGCGCTGGCGGCGTGCCTGACCTTGCCCAGCTGCTTCACGATGACGCTGTGGGGCTTCGAGCCGGACGCAGAGCAGGACCGCTGGACCGGCGAGACAGAGCGGACCATGACTTACGACGACGAGACGGAGTGGTCCTGGGAGCTGCTGGGCGTGCGGCTGCTCGGCACGCCGTTCGCGCTGGCGCTCGACTGCCTGACGGCGCCGGTGCAGGCCTGGTGGTTCGGAGACGACGAGCCAGGCGAGCGCTCCCGGCGCGATCGCGGCTACCACGTCGACCAGCGCCGCTGAGCGCAGGCGCCCGGCTCAGGGTAGCCGGCGCGCCTCGACGAGGTCCCACCGCTCGCCGGAGGCGAGCCACGCGGGGGCGACGCGGCCCCCGTCCAGGCCGTTGCGAATATCGAGCACGGCCACGGTGCTCCGGCCGAGCACCTGCAGCGTGCTGCCCGACACGACCGCGCAGGTGCCCTCGTCGACGCCGATGCCGACCATCTGCGCATAGCGTTCGACGACGCCCTGCAGGTCGGCCAGCCGCCGCCGCGCGACGAAGTGCTGGTCGACGGCGCAGCCAGGCAGGAACGCGAAGCCCCGTTCGTAGCCCTCGCACAGCATGTCCCGGTTGCCCAGCGGGTTGCCGCGGACCAGCAGCTCGCCCTGGATCGTGGCGCCCGCGGAGCTGCCGCCGATGACGCCGCCGCGCTGCAGGACGCGATGAAAGGCCGCGACCATCGGCGTGCCCTCGAAGGCGTCGACCGTGCGCCACTGGCGGCCGCCGCCGAACCAGACGCCCGTGGCGCGGTCGACCGCCGCGACGTGCTCGGCGCGGACCTCTGCGGGGTGACGCGGCTCCAGCACGGCGACGTCTTCGGCGCCGAGCCGACGGAGCAGCGCGGCCATCCGGTCCTCACGCGCGCCGGGCCGCCGCGGCGACGCGGTCGGCGCGGTGACGA
>JBMHDP010000303.1:0-5914 GCA_049889335.1 Planctomycetota bacterium
GCCTTGAGGTCTCGGACCAGCGCCGCGCTCGCCTGGTCGGTCTCCTTGCACTGCCGTCGGATGCCGCCTGGCAGGCCGCCGTGCTGGTCCCACCCCTGGTGGAACAGCTGCACGCAGCGCACGCCGCGCTCGAGCAGCCGGCGCGCCATCAGGCAGTTGGCCGCGAACGTGCCGGGCTGCCGCGCGTCCTCGCCGTAGTGGTCGAAGACCCAGTCCGGCTCGTCGGACAGGTCGGTCACCTCGGGCACCGACATCTGCATACGGAAGGCCAGCTCGTACTGGTCGATCCGCGCGCGCACGGCCGGGTCGACGTCGCGCTCGTAGGCGGCCTCGTGCAGGTCGCGCAGGCGATCGAGCATGCGGCGACGCGTGCTCGTGTTGACGCCCGCGGGGTCGTCGAGGTAGAGCACGCGGTCCTTGCCGGCGCGGAACTGCACGCCCTGGTGCGACGACGGCAGGAAGCCGCTCCCCCACAGCCGCGCGTAGAGCGGCTGGCCGCCCTTGTTCTTGGTCACCAGCACGCAGAACGCCGGCAGGTCCTGGTTGGTCGCGCCGAGGCCGTAGCTCAACCACGCGCCGATCGAGGGCCGGCCCGCGATCTGCGATCCCGTCTGCAGGAACGTAATCGCCGGGTCGTGGTTGATCGCCTCGGTGTGCACCGACTTGACGATGGTCAGATCGTCGACGATCCGCGCCGTGTGCGGCAGCAGCTCGCAGACCCACTGCTGGCTCTGGCCGTGCTTGGCGAACTGGAACTGGGCGCCCGCGAGCGGCAGGGTCGCCTGGTTGCCGGACATCGCCGTCAGGCGCTGGCCCTGCCGGACGGAGTCGGGCAGCTCTTCGCCGTTGCGCTGCTGGAGGACCGGCTTGTAGTCGAAGGTCTCCAGCTGCGAAGGCCCCCCGCTCTGGAACAGGTACACGAGCCGCTTGGCCTTGGGCGCGAAGTGCGGCTTCGGGTCGCCATCGGCGCCGAAGAGGTGGCCGAGCGCGAGCGAGGCGGCGCCCGCCGCGCCCCGGCCGAACAGGTTCCTGCGCGTGATCAGGTCTCTCATCGCAGCCTCACCACCTCGTCGAAGTTCATCATCGTGCTCAGCACCATGGTCCACGCCGCGACCTCGACGCGGTCCAGGTCCGGGGCCTGCGGGTGGCTGCCCACCTTGGCCAGCGCCTCGGCCGCTTCGGGCGCGGCGCGGTAAGCGGCGCGCTGCTCGAGCAGCGCCGCAGACAGGATCTCCTGCTCGCGCGCGGTCGGCCGTCGGCTCCCGAGCCGCCGGAACGATGACGACAGCCGCGCGCCGTCGTCGCCGCCGGCCGCGACCAGCTGCTCGGCCCAGACGCGCGCGGGCTCGACGAACTGTGGGTCGTTGAGCATGACCAGCGCCTGCAGCGGCGTCGCGGTCCGCTGACGCCGCATCACGCAGACGTCGCGCTTGCTCGCGTCGAGCAGCATCATCGCCGGCGGCGGCGACGTGCGCTTCCAGTAGGTGTAGAGGCTCCGCCGGTAGAGGTCGTCGCCCTTGCTCGGGTGGTAGGTGCCGCCGCTCTTCTCGCGCCACAGCCCGTCGGGCTGGTACGGCCGCACCGGCCCGCCGCCGAAGCGCTCCTTGAGCAAGCCGGAGGCCCAGAGCACCTGGTCCCGCAGCGCCTCGGCCGACAGCTGGTACCGCGGCCCGCGGGCCAGCAGCGCGTTGTGCGGATCGCGCGCCCGGAGCGCCTGGTCAGCGACGGAGCGCTGCCGGAACGTGGCCGAGGTCACGATCAGCTTGTGCAGCGCCTTGAGGTCCCAGCCCGAGTCGACGAACCAGCGGGCGAGCCAGTCAAGCAGCTGCGGGTGCGTCGGCTGCGCGCCCTGCAGGCCGAAGTCCTCGCTGGTCGCCACCAGGCCGCTGCCGAAGTGCATCTGCCAGACGCGGTTGACCGCGACCCGCGCGGTCAGCGGGTGGTCGGGGTCGACGAGCCAGCCCGCCAGCGCGCGGCGGTCCCGCTTGCCACTGTCCGGCAGCGGCGGGAGGCACGCGGGCGTGCCGGGCTCCACGCGCTCGCCCTGCATCAGGTAGCTGCCGCGCGGCCGCACGTAGGTGGCGCGGCGGCCAGCCATCTCGCGCATCACCATGATCTCGCGCTGGCTGTCCTGGACCTTGCCGAGCGCGCGGCGCGCGGCCGCCAGCGCCGCCAGCTTGGCCTCGCCGTCTTCGCTGTGGGTGCGGAGCAGCAGGTCGCGAACTTCGGCTGCGGTCGGCTGCACGCGCACGCCCGCGAGGGAGCCGACCTCGGGCCGGGTCAGCTCGCGCGCGAACACGTGCAGCTCGTCGACCGCGCCGCCCTTAAGGCCCTTGTCGCGGAAGCGCTGCGCGAACGTCAACGCGTCGGCGCCGCCGCCCTGGATGGTCCGCGTCAGGCAGTCGCGCACGACCGACACCTCCGCGCGCACGCCGTCGACGTAGATCGCCTGGCCGGTCGCTCGGCTGCTGCCGTCGTAGGTCAGCGCCACGTGCGCCCACCGGCCGACCGGGAACGGCTGCGCGGTTCGGATCCGGATCGCGTTGCCGGGCCAGAAGTGGATCAGCGCGAAGCTCAGGCAGCCGTCCTCGACCAGCAGCTCGTAGCCGCGGCTGCCGGCGTCGGTCCAAGACTTCGAGCGGTGGACGACGACCGCGCGGTCGTAGGCCTCGGGCACCTGCAGCCAGAACGCGAGCGAGAACGGCTGGTGCCGGTCGAAGTCGGCGACCTTGGGGTGCTTGGCCCAGTCCTCGCCGTCGAACCGCAGCGCCTTGCCGACCTTGCCGTCGACGAACGCCGGCCCGTCCCCCACGCTGCCGGGCAGCTCGGCGTTGCCCGCGTTGGGGAGCTTGCCCTCGACCAGCGCGTCGAACGAGAACACGCCGACCGGGTCGATCGGCCCGGTCAGATCGAGCGGCGCAGCCTCGAGCTGCGCCGTCGTCAGCGACGCGCGCAGCGCCGCGAGCTCCCGCTCGCGTTCGGCCACCGCCGCGCGCGCGTCGCGCTCCTGCTGCTCCTGCTGCGGCGTCGGCAGCGACAGCGCCGGCGTCGGCGTCGCCCGCGTGAAGTGCGAGTAGAGGCCGGACTCGTCGACGTTGTCGAAGAACGCCGACAGCTCGTAGTACTCCTTCTGCGTGACCGGATCGAACTTGTGGTCGTGGCAGCGCGCGCACTCCATGGTCATGCCGAGGAACGCCGTCGCGAACGTGTGCGTGCGGTCCGCGACATACTCCTGGCGCATCTCCTCTTCGACGCTGCCGCCCTCGTTGGTCTGCCGGTGCAGGCGCTGGAACGCGGTCGCGAGCTGCTGGTCGCGGGTCGCCTCGGGGAGCAGGTCGCCGGCGATCTGCCAGGTCGCGAACTGGTCGTAGGGCAGGTTGTCGCGGAACGCCCGCAGCACCCAGTCGCGCCACGGCCACACTGGCCGCTCGACGTCGGACTGGTAGCCGAACGTGTCGGCGTAGCGCGCGACGTCGAGCCACTCGCTGGCCATGCGCTCGGCGTAGCGCGGCGACGCCAGCAGCTCGTCCACGAGCCCGTTGAGCTCGCCACGCTCGGCGCGGTCGAGCTGCGCCTCGTCGGGCGGCAGCCCGGTCAGCGTCAGGCAGACGCGCCGCAGGTATTGCGCCGCACCGAGCGGCTCCGAGGGCGCCAGCCCCTCGCGCTCGAGCCGGGCGAGCACGAACCGGTCGATCTCGTTGCGGCACCACGCGGGCTGCCCGACGGTCGGCTGCGCGACCTCACGAGGCAGCGGCCGGTACGCCCAGTGCCGTGCCTGGCCGAGCGCTGCGCCGGTCAGCGCGCACCAGAGCGCAGGGATCAGCAGCCGCGGGCACAGGGACATGGCGCGATTGCATCCGATCCGACGCCGGCTGGCAACGTGCGCGCACGCGAGGTCGGCGAAGCTCGCAGCGGCGCATGTAACAAGAAGGAGCGTCGATGCGCGGATGTCAGCGTGCGCGGACGGCGTGCCTATCCTGCAGGCATGAACGCAATCTCCGTCGGATTGGCGCTGCAGCTGACGGCGTCCTCGCTCCTCGTCGCGCAAGAGCTCCGGACGCGTGACTCGGTCCCCTACGGCCCCACGCCGGTCGCGCTGCACGGCCAGGACGCCGGCGCGCGCTGGAGCGGCCCGTGGCTCGGCGTCGACGCGTCGCACCCGGTCGGCCTGAGCAGCTACTGGGCGTTCGAGGACGACGTGCTCGACTTCGGCCCGTTCCAGAGCCACGGCACCGCCGTCGGCCCGACCTACAGCGTCGACGTGCCGCCGGCGATCGCCGCGTGGTCGACCAAGTCGCTGTCGCTGGTCTCCGCCAACCTCGACCACGTCGACCTGACGCCGCACGTCGCCAAGTACGCCGACCTCAACCACGGCACCATCGCGGTCTGGCTCAAGGCCTCGTCGAACGGCGCGCTGACGATCCTGGGCGCCTCGGACAGCTCCGACCCGTCGCGCGAGATCGCGCTCAGCCTGTCGAACGGGCGACCCTGGTACGACGTGCGGGGCGACCTGAACTCGTATTCACAGGTGTTCACGACGTCGACCATCAACGACGGCGCGTGGCACCACCTGTGCGTCGTCTGCGAGGGCAACGGGGCCTCGACGGTCTACGTCGACGGCGCCGCGGTCGACACCGACCACCAGGGCTTCTTCCGCTACGTGTTCGACCTCGACAGCATGTCGATCGGGCGCAACGTCGACTCTGGCGGCCCCCAGTGGCACTTCAACGGCCTGCTCGACGACCTGACCGTGTGGTCGTCCCCGCTGACGCCGACGGACGTGCAGAACCTCGCGCAGGGCGCGCTGCCGCCGCTCGCCGTCCCGGGCGCCGTGGTGCCGGTCGGCCCGGTGGTCGAGAGCGGCAGCCTGCTCAACTCGGGGTTCCTCTCGAACGGGCTCGTCCCGTTGGGCAACAAGATCGTCAGCGAGACCAGCGCCCGCAGCGGCCGCAGCTTCCCGGACATCTGGGACCTGACGCAGAACCAGAGCTACTACCTGAGCTGCATGATCTCCCGCGCGGACACCAACGCCGCCATCGAGAGCGCCAAGGTCGAGCTGACCGACTCGGGCGCGACGCGCGGCCAGTTCGGCTGGGACGCGACCGGCACGTGGTTCGTCGGCGGCGGCGCGGCGCCCGCCGGCGCCGAGGTGATGCAGGCCAACACGCCCTACTTCTGCGTGCTGCGCATCGACGCGGTCGCGTCCGGCCTCGAGATCGCGCGCCTGAAGGTGTTCGGCCCCGGCGCGATCGTGCCGATCGACGACGCGGGCATCGCGACCGTGGGCGCAGGCGCCAACCAGTGGACCGCCGAGTCGGTCCCGTACGCGTCGGGCGCCGTCATGGGCACGCTGTGGCTCACGCCCACCGGCAACAACCGCATCGAGCTCGACGAGCTTCGCATGGGCACGAGCTGGGAGTCGGTCGTGCGCGCGGGCTACGGGCAAGGCTGCATGTCGGCGTCGATCGGGGCGGTCGGCCGGCCGGTGCTCGGCTCGTCGTTCGACCTGACGCTCGCGGGCGGCGCCCCCAACAGCGTGTGCGGGCTTGTCCTCGGGACGAGCGCTTCGACCTCGGTCTACGGCCCCCTGCCGCTCGACCTGGGCCTCGTCGGCGGCCCCGCCGGCTGCTTCCTGCTCAACTCGAACGACCTGCTGCAGGTGACGCTCGCCGACCCCATCGGCGCCGCCGCGCTGCCGCTTCCGATCCCGTCGAGCACCACGCTCTACGGCTACGACGCCTTCGCACAGTGGCTCTCGCTCGACCCCGCGTCGACGGCGCCGCTGCCGCTGCGCATGTCCGACGGCTACCAGGTGCTGGTGGAGAACTGATGCGCGCCGCGCGGCGGTGCGCCGGCGCCGCGGGCCTCGCGCTCGCGCTCGCGTCCGCGTCGGCGAGCCAGGCGCCCATCGGCG
>JBMHDP010000304.1:0-11193 GCA_049889335.1 Planctomycetota bacterium
TGCCCCTTCCGACCGTAGCGCGGCCACGCGAGGTAGCGGCCCCCGCCCCTCCACGCGCCGCCGAGCCCGCCGAGCGTCAGGATCGGCCACTCGACAGCGGTCGAGTGGTGCAGGTTGGAGTTGTCGCTGAGGTAGACGATCAGCGTGTTGTCGAGCATCGAGCCGTCGCCCTCGGGCACCGCCGCCAGCCGCGCGGCCATGCCGGCGGTCAACTCGAGGTGGAAGCGGCGGATGCGGTCGCGGCACTGCTGCGCGGTCTCGGCGCCGTTGCTGGAGCCGTGGCCGATCGAGTGCACGGTCGGCGTGATGCCGAGGCCCTCGTACGAGGACTGCAGGTCGTCGCAGTGGATGCTGACGACGTTGGTGATGCCGGTGATCAGCGCAGCCGTCGCCATGTCGAAGTGGGCGTCGAGGTGGTGCGTCGACACCTTGGACGTGTACTTGTCCCCGAGCTCGGGCGCGTGGGCGGCGAGCTCGGCCTGCATCGACACCAGCTTGCTGCGGCGCCGCTTGAGCGTCTCGAAGCCCTCGAGGTAGTGGCCGAGCTTCTCGCGCTCGGGCCCGGGCAGCCGCGCCTGGAGCCGCTGGATGTCCTGCGACATGAAGTCGAGCACGCTGCCGCTGCGGCGGTACTTCTTCGCGATGTCGCCGCTGTCGACGATGCTGCCGAACAGGTTCATGTAGGCGAGCTGCGGGTCGCACTGGTACGGCAGCTGCTGGTTCTTGCCGCGCGCGCTGATCGCCGGATACGCCGTGCCCGCGCCGCCCGCGCCCATCTTGAGGCCGACGTGGTCGAACACCGACGGGAAGCGCGCGCTCAGGAAGCCGTCCAGCGTCGGCCCGGTCGGCGGCGTCTTGCCGTCCGCCTTGTAGGCGCCGAGCGCGCCGTAGAACGAGCTGTGCCCGATCGTGCACATCTTGCCGCTGAGTCCCTGGAGGATGGTCAAGCGGTCCACGAACGGCGCCAGCGGCTGCAGGCTCTCGTGCAGCTCGCGGCCGCTGAGCGCGGCGTCGACCAGGGTGTCCCCGCCGCGCTCGAGGCCGCTCGGCTCGAGGTAGTCCGCCTGCAGGCCGCTGCTCTTGAGGACGAAGACGAAGCGCTTGGGCAGCTGCCGCTGCGCGCCGCCGAACTCGAGCATCCGCAGATGCCGCAGCAGCGGCGACAGCGCCACGGAGCCGGCGCCGAGGAAGCCGCCGCGGAGGATCGATCTGCGTGAGTGCATGGCGCTACTTGCGGTAGAGGAACGAGTCCGAGGTCAGCAGCGCGACCAGGGTCTCCTTGAAGCTGCCGCCTGATTCTACATAGGCGCGGTCCATCGCGCGCAGGGTCCGACTGTCTCGCGGCACCTCGTTGCGTCCCATCCAGAAGCGGAACACGTGGCGCAGGAAGGACTGCCGGACCCGCTCGGCGCGACCGAGCCGCTCCATCATCTCGCGGACGTCTTTGACCCCCCCGTCGAGCGCTTCGTCGCCGGTGTAGTCGATGCTGCCCTCGGTGACGACCGGCGCGCCCTGCTCGGCCGCGCGGAAGCGGCCGACGTGGTTGAACTGCTCGAACGGCATGCCGAGCGGGTTCATCTTCTTGTGGCAGCCCCAGCAGGTGGGCTCGTGCACCACCTCGAAGCGCTCCCGCAGCGTCATCGTGTCGCTGTCGGGGATCACGGCCTGCACCGTCACCGGGACGTCCATCACGTAGCCGGCGAGCAGCTTCTCGCGGATCCACTTGCCGCGCCGGACCGGGTCGTTGTCGAAGTTGCCCGAGTGCGCGACCAGCCAGCTCGGCTGGGTCAGCACGCCGCAGCGCTGCTCGCGCGGCGCCGCGACCGGCACGCCGCGGCGGAACTCCTGCTCGAACGGGTCGAGGTTATAGCTCTGGGTGTCGTGCGCGGCCCGCCACTTCTCCACACCGCCGGCGCGCTGCACCTGACGCTTGTTCGGCGCCCCGCCCGCCCAGTAGCTGACGAAGACCTTGTTCGTCGTCAGCAGCTCGTAGAGCACGTCCCGATCCTGCTCCAACACGTGGAGCACCAGCGCGTCCGTGTCGTACATCAAGCGCGCGGCGGTGTGGTTGTGGAACTGGCGGAAGCCGTCGCGCTGCTTGAAGTTGTCGACCTCTTTGAAGACCTCAGACGCCTTGTGATAGCCGAAGAACTCGCGGAAGAACTGCAGCACCCGCGGGTTGGTCACCGTGCGTAGGCCGCGGTTGTGGTTGGGCGACGGGTTGCGCTGCTTCTGCGCGAGCATACGGCGCGCCGCTGCCTCGACGTGCGCGCGGGTCTGCAGGCGCCCCGCGCGCATCTCCTCGACGAGCCAGCCGTGCCCGGGGTAGGACACCTCGTGCTGCTCCGTGAGCGCCTTCTGGATCAGCGGCTCGACGTCCTTGTCGAACACGCCCTCGGTCTCGAACGGGTCGACCCCGAACGGCGATCGGTCGTCGAACGCGTACTGGATCGCGAACACCAGCTCGAGGGGCGACAGCATCCGCCGGCCGTGCTCGTCGGCCTCGCCGAGCCCCATCTCCATCCGGTAGACGAACTCCGGCGAGATCGCGACCGCGACCAGCACGGCCTGCAGCGCCATCGTGTTGCCGAGCGGCGCGTTCTCGAGGAACAGCCCGTCGTAGTAGCGTTCGACCTCTGCGTCGGTCGGCGTCCGCCGCAGGAACAGCTCGAACGCGAGCGACAGCGCCGGCGCGAACACCGCGCGCGGCGCCGCGCCTTCGTGCCGCATCACCGCCCGGAACACCACCGGCACCTGCCCGCGGCGCTCGGTGCTGGTCGCCACCTCGCCGCCGACGAACATGCCGTGGTTGTTGCCGTGGCGGCTGTCCTTGGTCTTGACCTCGGTCGTGATCGCCACCTGCTGACCGACGGTCAGGATCTCGGCCATCTGCTCGGCGTTGGTCAGCAGCGCCTCGAGCGACGCCTGGTCCGCAACGATGTCCGCGTAGTCGGTGATCCCCGACGCGTGGTGAACGTAGGCGTAGAACGGGTTGGCGTAGCGCTCGTCGGCGAAGTAGCGCTGCGAGATCGTCTTGCCGGCGTGCGGGCCGAACTGCACGCGGTGGATGTCGCCTGCCCGGAAGGCGCCGCCGACCTTCACCGACAGACGGTGCTTGCGCCCGTAGTGGCGCCCCCACAGCTCCGCGTAGATCTGCGGCCGCTGCCGCCACAGCCGCGCGTCGGTATAGGCCGGCTCGTCGACCTCGCCGGAGAACAGCTGCTCGTGGTCGACGTAGTTGCCGAACTGCGGCAGGCGCATCTTCTGAGCGAGGTGGATCCCGCGCCCCTGCGCGATCAGCTGCTCGTCGATCCACTGCAGCACCGCGGCCTTCTCGTCTGCGCCCGGCTGCTCGTCCGCCGACGGCGGCGGCATCTCGTCGAAGCGCAGGCGGTAGAAGATCTGCCGCCACTGCTCGGAGACGTGGACGTCGTCGAACGCCGGCGCGAGCTCGTCGAGGCGCAGACCGCCCTTCTGGCGACGCGGGCCGTGGCAGCGCACGCAGTAGCGGTCGAGCACCGGCCGCACGGTCGCCGCGAACGCGCGCGCGTCGCTCCCCTGCGGCGCCTGCGCCGCGAGGCCTGCTGCGCCGAGCGTACCAGCGAGCGCGAGGGCGAGCTTCATGGACTTCATCTTCGAGGTCACGGTCGGATCCGGCAACCGGGCAGCGCGGGGCGGAGCGCGTCGATCGCCGCGCGCGACAGGTCTGGGCAGTCGCGCACGTCGAGGAAGCGCAGCCGCGACATCCCGCGCAAGGCGTCGAGGTCCCGGTCCTGCAGCTGGGTGCAGCGGCGCAGGGTCAGCTCCTCGACCGGAACCCGCCGCAGCGCCTTCAGTCCAGCGCCAGTGACGCCGAGGCAGCCGTCGAGGTGCAGTCGCCGCAGCGCTCGTAGCCCCTCGAGCTGCTGCAGGCCCTCGTCGCCGATACGCGGGCAGCTGGACAGCGTCAGGCGCTCGAGCGCCGGCATCTGCCGGATGGCGGCCAGCGCGCCGTCGTCGACATCCTCGCAGCTCCACAGGTTGAGCTCGCGCAGCTGCGTCAGCCCGGCCAGCTGCGCGATGCCCGCGCCGGTGAAGTGAGGGTTGTCGCAGAGGCTCAGGTGCCGCAGGCCGACGAGGGTGCCGATGTGCGCGAGACCCCGGTCGGTGAGCGCGCGGATGCTGCCGACGTCGAGCCGCTCGAGCCGCGTCAGCCCGTCGAGCGCCGCGAGCGCTGTGTCGGTCAGCACGAGGCACTGGAACAGGTTGAGGGTGCGCAGGCCGTCCTTGTTGCGCAGGTTGACGATCGCCGCGTCGACCAGCCGCTTGGACTCGTGCAGGTCGAGGTGGACCAGGTTGGGCGGCAGCACCAGGTCGCGGCCTTCGTGCCACCAGCAGAACGCCAGCTCGAGCGTCTCCAGCTCGGTGAGCTTGTCGAACAGCCGGTTGAAGCCCTCGTCAGTGATCTTGTGGCAGCCGTAGAGGCGCAGCGTGCGCAGGCCGACCAGCGGCTCCAGGCGGCGCAGCTCGCGGTCGCGCACGCCGTCGCAGCCGTTGAGGTCGAGCTCGCGGAGCTGCGTCAGGTGCTGCAGCCCGTCGAGGTCCCACTCGCGGTTCTTGCTCGCGTCGAGCGAGCGCAGCGCGGGCAGCGCGCGGAGGTGCTCGACACCCCGCACCAGCGCGCCGCTGTCGCGCAGGGACAGCGACCCGAGGCGAGCCATCCCCTGCAGCAGCGCGAGCGCCCCGGGCTGGAGTCCCTTACAGCGAGCGAGGTCCAGCGCGGTCGCGTCCGTCGCCGTCGCCACCCGCGCGAACTCCTCGGCCGTCAGGCGGTGCCGCCGCCGCTCGATCAGCTGCTGCGCCGCCGCCGGCGACATCGGCGCCTGCGCGCTCGCGGCTCCCGCGAGCGCGAGCAGCCAGCAGGACAGGAGGCGCGTCATGCGGACACCCTAGCGCGGCGGGGCCTTGCGCGCGCGCCCGGCTACTCGATGCCGAGCTTCTCGCGCAGCGCCTCGGGCACCGCGTCCTTGTGCACGCCCCAGCTGAGCGTCTTGTACTGGACGAACGCGCGCGAGGCGTAGAAGTGGCCGTCGAGCGCGTTGTAGCTGCCCCACGAGTTCTTCACGAGGAAGTAGGGCGTGCCGTTCTGGTCCTTGGCGAGGCCAGTGATGACCATCGCGTGGTCGTCGGTGGTCTCGTAGTTGTCGAACGCGAGCTGCCGCATCTCCTGCGTAATCACCTTCTCCGGCATCGGGCGGTCGAAGCTGTAGGCCATCCGGCTCAGCTCCTGCTGGTCCATCTTCTCCCACTTGAGCCGCTCGGTCCCGGCCATCTCGGCGATGTCGGTCTGCGGGACGACGGCGACGCCCTTCTTGCTGGCGAAGCCCCGCTCGCTGACGTCGCTCGCCCAGCAGACCGAGTAGCCCATCTTGACCGAGCGCTCGATCATGTCCGTCATCTCTTCGAGCGGCACGTTCCAGAAGCTGGTCCAGGTCCAGTTGTCGGGGACCTCGAGCACGAACTGCTTGTAGAACGGGTGGTGCGTGAAGGAGCTGAAGAAGACGTAGTCGTCCGGGTCCACCCCGACGACCTCGTCGGCGAAGGTCCGCGCCGTGTAGTTGCGCCCCTTGAACTCGAACGAGGCCGGCACCGGGCCGAGGTAGGCGTCGAGGATCCCTTGGAAGCCACGGAACCAGGCCGTGGACAGCTTCTTGTTCTTGTTCTGGATGACGCCGTCGAGGTAGGTCTTCAGGACCTCGTCCAGCTCACCGTGCGTGTGCACGTCGGTGCCGTAGTTGAGCCCCTTGTAGGCGCTCTCGGGCATCGCGCCGTACTTGGAGAGCACGTCGAACGAGTCGTTCAGGGCGCCGCCGCCGCCGAAGTTGCAGCTGCCGTGCATGCGCACGTAGCGCCGGGCCTTCTCCTCGTAGCTCATGCGCACGACGAACATCTCCGAGAGGTCCACCGGCGGCTTGCCCATCCGCAGCATCTCGGCCTCGACCATGCCGCCGGACGCGTAGCTCCAGCACGTCCCCGCGCGCTGCTGGTTCGGGACCGGGGTCTCGAGGGTGTCGCTGACGACCGTGAACCGGTAGCCCGCGTCCGGGGCCTCGGTCTGCTGCGCGGCGACAGCGGAGACGAACAACAGACAGCTCAGGGACAGCGGGGCGGACGTAGGGCTCATGGTCGGGACCGGGTTCGGGTTGGCGCAGGCGCGCGTGAAAAGAAAATACACGCCGGGCCGGAGCCGCGCGCAAGCCCCATGCCAAGGGACCGACGACGTTCTCCTGAGCGTCTCACGCCGACCAGCGCCGCTCCCGAGGACACCGGGCGACGCGAGACAAGCCCATTTTCGCATAGCCTGGGAGCCGGGCCGAGGCAGCAGCGCGCTGCTCCCGAGGTCCGACCACACCCGCCTCGGAACCCGAACCGGGCCACCATGCTCCACCACACGCTCGCCTGTGCGCTGCTCGTCGCTGCCGCGACGGCCCAGACGCCTCAACTCACGCTCGGCTGGATCGGCCAGTCGAACATGCAGGGGATCTGCAACCGCCTGACCATGACGACCCAGGTCATGCCGAGCGACGCCGCGTTGAGCGCGGCGATGCGCTACTACCAGGTCGACCTCAACTCCTACTCCGACTACGCCGGCGTGCTCACGCCCATGCGGTTCGACGGCTGGTCGGCCACGGCCGCGCGCACGGACGGCTATGACTACCAGCCGAACCTGCTGCCCAACCTGTTCGGCCGCGGCCGCAACAGCTTCGGGCCCGCCCTCAACGCCGCCTTCCTCACCAGCCAGACGTACGGGCAAGACGTCCTGAACGTGAAGCTCGCGCTCGGCGAGACCTACCTCACCACGCAGCCCGCGACGAGCTCCACCGGGTTCACGCTGGCAGGCTCCTATCTCTGGCTGAGCTCCTTCAACAGCTTCGACATCAACCTGCCCAGGCTCGGGGAGAACAACGCGTTCCACGCGGTGACCGTCGCGCAGGGCACCGTGACCAGCGCGACCAGCGCGGCGTCGGGCGCGGCCACGTTGACCGACGCGGAGCAGGACTGGGTCCCCGGCCAGTGGGTCGGCCACTGGGTCGTGTGCGGCAGGTGCCTCGGCCTCGTCACCGGCAACACCGCCACGACGCTGACCCTGCTGACCTGGGCGCCGACGCCGCACAGCGCGCCCTCGCCCGGCTCGAACTTCGGCATCCAGCTCCGCACGCGGCGGCCGGCGTCCCTGGCGCAGAGCTTCGTCCACGGCTACTGCGCCAAGGCTCAGGCCCTGCTCGCGCTCGAAGGCAAGACCATGGACCTGCGCGTCATCGGGATCCAGATCGGCGAGAGCGACTCGCTGACCTGGCTCAACGCAGTGCAGGCCCAGATGCGCATGATGGCGCTGATCTCGTGGCTGCGCGCGGAGATCCACAGCCGGGGCTTCACCACGGTCGACGAAGACGAGATCGGCGTCGTGCTCGGGCTGATCCACACCGCGAACACCGGCACCTTCGCGACGATGGTCAACGCCGCCTACGCCAACATCGCCGCGAACGACGACTTCGTGGAAATCGCGCCGGTCGGCGGGATCCCCGTCGGCGGCAGGTTTCCCGATCCGAACGACCCCAACTTCGACCCGCTGCACTACTCGGCTGACGGCCAGATGATCAACGGCGCCAACTTCGCCGCGAAGATCCAGGCGCTCATCGCCGACCAGTGACGCGCGCGGCGACCTAACGCTGGCCGACGCGCTCGCCCGACGCCGCCGCGCGCGGGCGCGGCGGACGCGCCGGCAGCACGTGCACCGGCTCGGCGCCCGGCAGGTCCGGGAGCGGCATGCCGAAGTCGGGCTTGTCGCGCTGCCCGGTCACCCACCGGTAGACCTCGAGCGTCTGGCGCGCCTTGACCGGCCACGCGAACTGCTCGTGCACGCGGCGCGCCGCCGCCTCGCCCATCGCGTCGACCAGGGACGGCTGCGCCAGGAGCCGCGCGATCGCGTCGCGGAAGCCCGCGGTGACCGCCGCCGGCTCGCCTATCGGGACGCGCACGCCGGTCGCGTCGGTGACGAGCTCCGCCGGGCCGCCGTAGCCGACCACGACGGCCGGCAGGCCGAGCGCCATGGCCTCGAGCACCACGCCGCCGCCAAACTCTCGGATGCTCGGCAAGGCCAGGAAGTCGCTCTCCGAGAGCACGTCCTGGACCTTCTCGTGCTGGACCCAGCCGCACAGCTGGACGCGGTCGCCGAGCCCCAGCTCGCGGATCCGAGCCTCGAGCGCGCTGCGCTGCGGGCCCTCGCCGACGATCTTCAGCTCCAGCGTGCCCGCCCGGAGGAACTCGGCGCAGGCCTCCAGGAGCAGGTCCGCGCCCTTGTAGGGGACGAGCCGCCCGAGGAAGACGCACCGCAGCGGCGACGCCGCCCGACGGCTGCGTCGCTTGTGGAAGCGGCCCGGCTCGACGCCGTTCTCGGGGATGTAGACGCAGCGGTCGTGGCCGCGCGCGTCGGTCAGCGCGAACGTGTCCTGCGAGCCGATCACGAACGCCGACGCGTCGCGCAGGGTGCTCCGGTAGCCCGGCAGCAGCCGGTAGGCGCCGCGCACGTAGCTGAGCCACTCCTTCTCGGCACGACGACGACCGTCGTAGCCCCGCGGCCACGGCACGCCGCCGTTGAGCGGACCGAGCACGAACGGGACGCCCGCCGCGCGGCACCGGCTCGCGAGCCGGCTGGGGATCGTCGGAGACAGCGGCGTGATCCGGTGCACGACGTCGTAGGCGCCGGCGCGGATCGCCGCGCCGAACTGCCGCCACACCAGGCGCTCGAACTCCCAGTAGGACGGCCACGTCAGCGCGGTGACCGTGGTCCACCCCTTGCCGGCGCCGCCGCGCAGCGCGTTGGCGAGCTTGTAGAGCGGCCGCGCGACGTGCTCGTTGTCGATGAGCGTGAAGTCGACTCCCTCGACCAGCCCGCGCGCCGCGACGGCGTCCCGGTTGCGCGGATGGGTCAGGATGTGCGCGTCGACCACCTCTCGCAGCGCGCTGGCATGCGACCAGCCCTCGAGCGGGACGCTGGCGCCGTCGGGATCGCAGGCCTCCGCGATCAGGAGCGCGCGGAGTCTCTTCGGTGGAGTGGTCATGGAGGTGCTTCTGTCGAGCCCTTCCCACCGCGCGTTGGGACAATAACAAAACGGCGCCCCGAGCGCGAGCAGCAGCCGGAGGCTCTCCGCCACGGCCCTCTGGGAAGTCGCCGTCGCCTCGCTAGGATTCCGGACCGCGCGCCCGTAGCTCAGCTGGATAGAGCATCGCTTTCCTAACTGCCGCGAAGTCGGCACCGGGTGCGCCCCGTGCAGCCCCAACTGACCCCGGCGGTCGGTGTTGCGGCGTGGCTGTCGCCCCGGGCACGCCCCGGCTGGCGCGGTTTCACGGCCTTACTCGGTCCTTCCGGAAGGTCGGCCATCAGAAAGGAAGGCGCGAGTTCGTCAGTCGAGTGCTGCGGAGAGACGGTCGACGTAGAGAAAGCCGCTGCACGTCCGCCAGTGGTCTTCCGGCAAGTACTTGAGCTTGCCCCGGAACAGCACGTTGCCCGACGCCCGCACCTCCACGCACCAGTCGGGGTCTGGACAAGGATGAATGATTGGCTTGCCGAGCCGCCAGCCGTCTCCGGTCAAGGTTCCAAGATCCCAGGTCCAGGACTCGGTGCCTGCGTCAATCCCGTAGTCGGGCGAACTCCACAGCGTCAACGTGCAGGCGCACGCAGCGTCGTCTGTTGCGACGTGGTGATCCACGAGCCGGCGAAAGAGCCTTATCCCGCCACGGCTGCGCTGATACCTGGGAGGATCCTCGAACCCAAGCTTTCGCCAGAACGGCTCGGACGACGTCGGCTTGCACTCCCCCTCGATGACCAGCACGCCATCGCGTTGCAGCTCTGCCATGGTGTACTCGGCGAGCTGTCGACCGATTCCTGCACGACGAAGATCGGGGCGAACGTTGTCGATGAGCATCACGGCCCGACCTCGCCACCGCTCCCACACCGAGAGCGCGACCGCCTCACCAGAACGCACGGCGCAATGAAGCGCACCGTCATCGAAGCACGACTGGATTGCCCTCCAGTTGCAGAAGAAGCCCTGGCCAGTCTCCTCCTCTTCGCGTCTCAGCCACGCCTTGAGATCATCGAGGTGCTTCTGTGTTGGGGCAGAAACAAGGTCAATCGCGTCCCGGCTCCCTCGGTCGTTCATGCGCCACAGTCTAGGGGTGCACGACGGCCAAGCTGGTAGAGCACGGCAGAAGAAAATCTCTGCCCCCAACACGCCCCCACTGCTCCCAAGTTGGTCCCGGCTACTCCCGAGCGGGAAGTGTCGCGGAAGCCGAGCGCTCCGATGCGAGGCATGCTTATGCATGCCGAAGTTCAAACTGACAACCAGCAGCGTGAAGCAGCGCTGTCGCCCCCCCGCGGACGGCGAAACCAAGCCCAACGGCAAGCCGATCGACGAGCACTGGTACTGGGATACCGAGGACCGCGGCTTCTTCCTGAAGATCAGTCGCACGTGCTCGACGTTCTTCGTGCAGCGCGACGTCCGCGGGCGCACCCGCCGAGTCAAGATCGGGCGGCACCCGACCTGGACTGTCGACCAGGCCCGAAAGAGGGCCCGCGAGCTGATCGTGCAGATGGACCAGGGCATCGACCCCAACGCCCAGAAGCGCGAGGAGGCCGCCCGAGGAACTACGCTGCGAGAAGCGCGGGATTGGCACCTCGCATCGATGCAGGCGCGGCGATGTGCACAGCGGTCGCTGGAGACCGTCCGCTACGAGACCGACCGGCAGCTCTCCGACTGGCTCGACCGGCCGCTGGCTGACATCCGCCCCAACGAGTGCGCCCGCCGGCACGAGCGCATCACGAAGGAGTCGGGGCCCTACGCGGCGAACCGTGCACTGCAGACCTTCCGGGCGTGCTGGAACACGGCCGCTCGCCGGCTAGATGACCTGCCTCGCTGCCCCACCCGAGGGGTGACATTCAACAAGACCAGGAGACGCCGCGAACCCATCCCGTGGGCGAAGCTGTCAGCCTGGCGGCGTGCTGTCGACGGCATCCGAAATCCGATTCGTCGCGACCTTCAGCTGTTCATCTTGTTCACGGGACTGCGCAGCACCGACGCCAAGACCGTCCGCTGGGACGACGTCGACTTCGAAGCCGGGACGATCCACCGGCCAAAGCCCAAGGGAGGAGAAGAC
>JBMHDP010000305.1:0-3804 GCA_049889335.1 Planctomycetota bacterium
CGGTTGCTCGGCCAGCGCGGCCTGCCGGTGGCGCGGAGTACGCTGGAGGCCGCGCTGGTCGACGGCGACCCGCGCGTCCGCCTCGCCGCGGCCGAGGCGATGCGTCCGCCGTGGAAGGAGCGGACGGTGCAGCGCGTCGCCGCAGCGCTCCGCGACGAGCGGCACCCCGTCGTCAGCCAGGCGCTGGTGCAGCTGCTGACGACGATGGTCAAGCGGCCGCCGGCGCGGATGAGCCGCGCGGCGCGCGCCGAGCTCGTCGCCGGCGCCTTTGAGCTGTTCGGCAAGGCGGGCTGGCGGACCGACATGGACCTGGTCGACCTCGTCGAGCAGTTCCCCAGCAAGGCCGCCGTGCCGTTCCTGATCGAGGCGCTGGACCTGGAGCGGCCGGCCGACGAGCTGGTCGCCGCCGTCAACGAGCGGGCCAGCCCGCTGCTGCGTCAGCGCGCCGGGAGCCTGCTGCGCGCGATGACCGGGGCGCTGGTCCCCGTCGAGGACGCGCAGGCCTGGCGCGCGTTCTGGGCCGCAGAGGCCGACAACATCGAGGTCCCCGAGCAGCTCCGCGCGGCCGCGCCGGAGGCGACCCGGGTCGCGTTCTTCGGCGTCCCGGTGACCGGCACGTCGATCGCGTTCCTGATCGACACCAGCGGCAGCATGCAGGACCCGCCGGGGACCGAGGGCCCGGTCACCGGGCCGCGGCGCGTGCGCCGCGCCCGCACCCGGTTGGCGGCCGCCAAAGAGCAGCTGACGCTCGCGACGCAGGCGATGGAAGAAGGCTCCCAGTTCTTCCTGCTGACGTTCGCGGACGACGCCCGCACGTGGACCAAGCAGCCGATGCGGCCGGGGCGCGACGTGACGCGCGGGCTCACCGGCCTGCTCAGCCGCCTCAACGCGCACGGCGGCACCAACCTCTACGCGGGGCTGGTCGCGGCGCTCGAGATCGAAGGGCGCAGCTTCGGGGCCGCGGAGCTGCCGAAGATCGACGAGCTGTTCGTGCTGAGCGACGGACAGCCGACGACGGGGCCCGCGCGGGACGCGGACACGCTCTGTGAGCTCGTCCGTGAGGCGAACAAGTACGCCAAGATCCGGATCAACGCGGTGTTCACCGGGGTCGGGCCGGGCGGCGACCTGCTGCAGCGGCTCGCGTCCGAGAACGGCGGGGTGTTCGTGGGCCCCGGCCCCCCGGGGGGGGGGGGGGGGGGGGGGCCCCCCGCGACCCGGGGCGGACGGAGGGGCCGGCGCGGCCGCGCTCAGATGCCGAGCGTGCCGAGCGCGCCGTTCGACGTCAGCAGGTTCGCGACGTTCGAGAGCGTCAGGCAGACGGCCTGCGCGCTGAGCGTGGCGCCGGTGAGGTTCGGGTTGTTGGGGATCGGGACGGACGCGCCGGCCGAGCCGTTGGCCGTCAGGCCGACGAGGTCGATGAGGACCGTGTCGATCCAGACCGAGCACCCGGGGGCGTTCAGGCCGATCGCAGGCAGCGGCACGCCGGGCCCCTGCGCGCTCCCGAGGAAGAACAGCGCGAACGGGGAGACGGGGTCGACGTTGTCGGCCGTCAGCGCCCAGCTGCCGCCGAGGGTCGGGGCGTTGGCGCTCAGCGTCAGCGGCACGAGCTCGCTGTCGTAGGTCTGGAACGCCGACGTGAGCTCAACGGAGAGATCCCTCGGGTCGGGGAGGCTGGTCGCGCCGCCCGCGGTGAACCCGGAGAGCACGTTGTTGCCCACGAGGCTCGACGACACCCAGACGACGGTGATGTCGCCCGTGATCAGGTTGAGCTGCACCTGGAAGGTGCTGCCGACCGTCTGCCCGAACGAGTAGACGTTGTCGTAGGTCACGTAGGCGACGCCGTTGATCTCCTCGAAGGTGATCTTGCCGCTGCCCGCGGCGCTGGGGTTCATGTCGTGCCAGTGCGGCGCCAGGGTCACGGTCCCGAGCGACTGCAGCTCCGCCGGCGTGGGGGAGAAGTCCGGGCCAGGGCCCACGTTGCCGAGCGTCACGCGGCCGTTCGACTCGATCACCAGCTCGGTCGTGGCGCCGCCGGGCACGGGCATCGCCGTCGACAGCGTCACGTTCTCCTCGACCTCGTCCCCGTCGGCGACGATCGCCGCGGTGGCGGACGGCGGCAGGAACACGCCCGGGATCGCGTCGAAGCAGAAGTAGCTGCTGCCCTGCCGGAGCATGGTCATGGTGACGCCCCCGAGGTCGAAGGTGCCGGACGCCTGGTCCTCGAAGAACAGGTTGTCCTGGCGCACGCACCCGTCGCCGAACGTGGCGACGTCGGCGCAGCCGACCGGACCCCCGAGGGGGACGACCAGCCAGCCCGGGTTGGTCGGGATGAACAGCACGCCGTCGGCCGCCAGGTCGAAGCTGAGCGGGGCGGTGAACTCCTCGAAGATCGACGGGCTGGAGGTGGTCGGCGCGGCGCTGAGGTCGCTCATCGCCGGCAGCGCCGCGCCCTGGCCGGTCGTGATGCCGACGATCGCGTTGGGCGCGAAGGAGCTGCCGATGTTGTTGACGTTCGCGCCGTAGACGAACTCGACCTCGCCGGTGTTCTTCAGCACCATCTGGAAGTCGTACTGCGGGCCGACGTTGAAGTAGGTCCAGATGCCCGTCCAGGTGACCACACAGCGGGTCGGGTCGCTGTTGTTGATGAAGACCTCGCCCAGCGCGTTCGGCGCGTAGCCGCAGTTGGCGTCCGCCCAGAACGGCGCGAGGCACGGACCGAACATGGTGAAGTCCGAGAGCAGGACGTTGTAGGTCGTCGCGCCCGGCTGCGCGGGCGCCGGCGTGCCGCCGTTGGACAGCCAGCAGACGCCGTGGTCCGAGATGTGGATGTCCGAGTAGGTGACGCCGTCGAGCGGGAAGGCGAAGCCGATCGACTGCGCCGGGTGCACGGTGTCGTTGATCGAACCCAGCGAGGTGCCGTAGTTGGAGTCGAAGCAGGCCTGCGCCATCGCCGAGCTGGCGAGCAGGGCCACGGACAGGGTGGTCGCGAGTTGGTGCATGATGGATCGGGGAGAGACGGGAGCGGGGCACGCGTCGTCCCCGGAGTCGAGGGCGTCGCTCCTCCAACTGTACCGTCCGCGCGGTTCGGCTGCTGCCCCGCGGCAGGATCCGCCGCGCGCCTCGACGTAAGTCGACGCCGTCCAGGATGCGGGCGGGCGCGCCCTGGTCCGGCTCCGCTCGAGCAGGCACGATGGCGAAGTGCCGGTCGCGCCGCCCGTTCCCCACCCCGCAGCAGGATCGCGGCGCAGCTGGCGCGGGCTGGCGGCCAGCTACGGGGCGGACTTCGCCGCGCTCGGCGTGTTCCTGCAGTTCCTCCCTGCGTGGCTGAACGAGGTGCAGGGCTTCGGAAAGGGGGAGATCGCCGTCATCCTGTCGGCCCTGACCGTCGCGCGCACGCTGGTCGGGCCGCTGTGGAGCCAGTGGCTGGACCGGTGCGGGGACGCGAGGCGGGTCCTGACGGTGATGGCGTTTGGGTCTCTCGCGGCGTGCGCGGCGTTCGTCTGGGCGCTCTCCGTCACCTCGGCGTGGTTCGTCGCCTTCGCGTTCGGCTGCCTCTACCCGCCGATGCACGCCGTGCTCGACGCGACGGCGGTGCGTGAGTCCGAGCGGCACGGGTACTCCTTCGGCCGGCTCCGGGCGGTCGGCTCCGCCACGTTCCTGCTGGCCATCCTGGCCGTCGGAGCCTGGATCGAGCGCTTCGGGTCGATCGACGACGTCTACGTCATCCTGCTGGCGCTTCTGTCGGCGACGACGCTCGCGGCCCGCTGGGCGCCGAGGTCCCGCGGCGCCGCCGGCGCGTCGGCC
>JBMHDP010000306.1:0-3342 GCA_049889335.1 Planctomycetota bacterium
TCCTCGGCCACGGCCGTCGAGCGCCGGACGTCGAGAGCGCCGCGCCGGCCGCCGTCCGTCAGACGGTCGCGCGGGCCGCAGCGGACGCGCGCGCCCGCAGCGCGCTGCTCCGCGCCTGTGAGCGAGAAGGCCGCCTCGCGCTGCTCGGCGCCGCCTACGACGTCGCGACCGGCGACCTCGCGTGGGTCGACGCGGACGAGGCCGAGCCGGCCGACCGACCGCCCTCAACGGCAGACCGAACAGAGCGGACGCACGCGCCGCAGCTCGCGCTGGCCGCGCCGCTCGCCGAAGGCAGATCCCTGCAGGCCGCCCCCGACGCGCCCCACCTGCACGCGACCGAACCCCGGCCCACGACGCCGCGCGGCGTGCTCGTCGGCGCCTTCGCTGCCCTCACGGCGCTGCTGGCCGCTGCGTGGTGGGCGTCAGGGCCGCGGCGCGGAGCAGCAGGGGAGGCCGTCTAGCGGACGAAGGACTCGAGCGGCCGGAGCCGGTCGGGGTCCTCGTTGTGGTCGAAGTAGTAGCGACGGAACTTGACCAGGTCGGCGGCGACCTGCTCCTTGCTCTTGGCCGACAGGTCCGCGAGGTAGCCGTCGAGGAACGCCTCGAAGTCGACGCACTGGATGTTCGGGTCCCGTCGACGCAGCTCCGCCATCAGCTCACGGTCCCACGTGACCAGCTGGACGGGCAGGTTGACCGGGAGGAAGACGCACGCACGCCAAGGGTCCTGCCGCTCGAACGACGGCTCGAGGTGGAAGTGCACGCCGCGCTGCTCGAGGTAGCGGGGATCGGACGGCTTGCCGTGACCGGCCTTGCCGCGCTTGCGGTACGGCAGCCGCGCGATGTGCGCGTCGGTCAGGCCTGCGGCCACCTCCACGGCGACCGGCACGTCGGCGCGGAAGGCGAGGTTCGCGTGGCCGCCCGCGATGGCGATCCGCACGTCGAGACCTTCGAACAGCGGACGCAGGTAGTCGCCGCACATCCGGAACGCGTCCGCCCACGTGAGGTCGGTGCCTGGAAAGGCCGCGAGCGAGATGCGGCGGTTGTCGCTGACCGCGTTGCGGGGATCATCCAGTCCGGCAGGCTCGACGCGCAGGCTAAGGCCCACGACCAGCAGCGCGGCGGCGACCGGCTGGAGCCACACCGGGCGCCAGCGCTGGAACGCGAGGTCCCAGCCGAACAGCAGCAGCGGCAGCACGGGCAGCAGGAAGCGGCCGAACATGAAGTCCCCGCCGACCCAGGCCACGAACGCCACGTAGGGCAGGACGAACGACAGCAGCACGAGCCAAGGACGACGCCCGAGGAGCGGCGAGATACCCGCCAGCGGGTCGGGGCGCCGCAGCGCGAACCAGATCGCCGGGACGACCGCGGGCAGCAGCGCCCAATAGCAGCTGAAGAAGTCGGCGACGTAGCTCGCCCCGAAGTCGAAGAACGGCTCGCTGGCCGACTTCGCCACGGCGGTGTTGGGGACCCACGCGCCGTAGAAGACCCGCCGCCAGACGAGGTACGGCGCGAACACGAGCGCGAACGGCAGCGCGTAGGCCGCCAGCAGGCGGGGCGCGCGCCGCTGCCAGGCGTCGTGGAGCACGAACGCGCCCGCCGCCGCCACGAACAGCGCGCCGTCCGGTCGCGTCATCGCGCAGAGGACGCCGAGGAAGCCGGCGAGCGAGGCCTGCCGGGCGCAGCGCAGCGCCATTACCTGCCAGGAGATCGCCGCGGCGAGCAGCACGAACAGCGCGGTCTCCAGGCCCGCCGGCGCCAGCGAGGCGGCGTGGTGGACGGCCGCGTAGGCGCACGCGCCGACCGGCGCGACGGCGCGGCCCGCGCTGGCGCGCCACGCCATGGCGCACAGCAGCATGACGACGCCGGCGTGGCAGACCACGCCCCAGAAGACGGACCAGGCCGCCATCCCTTCACGGCCGAACCCGAACAGGGCGCCGAACGCCGTCCACATCGTCCAGCTGAAGTTGGTGTAGCCCTCGACCGGCGCCTCTGCCGGGTCGAGGTTGAACACGAGCCCGTGGCCGTCGACGAAGTGCTGCGCGTAGCGGAACGTGATGAAGGCGTCGTCGCACGTCCATGCCAGCGCGCCGGCGCGCCACGCCGACGCGGCGACGGCGACGATCGCGAGGGTCCAGAACACGAGCGGGCGCGGCATCGACTGGTCGGCGAGGGTAGCCGCCCGCGGACCGCGCGCCAACTCGGGGAGGTCCCCTCCTGGATTCTCCTCATGGACGCGCCGCGCGGGCCCGGCCGATAGGCCCGCCCATGAAGCCGCTACGCATCCTGCACGAGACCAGCCTCCGGACCAAGATCGGCCTGGTCTCCGCCGCCCCCGTCGCCGCGCTGTGCTTCGTCCAGGGGAGCGCCATCCTCGACAACTGGCGGACGCGCGAGCAGGCGACGTCCTTCTCCGAGCTCGTCACGCTCGGCGTGGACGCAGGCCAGCTCGTGCACGAGACGCAGAAGGAGCGGGGCACCACCGCGCTGTTCCTGGCGCAGCCGGACGATCGGTTCGCCGCGCGGCTCACGCAGCAGCGCGCCGCGACGGACGCGGCGCGCGCCGACCTGGTGTCGCGGGCCGCCGGCGCCGCGCTCGACGAAGGCGCGCGGAGCAGGATCCAGTCCGCCCTGGACCACCTCGACGAGCTCGCGGTCGTGGGGGGCGGCGGCGGCCCCCCCCCCCCCCCCCCCCCCCCCCCCCGCCGCGCCATTACGGCCCGGAGCGGTGTTAAAAAAACCCCGTTTGTAACAGCGTACGTACATTAGGGCATCTCGTCGTAATGTGAACATGTGAACACCATGCGCGAGCGGGCTGCAGCCAATTAGTATGCTCCGTTGATGATGACATCATCGATCTTGAGAATCATCTTGACCAGCTGCGTCGCGAGCATCATCTGCTGCTGCTTTCCGATAAGAGTCTCGAAGACCTTCTGCGCGCGCATGTCGTTCGTGCCGCGCTGCAGGCAGTCCACACCGAGGACGGGGTTGTTCTCGGCAACCTGGCGGGCCTTGACCTGGGAAAGCGCGGCGATGGGGGAGAGTCCTGAATTCTCGGCCTGCAGAGGAGGTGAGGGCAGAGGGAGACGAGGAAGGGGTCAGCACTGGGAACAGCGTGAAACGGCGACATGAATTTTGGCTACTGGCGGCTCGGGCGGTGCGATGCAGTTCGAATCGAGCAGGAAGGTGCTTGGCGGCTGAAAACTTACAAGTGCCATGGGCACGTCGCCCAGGGCCGAGGCAAAGCTACGGATAGCGTACTGCTCGATCCCTCCAACAGAGTCGGCGAGCTCGTTAATCTTGAGCGCGCAGGAAATCTCAGCGGATCCTCCGCCGTAGACGATG
>JBMHDP010000307.1:0-15505 GCA_049889335.1 Planctomycetota bacterium
GCCGCCGCCGCCGCCGCCGCCGCGGTAACCACCGCCGCCGCCACCGCCGCCGCGGTAGCCACCGCCACCGCCGCCGCCACCGCGACCGCCGAAGTCCTGACGCGGCTGCGCTTCGTTCACGCGAAGCGGCCGGCCGTCGAGGTCGGCGCCGTCCATTGCCTCGATCGCGGCCTGCGCGTCTTCGTCCGTGCCCATCTCGACGAACGCGAAGCCGCGGCTCCGGCCCGTGTCACGCTCGAGCATGATCTTCACCTCGGCGACCTCGCGTCCGTCGGCGCCGAAGGCGTCACGCAACGCATCCTCCGTGGTCTGGAAGGAGAGGTTGCCTACATACAGTCTCTTGCCCATCGAGTTCTCGCGATCACTTTCCCTTGCTAGCAGTCAATGTGCTCACCTGACGTCGAAGGGAGAAGGCTCCAGGCGGCTGTCGAACAGAAAACGCGAGTTCGCTTCGGAGGGGGCCAGAGGAGGTCGCGCGTGCTGTTTGCCCGACGTTCAGGCCCGCGGGAGGGAACCGCAGACGCGCGAACCTTCCCGCACCGAGCGGCTCCGCGCAAGCGAACGCGCGAATTTCACGCGTCGCAGGCTGCGAATCCCGGCCGGCGCGTGCTCGCCGCCCGCGGCGCGCGCACCCCGGCGAGTTCGCCGCTGCGCGCTCGCACTGGCCCGGACCCGGGTTAAGGTTGCTCGGGGAATCACCGCCTATGCAATACGGATTCGTCCTAGACCAGCGCCGCTGCATCGGCTGCCACGCGTGCACCGTCGCCTGCAAGTCCGAGAACGAGGTGCCCGTCGGCGACTTCCGCACCTGGGTGAAGTACACCGAGGTCGGCGAGTTCCCGGCCGTGAAGCGCCACTTCGCGGTGCTGCGCTGCAACCAGTGCACGAACGCCCCGTGCGTGACCATCTGCCCGGTGACCGCGCTGCACAAGCGCGACGACGGCATCGTCGACCTCGACAAGGACGTGTGCATCGGCTGCAAGGCCTGCATGCAGGCCTGCCCCTACGACGCGCTCTACCTCAACACCGACACCGGCGGCGCGGAGAAGTGTCACTTCTGCGCGCACCGCGTCGAGCAGAACCTCAAGCCTGCCTGTGAGGTCGTGTGCCCGGAGACCGCGATCATCAGCGGCGACCTGCACGATCCGGAGAGCCCGGTCAGCAAGATCTTGTCCGAAGTGGGCGGCAGCGAGGTGCGGCGCCCCGAGCAAGGCACGAGCCCGAACGTCTTCTACCTCGGCGCCCATGAGTCCAACCTCCAGCCGGGCACGGCGAAGGAGGAGGACCTCTACATCTGGAGCGACCGCAAGATCCCCAAGGCGACGCTCCCCGAAGCCGACGCGGCCGCCTTGACCCGGACCGACGCGCGCGTCGCCTACGACGTCGACCACAAGGTCCACTGGGGCTGGAAGGTCTCGGCCTATCTGCTGACCAAGGGCGTCTGCGCCGGCGCCGCGATGTGGGCGCCGTTCCTCGCCCTGAGCGGCGCGGGCTCGGCGTTCGCGCGCGACTACCTCCCCGAGCTGATCGCGCTGCTCTTCCTGGCGCTCACCAACGTGCTGCTGGTCGCCGACCTGAAGCGCCCCGCCAAGTTCCTCTCGATCGTGCTCCGACCGCAGACGAAGAGCTGGCTGGTCAAGGGCGCGTGGGTCCTGATGGCGTTCGGCGGGCTCACCACCGCGTCGCTCGGCGCCCGCGTGCTCGGCTACGCCGAGCTGGCGGACGCGATTCGGTGGCCGAACCTGATCGCGGCGTCGCTCACCGCGGCCTACACGGCGTTCCTGTTCGCGCAGTGCGAGGGGCGCGACCTCTGGCAGAACACCCGCCTGCTGCTCCCCCACCTGCTCGTGCAGGCCCTGA
This sequence comes from Planctomycetota bacterium, assembly GCA_049889335.1. Classification (GTDB taxonomy): domain Bacteria; phylum Planctomycetota; class UBA1135; order UBA1135; family UBA2386. The sequence goes on from JBMHDP010000307.1 coordinate 1,861, forward strand.
TGGTCGGCGGCGCGCTGCTCCTGCCGTTCCTCCCCGACACCAAGCTGGCCGTCGCGGTGCTGGTGCTGGCCGCCCTGCACCACGCCTTCGGGCTGATGGAGAAGAACGGCAAGCACGAGACCCACAACGCGAAGATGGCGGCCGCGCTGCTGCCGACGGTCAAGGCCTGGCGAGGCTCCGGCCTGTCCGCCTTCCACTTCGGCATGGGCACCAGCACCGTGGCGGCGGTGCTCGGCGCGCTGCTGGTCCTCAACGGCGCGCCCAGCGTCGTGCTGCTGGTGATCTGCGCGCTCGTCGGCCAGGCGGGGCTGTTCCTCTACGAGCAGGCCTACGTGCGCGCGGGCCAGCTGCCGCCGCTGTCTTGAGGCGCCGGCGTGGCGGCCCGGACGCCGCAGCGGCTAGACTCCCAGCAGCCCCTGCCCCGCGCTCCCGCCATGCACACCCCCCCGCTCGTCCCGGCCGCGCTCGCGGTCGCCCTCGCGGCAGCGCCTGCCGCCGCCCAGTTCGGCCGCGGCGCGCAGCAGCCGCCACCGCTGAAGCACTTCTACTTCGACAGCTGGGACTACGACGCGCCGCACGCGCGCGACGGCGAGGCCCGCTACTTCATCTACCTGCCGAAGACGCACGACCACGAGGCGAGCCGTGACCGCAAGTACCCGTGGATCCTCTGGTGCCCGGGCTTCGGCGGCCCGGACGACTTCCAGGGTCGCGGCGGCGCCGAGACCCTCGACCGCCTGCGCGAGGAGGGCGCGATCCCGGAGCTCGCGCTGGTCGTGTTCCGCGCCCCGGGCCGGCGCAGCCGCACCACCTACATGAACGGCGAGGCCGGCGGCGACATCGAAGACCTGATCGTCCAGGACCTGGTCCCCCACCTGCAATCGCGCTACCGCTTGAGCGATCGGCGTGCGCAGCGGGCCGTCATGGGCGTGTCGGCGGGCGGCTTCGGCGCCCTGAAGCTCGCGCTGCGCCACCCCGACGTGTTCGGTGTGGTCGCGACGCACTCCGCCGCGATCCTGCCGGCCGACCCCGCCGAGCTGGCGGGCTACGCGGAGAGCACGGTCGCTCGCTACCTGCGCGGCGGCTTGGCCGAGCTGCTCGGAGACCCGATCGACCCCGAGAAGTGGGCCGAGCAGATGCCGATGGGGCTGATCGCGCGGCGGACCCCCGCGCAGCTGCAGGGGCTGCAGATCTACTTCGACGCGGGCACCGACGACCACTATGGCTTCTTCGAGCCCAACGTCGGCCTCGCGGCCGCGATGAAGGCGCGCGGCCACCGGTTCGTGTTCGTGCCGGTCGAGGACGGCGGCCACGCCTGGAGCAGCCCTAAGATGCGCGGCAACGTGGCGCGCTCGCTGACGTTCGTCGGGGACGCGCTCTCGGGCAAGGACGCGGTGTCGGCCCGCGCCCCGAAGGCGGACGCGCGCCCCGACCGCGGGAAGTAGCGCGACGCGCGCGCCTACTCCGGGTAGGCGACGTCGAGCGGCGGCAGCGGCCGGCCACGGCGGTCGCCGTCGCCCTTGAGGTAGTGCTCGAACCAACGCAGCGTGCGCAGGCAGTAGTCCGTGCGGTTCACGTTGAGGCGGTTGCCGTGGCCCTCGCCCTCGTACTGCACATAGCGCACCCTGGCGTCCGTCGCGAACTTGATCGCGCGGTAGAGCATGAAGGGCTGGCTCGGGTGGACGCGGGGGTCGCTGGTCCCGCCGAGCAGCAGCGTCGGCGTGGTGCAGCGCTCCGCCCAGCTGAGCGGGCTGCGGTCCGCGAGCAGGCCAGGCTGCTGCCAGGGCCACTTCTCCTGGTAGTGCACGTAGTAGAACTCCGTCGGGATGTCCGACGTCAGCCACTTCGTGCGGATGTCGACGAACGGCACGAAGCTCACCGCCGCGGCGAACCGGTCGCTGTGGCGGGTCGCCGCCCAGGCCGCCGTGTAGCCGCCGTAGCTGCCGCCGCCGACGCCGACGCGGTCCCGGTCGACCAGGCCTTGCGCGACGAAGTGGTCGATCGCGTCGAGGTGGTCCTCGAACTCCCGCCCCATCGGGTCGCCGTGGTCGTGCTTGCAGTAGGCGACGCCGTAGCCCGTGGACGAGCGGTAGTTGGGGTACCAGGACACGATGCCGCGCGCTGCCAGCAGGTGGCCCCACTGCGAGTAGGTCGTCAACCAACCGTCGCTGAAGTGCGCCTCCGGGCCGCCGTGCGCGACGATCACCAGCGGGTAACGCTGCCCCTCTTCGTAGCCGATCGGCAGGACCAACATGCCCTCGACGGTCACGCCGTCCCGGGTGCGGATCCGGACGACCTTCTGCTCCCCGAACGCGCGGCCGCGCAGGCCCGGGTTGACCGAGGTCCGCTGCCCCTCCTCGACGGGCGCGTCGTCCGGCGCGCGCCAGCCGCCCTCGGCTGGGAGGTTGGCCGCGAACAGCTCGGCCGGGTGGTTGCTGTGGCTGGCCGTGTAGGCGATCTGCCCGGCGCGCGCCGCGAAGCCGGTGATCGAGCGCCCCTCGCCCGGCTCGAAGGTCCACGCGGGACGGCCGTCGGGCGCGACCCCGCGCAGCCGCACCCGCACGCCGAGGCTCTCCTGCACGATGAAGCCGGGGCCGTAGGCGTGCACGTGCTGCACCATGCCCAAGAACCCGTAGGTCAGCGGCGTCACCTCGCGCGAGGCGACGTCGCACGCGTAGAGGGTGCCGGCGTGAGGATCGTTGCGGTCCGCGGCCGAGATGTAGGCGAGCGTGGCGCCGTCGCCGGAGAACGCGAACTCCCCGAGCTTGCCGGGGTTGTCGACGAGCGGCGTCACGCCGCCGGTGGCGACGTCGACGAGGTGCAGCCGCTTGCTCATGTAGCTCGCGTCGACGGTGTTCTCCGGCGCGATCGCGCAGGCCAGCTGCCGGCCGTCGGGGGACCACTGGAAGTCGTAGACCGTCACGCCTTCGGTCAGGCGCCGCGGCTCGCCGCCCTCTTCGTGGACCCAGAGCGAGAGGTGCCGCCAGCCCTCGTCGACGACCACCGGTCGGAAGCCGCGCTCCTGGGCCGCGGCGCGCGCCGCCGGCACCGGGTCCAGCGACGTGAACGCGACCGCCTTGCCGTCCGGGCGCCATCGATAAGACGCGACCGACGGCGTGGGGCCGAACGCCGACACGTCGCCGCTGTCGATGTCCATCAGCAGCACCTGGGTCCGGTCTCCGGCCCGCCCCCGGAACGACACCTGCCGCGTCGCGGGCCGGACCGCGAGCGCGCCCGCCGACTTCTTGCCCGCCACGAGCATGCGGACCGCGCCTGCCTCGAAGACGCCGACGTTGAGGTAGCTGCCGCCGGGGCCGTCGGCGATCGGCCGCGGCACGACCACCTGGAAGGCGACGAAGCCGTCCCCCAGCTGCGGGCTGGCGACCTGCTGAAGGCTCAGGGCCTCTTCGACGGAGAGCGGCTGCTGCGCCAGCAGACACGCTGGGAGCGCGAGCGCGAGGGACAAGGTCGGGATCGAGTGGACCATGCGAGCGACGATAGCGACCCACCCCGCGATCTTCGCGGGTTCCTCCCTCGTCGAGGGCCGCCGGTGTCCTACATTCCGGTGGCGCCGCGCGGCGCCCGCCATGGACCTGTTCGACCTGGATCACGACGCCCGCCGACACCTCGCGGCTGCGTGCGCGGCCGAGGGACTCGACGAGAGCTACGCGAGCTTCGTCGCGCGCCACCTCGACCTCGCCGACGCCACGTGGCGCTGGTGCTGCAGCAGCAGCTGCGACCCGTGCGTGAACCAGCTCGGACGCGCGGTCGACCGCGCGCGCAGCCAGCTCGGCGTCGCGCCCGACGACTCGTCGGGGGCGAACTGACGCGCGCCGCGCGCCTCCCGACGCACATCTAGACCCCCTCGACACGCAGACGTAACCTAGCCCCATGCAGTCGCCCGACCAGATGCGCATGACGCCGCTCGAGAGCTTTCCGCCCCCCGAGAAGTGGGACGACTGGGAGGAGCTCGACGCGAAGGCGTGGCCCAAGCGCGTCAAGAAGAACTACGCGCTGGTTCCGACCATCTGCTTCAACTGTGAGGCCGCCTGCGGGCTGATCACCTACGTCGACAAGGAGACGCAGAAGATCCGCAAGGTGGAGGGCAACCCCTACCACCCCGGCTCCCGCGGCCGCAACTGCGCCAAGGGCCCGGCCACGGTCAACCAGATCGACGACCCCGAGCGCATCCTCTACCCGATGAAGCGCGTCGGCCCGCGCGGCAGCGGCAAGTTCGAGCGCGTGTCGTGGGACGAGGTGATCGACACGCTCGCAGCGCGCATCCGCAAGGCCATCGTCGAGGACCGCAAGACCGAGGTGATGTACCACGTCGGACGCCCCGGCCACGACGGCTACGTCGAGCGCGTCCTGCAGGCGTGGGGCGTCGACGGCCACAACTCACACACCAACGTCTGCAGCGCCGCGGCGCGCCTCGGCTACACGCTGTGGTCGGGCTACGACCGCCCGTCGCCGGACTACGAGAACGCCGAGTTCACGCTGCTGATCTCGGCCCACCTGGAGACCGGGCACTACTTCAACCCGCACGCGCAGCGGATCATCGAGGCGAAGATGAACGGCGGCAAGCTGGCCGCCTGCGACGTCCGGCTCTCCAACACCGCGAGCATGGCCGACTACTGGCTCGCGACGCGGCCCGGCACCGAGGCGATGATGCTGCTCGGCTTCGCCCACGTGATCCTGCGTGAGGACCTGGTCGACTGGGACTTCCTCCGAACCTGGGTCGACTGGCGCGCCTACCAGCGAGCCAAGGGGCGCCCTGAGGAGTTCGCTTCGTTCCAGCAGGGCCTGCGCGACGACTACGCGTTCGCGACGCCCGCGCACGCGGCGTCGATCACCGGCCTCGAGGCGAGCACGATCGAGCAGGTCGGCAAGGAGAGCGGCAAGGCGGGCAGCAAGTTCGCGAGCCACGTGTGGCGCAACGCAGCCGCCGGCAACGAGGGCGGCTGGGCCGTCGCGCGCAACCTGCAGTTCGTCAGCGTGCTGGTCGGCGCGGTCGCGTCGGTCGGCGGCACCGCCGGCAGCGGCACGAACAAGTTCGTGCCCGCGCCGTTCAAGAAGCCGCGCCCGCAGGACGTCTGGAGCGAGCTGCTCTACCCCAACGAGTGGCCGCTCTCCCACCACGAGCTGAGCTTCTGCCTGCCGCACCTCGTCAAGAGCGGCCGCGGCAAGATCGACACCTGGTTCGGGCGGGTCTACAACCCGGTCTGGACCAACCCGGACGGCGCGATGTGGATCGACATGTTCGAGGACCCGGACGCCGTCGGCTGCCACGTCATGCTGTCGCCGACGTGGAACGAGACCTCGCGCTGGGCTGACTTCGTGCTGCCGATGGGCCACGCCACCGAGCGGCACGACCTGATGAGCCAGGAGACCCACGCGGCCACCTGGATCGGGTTCCGCCAGCCGGTGCACCGCGTCCTCGCCCAGCGGCAGGGCAAGGAGTTCGAGTGGACCTATGAGGTCAACCCGGGCGAAGTGTGGGAGGAGGATGAGTTCTGGATCGCGCTGTCGTGGAAGATCGACCCGGACGGCGCCCTCGGGATCCGGGAGAACTTCGAGTCTCCCTACCGTCCGGGCGAGCGCGTCACCATCGACGAGTACTACCAGTGGATCTTCGAGAACTCGGTCCCGGGCCTGCCTGAGGCCGCGGCGGCCGAAGGCCACTCGCCGCTGGATTACATGCGCCGCCACGGCTGCTTCTTGGTCAAGGACCAGGTCTACAAGACCCACGAGACCGAGCTGCCCCCGGGCGACTACGCGGTCGACCCTGACCTCGGCGTCGTGCACAAGGACGGTGAGGTCCTCGGCGTCTACGACGGCGAGCGGTGCATGCAGGGCTTCCACACCCCTTCGAAGAAGCTGGAGCTCTACTCGCCGACGATGGCGGACTGGGGCTGGCCCGAGCACGCGACGCCGACCTACCTCGAGAGCCACATCGACGAGTCGAAGCTCGACCGCGAGGGCGGCGAGATGGCGCTGGTGCCCACCTTCCGCCTGCCGACCCTCATCCACACCCGCAGCGCCAACAGCAAGTGGCTCAGCGAGCTGTCGAACACCAACCCGGTCTGGATCCACCCCGACGACGCGCGTCGCGTCGGCGTCGAGATGGGCGAGCTGATCCGCGTCACCACCCGCACCGGCTACTACGTCAACGCCGTCTGGGTCACCGAAGGCGTGCGCCCGGGGGTGGTCGCCTGCAGCCACCACATGGGCCGCTGGACCGTCGGCGGCGACCAGGTCTCCGGCAACCACTGGCAGCTGCACGACGTCGACCTGCGCAGAGTGGGAGACAGCGCCTACCTAATGCGTCGCACCAAGCCGGTCGAGCGGTTCGCGTCCGAGGACCAGGACAGCGACAAGGTCTGGTGGTCGAGCGGCGGCGTGCACCAGAACATGACCTTCCCGGCACAGCCGGACCCGATCAGCGGCATGCACTGCTGGCACCAGAAGGTCACCGTCACCAAGGCCGAGCCCGGCGATCGCTACGGCGACGTCTACGTCGACATCGGCAAGTCGATGGAGGTCTTCGAGGAGTGGCAGGCGCGCACCCGCCCTGCCGCCGAGCACGGCCAGGACGGCCTGCGGAGACCGCTCCACCTCAAGCGCGTCTGCCGCCCGACGGACGAGGCCTTCCGGCTCTAGGCCTCCGGCGGCGACCGTCGCTCCGCGAGGGCGCGCGCCAGGGCGCGGGGCGCGGCGTCCGGCGCGAAGCCGTCTGCCCCCGCACCGCACCCGCGCGAGGTTGCGCGGCGCGCGCGGCACCATGCGTCGTCGTCGCCACCAACCTTGCGTTGAGCCGCAAGTGGCGGCCGCCTTTGTGGGTATTGCCGCCTCACACCCATCGCTTACTACCCACTTCAGACATTTGGCCCCCAGCACCCCAAGGACCCACAACAACCCGGAAATGACCCAGACCTTCCCCCGCATCGTCCCGCTGCTCGCCCTGCTCGCCGTCACCGCCTGCTCGAGCGGCAGCAGCTCGAACGACAACAGCGCGGAGAACGCCGCCATCTCCATCGACCCGGTGCTCGCCGGCGACCTGGAGCAGATCCAGCAGCAGATCAACGAGGCGCCCTCCGGCGCGACCGTCATGATCGGCGCGGGCCAGTTCGCCGGCCGCCTCGTGGTGCGCAAGCCGCTGATCCTCGTCGGCCAGGGCAGCGCGACCGTGCTCACCGGCTCGCCCGGCCTCGAAGCCGCCGCCGTCGAGGTCCGCTCGACCGTCGGCGTCGAGATCCGCGACCTCCACGTCGCCGCGCCCTACGGCGGCGTCCGCGTCCGCGACTGCGAGGACGTGCTCGTCCAGGGCGTCCACGCGTCGACCTGCGGCGGCGCCGGGCTCGAGGTCCGCGAGTCGACCGGGGTCACGCTGCGCGACTGCGACGCGACCGACAACCTCGACTACGGCGTGCGGATCCGCGAGGCGGCCGTCGACGTCGTCGTCGCAGACTGCCTCGTCAGCGGCAACGTCGATCACGGCGTGCTGATCCGCGACGCCGTCAACGTGACGCTCGAGACCTCGGTCGTGCGCGACAACGCCGGCAGCGGCGTGCGGCTCCGGGACAGCAGCGGCGTCACGGTGTTCGACAACGACATCGAGAACAACCTCGAGTACGGCGTGCGCATCGAGAACACGCCCGTGGACCCAGCCGCGCTCCCGGTGGACAACCGGATCACCGGCAACGTGCAGGGCGAGGTCTTCGTCGAGCAGCCCTGATCGGACGCCGCGGCTACGAGCCGGACGGCGCGAGGAACGCCGACACCGACCGCAGCCGCGGCCGACCCCGCGACGACGTGACCTGCACCCGCAGAGCGTCGCCGCGCGCGGGCGTGTCGAGGCGCTGGATCCGCTTGTGACCGACGCAGCTCCCCCGCGCGACGGTCCGCCAGACGCCCCCAGCGCGGACCTGCACGTCGTAGGCGCGCACGCGCTCGCCGCGCCGGATGTCCTCCTGCAGGACGAGCACGTCGAACGCGCCCTCGAGCGGCAGCTCGACCACGCCGCCCGCCGGGATCGCCTCGGCGCCCGCGACCTGACGCGAGAAGAGGCGCGCGACCGCCTCGCCCATCTCGCGGAGCCGGGCCGCGTCTGCTGCGGGCAACCGCCCCTGGTCGTCGGGCGTCGCGCCGAGGATCAGCGTCGAGTTGTGACCGACGGATCGACAGTACATGTCGACGAGCGCGTCGACCGGGTAGAGCAGCCGCTCGTCCCCGGGTTCCCAGAACCACTCGTGGCCGCCGCGCCCGCGCAGCGGCGCGTCGGACATCGCCGGCATCCACCAGCGGCCTTCTGGGTCGCCGCGCTTGAGCAGCGCGAAGCCGTCCGCCGCGATCTCGCGGGGCGCGGTCTCGCCAGCCCCCGTCGCCCGGAACGGAAACGTCGCCCAGCAGGGATACGGCACGGTCCCGGACTCCGAGCCGCCCCAGCGCGCGTCTGCGCGCTCCAGGCTGTGGTAGAACAACGCGTCCGGCTGGTGCGCCTGCACGATCGGCAGCAGGTCCGGACCACCCTGCGCAGGGCCGTGCGCGCCGCCGTCGAACCAGATCTCGAACCAAGCCCCGTAGCGGGTGCAGAGCTCGGTGACCTCCGCCTCCACGAGCCGGTTGTAAGCTGCCTGGGAGAGCGGGCTGCGGTCCGTGACGCGGAAGTCCGCGACGCCGAGCTGCGCGTTCCAGCGCGTGCCGACGTAGACCCCGGGGAGCAGCCCGTGCCGGAGGCACGCGGCGTGGAACTCCGCGACCGGGTCGCGGCCTCCCTGCCCCCACCGCGTCGCGGCGACGCTGTAGGGGTTGACGTCCGAGCGCCAGAGCCGGAAGCCCGTCTCGTGCGAGGCGGTCAGGATCGCGAACCGAGCGCCGGCGGCCTTGGCGGCGCGGACCCACTGGTCGGTGTCGAGCGACGCCGGCGCGAACAGGTCCACGTCGACCGCGGGCCGCGCGCGAGCCTCCCGCTGCACGTAGCGTCCGTCGGCGAAGACGTGCAGGTCGTAGTGGAACACGACGCCGAACTCCGCCTGCTGCCAGCGCAGCTGCGCCGCCGTCGGGCGCGGCTCCGTCGACGCGGACGGCGCGCGAGGCAGCGCGAGCGGCGGCTCGACGCAGCCGCCCGCGAGCAGCGCGAGCGCCGTCGCGAGGCGACGGCGGCTCACTCGTCCCCGGCGTCGTCGCCCGCGGGCTGGCGCTGGATCTTGAGCTCGTCGAGCTGCGCGGACGTGACCGCGCTCGGCGCCTGGCTCATCAGGTCCACCGCCATCGCGGTCTTCGGGAACGCGATCACGTCCCGGATGCCGTCGCGACCGAGCGCCAGCGCGACCATCCGGTCCAGGCCCAGCGCAATGCCGCCGTGCGGCGGGCCGCCGTACTTGTATGCCTCCAGCATGTAGCCGAAGTTGCGCTGCTGCTCCTCGGCGCTGATGCCGAGGAAGTTGAACACCTTCTTCTGCAGCTCCGGGCGGTGGATCCGGATCGAGCCCGAGCCCAGCTCCCATCCGTTCATCACGAAGTCGTACGCGCGGCTGCGGTGCGACTCCGGGTCCCGCTCGAAGTCGGTGTTGTCCCAGTCGACCGGCGCCGAGAACGGGTTGTGCGCGTACTGCCAGCGCTGGTGGTCCTCGTTCCACTCGAACATCGGGAAGTTGAGCACCCAGCAGCACGCGAAGGTCTTCGGGTCCCGCAGGCCGAGCTCACCGCCCAGCTTCAGGCGGACCTCGCCGAGGGCCCGGTGCACGACCTTGGCCTGGTCCGCGCCGAACAGCAGCAGGTCGCCAGGCTCGGCCCCCATGGCGTCGATCAGCGCCTGGCCCGCGGCGCCTTCGTAGAACTTGGCGATCGAACCCTCGACGCCCTGCTCGGTCACCTTGGCCCACGCGAGCCCCTTGGCGCCGTACTCCTGCGCGTGCTTGGTCAGCGCGTCGATCTTCTTGCGGCTGTAGGCCGCCGCCGCGCCCTTGGCGCAGATCCCCTTGACGACGCCGCCGCCCGCGACCGCGCCGGCGAACACCTGGAACGCGGAGCCCGCCGCGTGCTCGGTCAAGTCGACGAGCTCCATCCCGAAGCGCAGGTCCGGCTTGTCGCTCCCGAACCGCCCGATGGCCTCCTCGAAGCTCATGCGCGGGAACGGCGTGGGCAGCTCGACGCCGAACCCCTCCCGGAACGCGTGCACGACGGTGCGCTCGACGAGGTCGAGCACGTCGTTCTCCTCGACGAAGGACATCTCCAGGTCCACCTGCGTGAACTCCGGCTGCCGGTCGGCGCGCAGGTCCTCGTCGCGGAAGCACCGCGCGATCTGGTAGTAGCGGTCGACGCCCGCGATCATGCAGATCTGCTTGAGGACCTGCGGGCTCTGGGGGAGCGCGTAGAACTTCCCCGGGTGGACGCGGCTGGGCACCAGGTAGTCACGCGCGCCCTCGGGCGTGCTGTTGGTGAGGATCGGGGTCTCGATGTCGACGAACCCGTTGTCCTGCAGGAAGGTCCGCACCGCCGTCGTGAACCGGGACCGCTTGATCATCGCCTCCTGCAGCGGCCGGCGACGCAGGTCGAGGTAGCGGTAGCGCATGCGCAGCTCCTCGTTGGCCTCGACCTCGTCCAGCACCTCGAAAGGCGGCGGCTCGGACTCGTTGAGCACGACGACCTCCTGCACGAGCAGCTCCACGTCGCCGGTCGCGCGGTCCTTGTTGGCGAGGTCTCCCTCGCGGCGCCGGACCTTGCCCCGGATCGACACGACGTCCTCGGCGCCGAGGCGCTGGAGCAACGCGAGCGCGCCGTCGACGATCCCCTCGTTCTCGCCGTGCGCCGTGACCTGCGTCACGCCGTAGCGGTCGCGGAGGTCGACGAACACGACCTGGCCGTGGTCGCGGTGGTTCTCGATCCAGCCGTTCAGGACGACGACCTCGCCCTCGTGGGAGAGGCGCAGATCGCCGCAGGTGTGCGTGCGTTGCCAGGAGGCTCGTTCGGTCATTGCGTCGGAGTCGTACCCGCGATCGCGGCCGCATTCCAGCCGCGCGCGCGCGCCCATCCAGCGGACCACAGCGTGAGCCGCAGGGCGAAGCCGCCGAGCCACGGCTACTCGTACCGCACCGACTCGCTGGGGCTCTGCTGCAGCGCTCGCCATGCCGGCACGATCGACGCGACCACCGCGGTCACGAACGCCAGCGCCGGCGCGTAGACGAACCAGGCCCACGGCACGGCGAGCGGCGCGTCGAGTCGGGCGACCGCGTTCATGCCGAAGACGAGCACCTGGCCGAGCGGCACGCACAGGCCGAGCGACAGCGCGCTGGCGAGCCCGGCGACCACGGCGCCCTCGATCAGGAAGCTGCCCGCCAGCGCGGCCCTTCGGATGCCCAGCGCGCGCAGCACGCCGAGCTCCCGGGCGCGCCCGAGCGCGGCGATGGTCATGCCGTTGAGAAGCCCCACGCCGGCGAGGCCGAGCATCAGCAAGAGCAGCAGGTCGAACAGCAGGAAGTCGCGCGCGACGTCCCGGGACAGGTAGGCCTCGACCTCGGCGCCGGTCTTGTTGCGCCGCAGGGGCGGGAGCGTCGCCCGCGCGGCGGCGCGCACCGCCTCGAGGTTGACCGGCGGGTCAAGGTGCAGCGTCAGCAGCTCGACGGCGCGCTCGCCGACGCAGAAGTCCTGACGCAGCCAGCGTGGCGCGCAGACGGCGAACGCGCGCTCGTCGCTGTCGAACCCCGCGCGGTCGCTCACCAGCAGGACCTCATAGCTGACCGGCGCGCCGTTCTTGTCGCGCAGCGCGACGAGGTCGCCCGGGCTCCAACCGCGGGCCTTGGCCAGCCGCTTGCTCGCGACCAGCGCGCGCCCGCGCAGGTCGGCGTAGCGACGCGCGGCCGAAGCGTGGCCCTCCAGCGGCCCGCCAGGCGCCGCCGCGCTCTCCAGCGCGAGCCCGCGCAACAGGAAGCCGCCGTCGCGCACCTCGCCCTCGAACGCGTCGACGCGCCGCACCCCGGGGACCGCGGCGAGCTGCTGCGCCGTCGCGCGGTCGGTCGGCTCACACTGCACGATCAGCACGTCACGCAGCGCCGCCCGCCCGAACTGCCGCACCTCGGCCTCGAGCGAGCCGGTCAGCGTCTTGAGGCCGAGCGTCGCGAGCATCACCGCGGACAGGCCGCACACGGCCGCCGCGACGCGGCCGCCGGCGCGCTGCAGGACCTTGTCGACCAGCCACGTCGACATCGCGGCGAACGGCCGGAACGGCAGCAGCAGGACCCGGCCGAGCACGGTCGTCAGCCCCGGCGCGAGCAGCAGCACGCCGCCGAACAACCCGAGGATGCCCGCGAGCTCGAGCAGCACCGCGCGCGTCTCCTGGCCTTCCTCGACCGCCAGCGGCGTCATCGCGAGGTAGGCGAGCGGCAGCGCCAGGACCAGGAGGCCGAACATCCAGAGGTGCACGCCCTTGAGCAGGTCGACGCCGTCGTCGTTGCCCGGCGCGACGCCGCGGGCGCGCAGGATGTCGAGCGCGGGCACCTTGCGCGCGCGCACCAGGGGGAACATCGCGCCCGCGAGCGTGAACAGCACCCCGAGCGCCGCGGTCCAGAGCACCGGGAACCACGGGACCTCGAACGTCGCCCACTCCTTGCCGAGGCCCAGCGAGCTGACCCGCTGGCTCTGCAGCCAGAGCGCCAGGAGCAGGCCGAGGCCGACGCCCAGCGCCGAGCCGACGAGCCCCAGCATCAGCGCGTCGAGCAGGAAGATGCGCGTGATCGCGCCGGTGCCGGCGCCGAGGCAGCGGAGCAGGCCCAGCTGCCGGATCCGCGCGACCAGCGCGTGCGACAGCGTCTGGAAGACCACGTACATGCCGAGCAGCAGCGCGAGGCCGCCGAGGATCTTCAGGCCGTTTCGGAACGCGCGCTCGTCGGCCCCCTCGCCGATCATCGCGCCGCGCACGTCCTGCACCGTGTAATCGACCCGCAGCTCCTGCCGCATGCGGTCCAGGTCCGTGCCGGGCTCCCGGAGGATGTGGAACAGGCTGCCGCCGACCGGCCGCAGGCGCTCGGCGAGCGAGAGCGTCGTGACCGCCATCAGCCCCGCCGCGCGCTTGCCGAGCTTCTGGTGGGCGAGCACGCCGACGACCTCCACCGTCGTCGAGAACGGCGCGGCGCCGTCGGGGAGCGGGATCGGCACGAGCTGTCCGTCCCGACACTCCACGCGCTGCTGCAGCGGCGGCTCGCCGAGCGTCAGCGTGTCGCCGACGTCGACGCCCAGCAGGTGCGCAGCCTCTCCGCCCAGCAGCACGCCGGGTCGACCGTCGAGGTCCGAGGCCGCCAGGTCCCGGCCGCGGTTGACGACGTAGTGGGCGAACGCCGACGTGTCGAGCAGCGGCCCGAGCCCGAACACCGACAGCGGCAGCGGGTCGCGCGCCCCCACCGCGACGCCGCGCGCTTCGCGCCAGACCGCGACGTCCTGCACGCCCTCGCGCGCGAGCAGGTCCGCGCGGACCGATGCGGCGTCGACGTCGACGGCCTTGGGCAGGACCTCCAGGTCGACCCAGCCGCGCTGCGGGTCCTGCTGCAGCAGCCGGCTCTGGATCGTGTTGAAGTCCATCACGTAGATGGCCACCACGATCGCCACGCCCATCGCGACCCCGACCAGGGTCAGCAGGATGCGCAGCCAGCTAGAC
>JBMHDP010000308.1:0-5574 GCA_049889335.1 Planctomycetota bacterium
CCGGCGCGCCCTCGCGCGGCCGGACGCTGCGGCGGCGCGTCGACGCCGCGCTGCGACCGCTCGAGAGCCGCCCCAACCCCCTGCTGCGCCGTGAAAAACCACTGGCACGACCCCCTGCCTACGGCTAGTTTCTGGCCTTCGTGAACGGGCGGCTGCTGCCGCCTTGACACGTTTCAGTCCGCTCCTTGTCGTCGCAAGTCCCTCTCGATCGGTCGCATGTGAGTCCCCTCCACATGCGGCGGCGCCCCCGGCGTCGTGTTTGTTCACCGGTCACTTGTCCTCGTCACGGAAATGGTCCCGCTCCCATCGGGACTACTCGCATTCTGCTTACGCACCGAGCGTGAAACGATGGCTCTCGAACATCCGCGCCTTCTCGCTGCTTCGCTGACGGTCGCCTTCCTGGCGGCCTCATGCTCTCTCCCCACCGACGGCTCCAACGAGCCGGGAACGCAGCCGATCTCGGAGGCCTCTGGCGCCTCGGACGGCGGCGTGGCGATGACCGACACGCTCACCGCCGACGCGTTCTTCTCGGACACGACCCCGGACACCGCCTCGGGCCAGGACCCGCAGGGTCAGGGCAAGGTCGCCGAGCAGCGCAAGGCCGTGCTGGTCGCCAACTGGCTCGACAACGCCCGCAAGCTCCGCATGCAAGGTGAGCTGCAGGCCGCCAAGCTCGAGCTGCTCAAGGCCAAGGACATGGCGCCGGCGAACGAGCGCGTTCGCAGCGAGCTGGCCGCCGTGCAGGCGGAGCTCGGCGAGCCGATCGGCGTGCTGACGACCTACGGCGACGAGGTGATGCGCCTGCAGAAGATCGCCGAGGAGCGCGCGCGGGCCACGGTCCAGACGCAGCTCAAGAACGCGCAACAGCACGTGGCGGACAAGGACTTCGCCGGCGCGATCGAAGAGCTCCGCCGCGCGGCGCTGGCCATCGAGATCAAGAACGACGTCGACTGGATGGGACTGCCCGCCCAGGTCGACGCCGCCAAGGCCGAGGCCGAGCGCCTCTACGACGAGCAGCAGCGCGAGAGCCAGGCGGCCGAGAACGCCCAGCTCGCCGAGCAGCTGCGTCGCGAGTTCGAGCGCAACCAGGCGCGCAAGGTCGCGCAGGTCGACGGGCTGATCAAGGAGTCGCAGGTCGCCTACGAGGCGCGCCAGTTCGAGCGCTCGCAGGACTTCGCGCAGCGCGCGCTGGAGATGGACCCGTCCAACTCGCTGGCTTACGAGATGCTCAACGCCGCCACCAAGGGCGCGCGGGACTCCGCCAACGACAACTACTGGCGCCAGCGCGCGCTCGAGATCCGCAAGATGCTCGAAGCGCACGAAGAGCTGAAGACGCCGCAGACCGACGTCCTGGTGATGGACAACGAGGTCTGGGACCGCGCCAACCAGCGCAGCACCCGCCGCGGTGACACCCGCCTGCTCAGCCCCGAGGACGCGGCGCTGACCCAGCGCGTCAACACGGCGCAGGTCGGCCGCCTCACCTACACGGACGAGACCGGCGCCTACCTCGACGTGCTCAAGAACCTGAGCCTGATCACGGGCGTGCAGATCCTGACCACGCCCGAGGCGCGCACCGTCATCGACGACGAGAGCCTCACGGTCGTCATCGAGCTGGCGTCGTCGATGACCCTCCGCGACTTCCTCAACTACATGGTCGGCCAGACCGAGGGGCTCGCCTGGACAATCCGCGACGGCGTCGTCGTGGTCGGCGACAAGTCGCAGGCCTCGGGCACGCTGATCACCGAGATCTACCCGGTCAAGGACCTCATCTTCCAGCAGACGCAGTTCCTGCCCCCCACCATCCGCGACATCCCGACCGAGGACGAGGGCGACGTCCCGCGCACCGGCGGCGAAGGCGACGACCCGATCGCGGGCATCGAGGGCACCGACCTCGTCGACACGCTCACGAGCGCGACCGACCCGGCCTACTGGGAAGGCGAGGGCGTCGAGATCCGCTTCGAGGACTCGGGGCTCCTGTCGGTCACGGCGAGCCCGGAGATGCAGGACAAGCTGGTCCAGGTGCTGGCGAACATGCGTCGCTTCCAGACGCCGATCGTCACCATCGACTCGAAGTTCATGACGATCTCCCGCAACTTCCTGCAGGAGGTCGGCATCGACATCCGGGGCCTGGGCGGCTCGGGCAACAAGGGTGACACCGTCTCCCTCGACGACATCACCAACGGCCTCGTCAACAACGCCTCGCAAGGGCAGGACAACGGCGGCACCGGCGACCCGGCCGCCAACCCGCTGGCCGGTGCGTTCTTCAACGACGGCAGCGACGGCGACATCCGCGCCCGCACGGAGAACTACTTCCTCAACGACCTCGGCCGCGTGCTCAGCCCGACCGGCGGCCTCACCGCCGGCTGGACGCTGATCGACGACACGCAGCTCAACCTGATCCTGCGCGCGATCGAGAAGCGCCAGGACGGCGAGATCGTCAACAGCCAGATCCTCTCGGTCGTCAACCGGGGCCGCGGCCACGTCGCCGTCATCAACCAGACCGCCTACGTGCGGGACTTCGACGTCGAGGTCGCCCAGGCAGCCTTCATCGCCGACCCGAAGGTCGACGTGATCCAGGACGGCATCGTCCTGGACGTGCAGCCGATCATCCAGAACGACCGGAAGTACATCACGCTGAACCTCAACCCCACCGTCGCGGAGCTGCAGCGCCCGATCCCGACGTTCACCACGTCGCTCGCCGGCTCGACCCTCCCGGTCACCGTGCAGCTGCCGAACCTGACGGTCACGAACTTCTCGACCACGGTCAAGGTCCCCGACGGCGGCACCGTGCTGCTCGGCGGCCTCCGCCAGGTCCTGACCCGCGAACGCCGGGCCGAGGTTCCGATGCTCTCGCGCCTCCCGCTGATCTCCTTCCTGTTCAAGCAGGAGGGCTCGGCCGACGAGAACCGCAGCCTGATGGTCATGGTGCGCGCGCAGATCACGGACATCGTCGAAGAGAGCGAGCGCTAGTCTCCTCGAGGAGGACGCACCCGCTGCGACGCCGTCGGGGCGCCCTGGTGATCCAGGGCGGCCCGACGCGGTTTTGGGACGCCCCCCGCTGCTGGCCCCGCTTGCCTCGCCGCGCAGCTTGCGCCACAACTAGGCGGACCCCGTCGCTCCGCCCACCGCCGCCACCACCTGCACCGAGGCCCGACCATGAGCAAGCCGCTCGACGCGATCTTCTTCGACATCGACGACACGCTGTTCTCGACCACCGTGTTCGCCGACAAGGCCCGCCGAAACGCCGTCGACGCGATGATCCGCGCGGGCCTGAAGGCCGAACGGCAGGAGGCGATCCAAGAGCTCGAGGACGTCATCGGAGAGTTCTCCAGCAACTACAGCGGACACTTCGACAAGGTGCTCGACCGCCTCGGGGAGCGCTCCTACGCGGGCCACAACCGCGCGGTGATCGTCGCCGCCGGCGTGGTCGCCTACCACGGCACGAAGGAGAGCAGCCTGACCGTCTACGACGACGTCTACGCGACGCTGAAGTGGCTCGCCGACAAGCCGCTCGTGCGCGGCATCATCTCCGCCGGCATCACCATCAAGCAGGCGGAGAAGCTGGTCCGGCTGGACGTGCTGGAGTTCGTGACGCCCTCGGCGATCTTCTTCACGGACCAGGTCGGCTTCAGCAAGCCCAACCACAAGCTCTACAAGCGCGCCCTGGAGCCGTTCGGCCTCGACGCGTCGCGCTGCATCTACGTCGGCGACAACCCCAAGCACGACATCGACCCCTGCAACGACCTCGGCTGGACCACCGTGCGGATCCGTCGCAGCGGCCGCTACGCCCAGCACGACGGACGCACGCAGGCCGACTACGAGATCCGTGACTTCCTGGAGCTCCGGAAGCTCCTCGAGACCGACTTCGGGGTCTGAGCTGCCCAGGTCCGGGCCGCTGTGCTCTGGATCGCCGGGCTCTGGATCGCCGGGACCTGAACCGCTGGGGCCGGCCCTTCGGGGCTGGCAGCGAGGCAGGCGACCCCGCCTACTTCAGCTGCTCCCAGAAGTCCTCGGGCATGTCGTGCGCGATCTTCAGCGCGCCGTTGCTGCCGCCGTAGATCGGCTCCTCGATGCGGATCACCTTGCCGCTGCCGAGGCGCTCGCACATGGCCTTCTCCACGGCCGTGTCGAGCCCCTTGATCATCGAGCCGCCGCCGGCGAGCAGCACGCGGCTCTTCAGCTTGTCCTGGAACTCCGGGTCGAACGTGGCGACCAGCTGCTTGATCCCTTCGAGGATCGGCTCGATCAGGATCGAGCACGCGTCGCGCAGCTGATCGGTCAGGTCGAACGGCGTCGGCTTGCCCTCGACCGGGAGCTCGACGGTGACGCGCTCCGGCGGGTCGCCCACGAACCCGTACCGCTCCTTGATCTGCTTGATCATCTGCACGGTGAACTGCGCGCCGGGGCAGCTCGCCTCGATCAGCCGCGCCAGCTCGGCGTCGACGGCGTCGCCGGCGACGTCGAACATGACCTGGTCGGACTCCTCGGGCATCGTCCCGTGCATCCGGCACAGGTCGGTCGTGCCCGCCCCGATGTCACAGACCAGCACGTCTTCGAGCCACTCCAGGCCATAGGCGACGGCGAACGGCTCGGAGCAGAGCATCACCGAGTCGACGGTCTCGCGCGCGGCCTCGATGATCGCCTCGCGGTTGTTCATGGTCGCCTCGGCGGGCGCGCCGATGACGCAGTAGACGAGCTCGTCGGAGCGCGGCTTGGCGAGCCGGATCGCCTCGGCGATCAGATCACGCGCCGCCTTCATGTTGGCCTCCGCCTCTTCGTCGGCGTCTGCGCCGGACTTGATCACGCCCTTCTCCAGCGGCTTGTAGAGGCGGAGCGACATGCGCTTCTCGAGGGCCTCCTTGCCGAACAGCACGTCCTTCTGCAGCAGCTTGCTGGCGACGTGGTCCTTCGGATAGCCGACCGTCGAGAACACGGTCTCCCGGACCCCGTTGCTCGCGGACACCGAGGTGCGCGACGTCCCGAGGTCCATCCCGATGTAGAGGACGCCGTGGTCCTTCTTGGTGCTTTCGCTGGTTTCGCTCATGACTTTGACGAGTGCTTCAGAGGCCTCACGCGCCCTTGCTGCGCTTCTGCAGCTCGAGGTTCGCGCGGAAAATGTCGGCCATCAGTTCCTTCTTCTTGTCGGCCTGTTGATCGGACTCGTCGAGCCCCTGCACCTCGCGGTAGATCGACGAGATGCCGGACTCGACCTGTTCGCTGGCGGACGCCTCCGCGAGCCGCTGCTCGGTCGAGGCGAGCGTGGCGTTGAGCTTCTCGATGCGCCGCTGCAGGTTGCCGACCTCGCGGTCCTGCAGCGCCTTGCGCGCGTTGTCGGCGCTCTCGCGCTCGCCGCTGACGACGTCCATCACCAGCGTCATCAAGCGGTCCTTGAGCGTCTCTGCGGGCACCTCCCCGTCGTCCCCCGCGAGCGAGCCGATCACGTCGGACAGCTTGCCCGCGATCTCCGCGTCGGCGCCGACGTAGCGGTTGGCCTGCTCGACCGAGTCCTGCTCGAGCCGGAGCTTCAGCGCGCTGCGCTTCTGCGCCAGCTCGCGGCGCATCAGGTCGATCTCC